>JAHLLJ010000136.1 GCA_020444205.1 Deltaproteobacteria bacterium | reverse complement strand
CCATCGTGGGGCCGGGCCAGCAGGGCCTGGCCGGGGTGGCCGTGGCCAAGGAGTCGGGCGCGGGGCCCATCATGGTGGTGGGCCTGGAGCGCGACGCCCCGCGCCTGGAAATGGCCAAACGTTTTGGGGCGGACGTGGTGATAAACGCCGATCGCCAGGACCCGATGGAAACGGTGCGCAATGCCACCGGAGGGGGCATGGCCGACGTGGTCATGGACGTGACCGGCCACCCCAAGGGGGCGCCCCTGGCCCTAAGCCTGGCCGGGCTGGGGGCCACCCTGGTGTTGCCCGGCATCTATGGCAGCGGAGTGGAGATACCCCTGATCCTGGACAAGGTGGTGTACAACGAAATCACCCTCAAGGGGGTCTTCTCTCATGACTACCCGGCGGTGGAGCCGGCCATCAAGATTGCCGAGTCAGGCAAGTATCCCCTGGAGGAGCTGGTCACCCACCGTTTGCCCCTGGAAGAAGCCCTGCACGCTCTGAAGCTGGTGGCCGGAGAGGTGGAGGGCGAAACCGCCATGAAGGTGCTTCTGGACCCGGCTCTTTAGCGGCTCGCCCTTTTGACCTAATTCAAGCGCACCCACCCCGGGGGAACCACCCCCAGGGTGGGTGCTTGTGTTTTGTGCGGAAAGTCAGCCCCATCTGCTCATCATTCGCCGGTTACGAGAACCGGCCGACAGCAGGGAGCCTGACGCCTGTCTTCCTTGGTCCCCTGGCTTGGCCTTGCGTAGCGCCTGTTGGGGGGGGTGGAAGGACCAGTCTGGGCCATCCGGGAAATCAGCAGCTCGGTTACCCATCCGGAGCTTGGCTGACGAAGGCTTGCCCAAACTTGGCTTTGCTTATTGTGGTTCATCGTCGCTACCTTCCTTCCTCCCATGGCCGGGCCAAGGCGATCAAAATTCCGTGTCTTCCGCATTTGGCCTTGATCTAGGAAGAAACATAGAAGAATATGAGATATAAGACAAATGAATCTATTTTATGAGATACATCAAGAACGGTTATGCTTATGGAGCTTCCCATCGACCTGCTACAAACCTTTTCCTCCATCGCCGAAACCGGCAGCTTTACCCGGGCGGGAGAGATGCAGCACATCACCCAGTCCGCGGTAAGCATGCAGATGAAACGGCTGGAAGAGATCGTAGGGCACGCCATTTTCCAGAAAAGCGGCCGCTCCTTCAGCTTGACTTCGGCCGGGGAAACCCTGCTGGAGCATGCCCTGATGATCCTCAAGGCGCATGACCAAGCGGTGGCGGTGTTCGCCAGGCCCCAGATGTTCGGCCAGATACGCTTCGGCTGCGCGGAGGAGTATGCCGCGCGCTTTCTGCCCACGGTCCTGGCGGATTTCCGCAAGGCTTTTCCCCGCATTCGGGTGGACATCTACAGCGCGGACAGCCCGGATCTGCAACAGATGCTGCTCCGGGAAGAGCTGGATTTGTGCCTGTTGGGGATGGATTTCAAGGGAGGGCAAGTAGTGCACCGGGAGCCGCTGGTCTGGGCCACCTCCTGCAACGGCACCGCCCACACCGAAGACCCGGTGCCCCTGGCGGTTTACCATGAGGGGTGTTCCTGCCGGGAATGGGGTGTGGAGAGTCTGCGCAAGGCGGGAAAGCGGCACTGGATAGCCTTTGTGGGCCAAAGCATTTCCAGCATCCTGGCGGCGGTGAGGGCCGGGCTGGCCGTGGCGCCGGTCAGCGCCGGTTCTCTGGATTCCTCTTTTCGTTTGCTGGGCCCGGAACACGGGTTCCCCCTGTTGCCGGTTTCCGAGCTGAGCCTGCACCAATCCGACAAGGCCGACCGGGAGCTGGTCTCCTGTTTTGCCGATCACATTGTTGAGTTTTTCCAGAGAATCAACTAGAGCCGGCGGCCAGGCCGTTGCTTCTAAAAGACAACCTCTGCATCATCATTGATATGCTCTATAAATCCGCAAGGAGGCTCCCATGAAAAAATCACTAGGCCCCAAAACGCTGCTATGCCCCGCCCCGGTGGTGCTGGTGGGTACTTACGATCAAGACGGCAAGCCCAACATCATGACCGCGGCCTGGGCCGGCATCTGCTGCTCCAAGCCGGTGTGCGTGAACGTCAGCCTGCGCGAGGCCACCTACAGCCACCGTCAGATTGTCCGGAATCAGGCCTTCACCCTCAACGTACCCAGCGCCTCCCAGGTAAAAGAGGTGGATTTCGTGGGCATGGCCAGCGGCCGCGACCGCGACAAGTTCGCCGAGTTGGGCTGGACCGCCGTAAAGAGTGAGCTGGTCAACGCCCCCACGGTGGCCGAGGCTCCGCTCAGCCTGGAGTGCAAGGTGGTGGTCACCAACGAGCTGGGCCTGCACACCCAGTTCGTGGGCCAGGTGATGGACGTCAAGCTCGATGAGGCCTGCCTGGATGAACAGGGCCGGATCGACCCGGTCAAGTTCGATCCCCTGGCTTTTTTGCCCGAGTACCGCCAATACCTGGGCCTCAGCCGGGTGGTGGGCCCGTCCTTTGACCTGGGCAAAGAGCTTCTAGCCAACAAGCCGGGTTAACACCCCGCATGACATTGCCGGGAAAGGCAAACTAAAGGGGCCGGCCCAATGGACCGGCTCCTTTGGTTTTGGGCTGCCTTGTCCGGTTAGAACCCAGGCACGGTAGCAGGTGGTAGATCAGGTTTTAGCCGCCCTGCTGGATAAGCTCCACCATCATGCCCTCGTCGGTGCGAAAGCAAAAAAGCCGCATGGCCGCTCCGGATGGGTCGAGCATGTCCAGGGGCTCGCTGAGCGGGCTCCAGCCCGCCCGGCCCAACTCGGCGTGCAGCGAGTCCAGGTCGGGCACGGCCAGGCTGATGCCGAAGCCGCTCATGCCGTCACGGGGACCGGGGTCCGGCGCAGGCCCGGTTTGGCGCACCAGCTCCAGCAATATTTTTTGCCTGGGATGCTTGAGAAACACCATGTCCGCGCTGAAATCGGGTATGCCCAACAGGGTGGAGATGCGACCGCCTTGCACGTTGTCCAGCCTTTTTACGCTCTCCATACCCAGTATGCCGGTGAACAGCTCCAGGGATCGCTCCATATCTCTGACGAAGATGGACACATGATGCATTAGGGCGGGCAAGATAATCTCCCGGTGATTGAAGTTAAGCGCTTAGTATGGCCACAGTGCAGGATTTGGTGTCTCCCGCCTTGTCCCCGCCCATGCAGTGGGCCAAACCGACCCCGGCCCCTTGGACCTGACGGGGGCCCGCTTGGCCGCGCAACTGGTTGACGACTTCCACGATCTGGGCCACGCCGGTGGCCCCCACCGGATGCCCCCGGCTGAGCAGACCGCCCGAGGGGTTTACTGGAATCCGGCCTCCCAGGGAGGCGTGGCCCTCGGCCACGAAGCGGCCGCCCTGGCCGGAGGCGCACAGGCCCAGGGCCTCGTAGTGCAGTATCTCGGAGATGGTGAAGGCGTCGTGGCACTCCACCAGGTCCAGGTCTTCCGGCCCCAGGCCGGCCTTTTCATAGGCCTGGGCGCAGACCCGGAAGTCGGTCTCCCAGTGGGCCAGGTCTTGAGGCGACTGGTAGTCGCCGGTGCCCAGCACCACCGCCTCCACCTTGACCGCTGCCTGCCTAAGATCGCGGGCCGCGGTTTCCGAGCAGACCAGGGCCGCCGCCGCGCCGTCGGCAATGGGGCAGCACTGCAGGCGGGTGAGCGGGTCCACGATCATGGGGGCGGCCAGCACTTGTTCCACGGTGACGGGTTCGCGGAACATGGCCACCGGATTGTGGGCGGCGTGGGCGCGGTTCTTCACTGCCACCTGGGCCATCTGCTCCACAGTGGTGCCGTGCTCCAGCATGTGCCGCTGGGCCCTGAGGGCGAAGCTGGCCGGAGCCACCAGGCCCAGTTGGGTGTCCCAATCGCTCTCTCCGGAATTGATAAGCCCGAACTCGGGCACGCACATCTTTTCTGCGCCCACCACAAGGGCCATCTCAGCCTGACCGGCGGCCACCGCGTTGCAGGCCAGGTAAAAGGCAGTGGAACCGGAGGTGCAGGCGTTTTCCACGTTGACCACCGGCACCCGGTTGATCCCCACCTCCCACAGCACGTTCTGGCCGATGGTGCTGTCGCCGAACAAGCGGCTGGCCACGGCATTGGCAAAGAAACCCGCTTCCACCCGCTCCGGGGCGATACCCGCGTCCTTGAGGGCCAAATAGGCGGCCTCCGCCCCCAGGTCCACCACGCTGCGCTGTTGATGCTTGCCAAAGGGAACGACCCCCACTCCGGCCACTATTGGCTTAGGCATCCTCGCCCTCCAGGCTGAAGTAAGGGCGTAGGCAGGGCTCACCCTTGGCGTCGCGGCCCATGGGCCCGACTTTCAAGCGCACCCGGCCGCCCATGGCCAGCCGCCCGATGTCCGCCGGGTTCAGCAGCCCAAAGATACGCAGGCCGCTCTCGTCCAGATCGATGAAGCCCACCGCATAGGGCTGGGGGAGGCCAAAGGGCGGCTTGGTGCGCACCACGGTGTAGCTGTAGATGAGGCCGTCTCCGCTGAGCCGGCGCTGCTCGGGCGGCCGCAGGCACTGGGGGCAGTGGCGGGGCTGGGGAAAGAAGTCGCGCCCGCAATGGGGGCAATGCCCTCCGGTAAGCATCGGGCCATGCTCTCCGGCCTGGGCGGCGATGCCTTGCGGCACAAGTGGAAGGGTCTCTTGCTGGCTGTCCGTATGCATGCTGTTCCCCTGAAAAGAGTGCGGGGGTTGCGGCGTTCCGCCAGGCGTCTCCCTCTAGCCCTCGGGCTGCGGCAAGGGGAATACCTCGTAGATTTTCTGAGCCACGTTCATGTCCCCGGTCATCTTCAGCTTGCCGCTCATGAAGGCCTGCATGCCGTTGATCTCGTAGTTGACCATGGACAGGAACAGGTCGGTGCCGCAGGTCTGGGACACGGTGGGAGATGGATGGCGCTCGTTGATCAGCTCGGCCTTGCCGTCGGCCACCTTGATGTGCCAGACTCCGCCGTTTTCGCCCAACACGTCCCACTGGAACACCGCGGTGAGTCCCTCGGCGGCCTGGGGGTCGAATACGTTGATCATGTCCTCAAAGGCCTCGATGGGTTTGCTGTAAGGCATTTTTGTCCTCCCTGTTGGGTAACGGGCCCCACGGCCCGGCTGTTTAAGACGTCAAAAAGTCCTCAGGGCTTGAGCATCACCTTGATGCACTTATCCTTGTGGTGCTCGAACAGCTCATAGGCCTCCATGGCCTGGGAAAACGGGAAGGTGTGTGTAGTCAAAGCCGACAAATCCAGCTTCCCGGTGGACACCAGGTTCATGAGCTTGCGGATGTGGCCCAGGTTGCCCAGGCCCATGCTGATGCGCACCCCGGACAGGCCCAGTAGAGGCAGGCCCAGCTCAACCGGCTCGGCGAAAAGCCCCACGATAGACAAGGTGCCGCCACGGCGCAGCACGCCAAGACCCTGGTTGAAAGTAGTGCTCAACCCCGCGGCCTCTATGGCTACGTCCGCCCCGCACATGTCGGTTTGACCGAGGATGTAGCTGGCCGGGTCCACCTTTCCGGCATCTATGACCTCGGCGCCAAAGCTCTCGGCCAGGGCCAGGCGATTGGGAAGGACGTCTATGGCGAACAAGCGGCCCGGGCTGAAAAGCCGGGCCGAGGCGATGGCGCACAGGCCCACCGGGCCGCAGCCGAACACGGCCACCGTGTCGCCGGGGCTCACGCCGCCTTCCACCACCGCGTGGTAGCCGGTGCCCAATACATCGCCCACCAGGATGGCCTGCTCATCGCTTACATTGTCGGGAATGGGCACGGCGCACAGCTCAGCTTTGGGCACCAGCACGTACTCGGCTTGGGCGCCGGAGAGCAGGCGGCCTTCAAAAAAGCCTCCGCCCCAGACACCGCCGGTTTCGCAGTATTGCACCTGCCCCCTCTGGCAGGAGGGGCAGCTGCCGCACCACATGCAGGCGGGCACATCCACCCGGTCGCCGGGCTTGAACAGCCGCACGTCCGGCGCGGCCTCCTCCACCACCCCCACGAACTCGTGTCCGATCACCGTGCCGGGCATGATGGGGATCTCACCGTGCTTGATGTGCAGGTCCGAGCCGCAGATGGCCGTGGTGGTGACCTTGACCAGTATCTGCCCCGGGCCGTCGATAGCGGGCTTGGGCACTTCCTCCAGGGCCAGTTGGTGTTCTGGTTTGAGCATTACCGCTTGCATGGATCACCCCTCCCTTTTTTCTCCCCACAACTTTCGTATCAACAACCAGCGCCCGGGCGCTCGCAGCGGTTCACCTCTTGAGCTCCAAGCCAGCCTTTTCCCGGTCCCAGGTGTCCTCGGTGACTCCCTGGTTGCGCAGCATCACTTTTTGTACCCGCTCGGTGGGCGTCTTGGGCAGGGCCTCCATGAAGCGCAGATACCTGGGCACCATGAAGTAGGCCATTTGTTCGGCACAGTGGGCGATAAGCTCTTCGGGCGTAAGCTCCAGGCCCGGCTTGAGGGTCAGGCACACCATCACCTCGTCCTCGCCCATGTTTGATTTCACCGCCACTGCCGCGCACTCCAACACCGCCGCGTGGGTGCGAACCCCGGCCTCCACTTCAAAGGAGGAGATGTTCTCGCCCCGGCGGCGGATGGCGTCCTTCTTGCGGTCCACGAAATAGAAGTAGCCGTCCTCGTCCTGGGTGAGATAGTCGCCGGTGTGGAACCACAGATCGCGCCAGGCCTCCACGGTCTGGGCGGGCATGTCGTGGTATTCGCGCAGCATGCAGTTGGGCTCCAGGGTGCGCAGCAGGCACTCGCCAGGCTTGCCCGACGGCACGGGCAGGCCATCGTCGTCCACCAGGCTCACCTCGTAGCCCGGCAGCAGCTTGCCGCAGGAGCCGATCTTGCGCTCGCGCACCGTGTTGAGCATGGGCACCCCTATCTCGCTCATGCCATAGCCCTCGATGAGCCTTACTCCGAAGCGCTCCTCAAAGGGCTTGTACAGATCGGGCGGAGCCCCTGCCCCGAAAAGAACCCGCAGGGGATTGTCCGCGTCGTCGGGCTTGGGCTCGGCCTTGTAGAGGATCTGCAAGATGCCGCCGATGTAGTTGAACTCGGTGCAGCCGTGCTTTTTTACCTCATCCCAAAAGCCGCTGGCCGAGAAGCGTTGGCCCAGCACCATGCGCGCCCCGCTGATCAAGGCAGGCATGGTGGATAAGAACTGGGCGTTACCGTGGAACAGGGGCAGGGCGTTATATAGGCAGTCTTCCGGGGTGTATTCGGCGGCGGCCTGGCATATCTCGCCCATGAACAGGGCGTAGTTGTGGGGCATCACCGAGCCCTTGGATGGGCCGGTGGTGCCTGAGGTGTAGATGATGGCAAAGGGGTCGCTCCACAGGACCTCCACGGGCTGGTAGCTTCCCAGGTTGTCCACCATCTCGGCGTAGTCGGTCACCGGCTTGTCCAGGCTGGGGGGATCGCCCTGGCCCAAAACCACCACCCTTTGCATGGCGGGCAGGCCCGAGAGCACCGGGGCCAAGCGCTCCAGGAAATCCTCTTCCACCACCACCAACTTGCTGCCGGACTGGCCCAGCATGTAGCTGAGCAACTCGCCGCGATGGGCGGTGTTCACCGGCACCTCCACCGCGCCCAGCTTGCTCAAGCCGAACCATAGAAACAAATACTCGGAGCGGTTGCTCATGATTATGGCCACCTTGTCGCCCTTGCCCACGCCCAGGGCCTGTAGCCCGGCGGCCACCCGGTCCGTGGCCTGGTCAAAATCCTGGTAGCCGAAAGATTCTTCGCCAAAGCGGAAGAACTCGCGGTTGCCGAACTGGGCCACCTTGTCCTTGAGGACCTGATGCAATACCCGTTTGCGGATGATGTCGCCTTTGTCCATGTCTTTTCCCTACAAGCTGGGCATCAGGGGGCCTTGCTTGATGCCCACCGATGGATGGGGGTAGGTCACGTAGCTGTGCAGCGCTTCGTCGCTGGGCTTGAGCTTGGACCACTCCTGCTCGAAGACGTCAAAGGGCTTGGCCTGCTCAAGGCGCTCGGATACGGTCTTCTCGCGCAGGTCCTTGGTGGCCGCCTCATCCAGGCGCAGGGTGTCCGGGTCATAGGCCACCTTGTAAACGTTGGTCACCACCCAATCCGAGGCCAGGCCCTCGGCCAGGTCATCCAGCACCGCCTGGGGATCGCGCTCCAGCACGTCGCCGTAACCAGCCCCGCCGCCCACCGGCACGTAGAAGGTCTCGCCGTACATGTAAAGCTGGATGGGCAGGGTGATGTGGTGAAACTCTCGCTGGCCTTCTTCCGGATTGCCCTGGCCGTAGACCTGATCCAGGTTGTTGGGCAGGGAAGCGTCCGAAGAGCTGAGCAGGTTGCCCAGATTGCTCTGGCGCACGGTGCTGATGAAAACCGGGGGCACCGCATAGCCGCCGAAGATGCCCAGGGTGGCGGGGAAGCGCGAGCCAAAGCCGAAGCAGCCCAGGGCTACGCCCGGCACGTGGTGCATCTTCAGGCCAAAGCCCACCCCGGCCCCGCCCCGGTACTTGCCGTGGCCGTAGGAGTTCTTGAAGTAGTTGCGGAACAGGTAGATAAAGGGACGGTCCGCCTCGGTGGTCTCCACGTCGGAGCAATCGCTCATGGTGGCAAAAAAGGCCCCCGCGCCGTCCACTCCGTTCTGGTCGTTGCGCGCCCCCGCGCCGGTGGCGTTTATCTCCGGGGTGATGTCGGCTATGGGCTCTCCCCACTGGTTCATGCCTCCGAAAAGTGGCACCCCGAATCCCTGGTACCAGGAAGCCTGGGCCCGGCTGGGATCCATGTGGTAGGTCATGCGCGCCCCGGCCATGAACATGGCGTTGGCAAATAGAGTCTGAGGGAAGGGGGACATGGAAGTGGGTGCCTCTCCCTTGGCGTTGAGCAGGCAGTCGTCCGGGAAGTCCCATTCCATGGGGGCCAGCAGGGCGTTGTTGGCCGGGAGGTCGTGCAAGAACCAGCCGCAGAAGTACACCATGGCCATGCCGATGATGCCCTGAAAAAAGCTGTTCAAGGGCTTGTCGGGCAGCATGGGGGTGGTGTCGTCAAACACCAGCTTGATGGTGTCGCCCTTTTTGACCAGGGTTAGGTTGATTTTGGTAAGCCCTTCGCCCATGCCCAAGGTGTCCATGAAGCGGGGCTGGCAGAACACGCCGTCGTTGAGCTGGCTCACCTTGCCGCGGGCCGCCTCGGCGGTCACCGCCAGGATGCGCCTGAGGCCGCCCACCACCAGGTCGGTGCCCTTTTGGCCCACGAACTCCAGGATGCGGCGCTGGGCGATGCGGCAGGCGGCCAGGCGGGCCTTGATGTCCAGGATCATGGTGCGGGCGTCGCGGTTCATGGCCGCGAACATGTTCAGCAGGTCCTCGCGCAGGGTGTAGTTTTCGCCCACCTTGATGGGTGGGGAGAGGAATCCTTCGTCGTACTTGGAGCGGGCGTGGGGGCAAACCCCGCCCGGATCGGTGCCGCCGTTTTCCCCCGAGTGCACCACCGCGCCAACGAAGCAGATGAGATCGCCCTCGTGAAACACCGGCACGCATAGGCCCATGTCCGCCGGGTGCACCCCGCCGTAGAAGGGGTCGTTGAAAAAGAAGGAGTCGCCTTCTTTCACCCCCACCGATTTGTCGTTCAGGTAGTGCTTGACGATGTACTTCACCGGAAGCTGTCCCAGCACGGCGTGGAACCAGATGCCGGTGGCCACCACGGCCAGGTCCCCCTGGGCGGTGTAGATGCCAAAGGCCACGTCGCCCCAGCGCATGCCCGAGGAGGCGCCCAGCTTCATGGTGGTTTCCTTGCCTTCCTGGGCCACCATGTTCATCTTGTGTACGAAGATGTCGTAATCAACATCGTCGATCTTGTCCTGGGCCGCAGTCTCCCGGGGCGTCATGGGCTCGGGCTTGA
>JAHLLJ010000135.1 GCA_020444205.1 Deltaproteobacteria bacterium | reverse complement strand
CCTGGTCCTGGACCTCTCCTTCGGCATCGAGGCCCTGGCCATCCTGCTCATCGGCGCGGCCTCGCTGGTGTTGGGCATGGGCCTGCCGGTGACCGCCAGCTACATCGTGCTGGCCACCCTGGCCGGCCCGGCCCTGCTGGACCTGGGGGTGCCCCTGCTGGTCACCCACATGATCGTGTTCTGGTATTCTCAGGACGCCAATGTGACCCCACCGGTGTCGCTGGCCTCCTTTGCCGGAGCCGGGGTGGCCGGGGCCAATCCCATGCAGACCGCCTTCACCTCATGGAAGCTGGCCAAGGGGCTCTATATCATCCCTATCGTCATGGCCTACCGCCCTCTGCTGGGGGTGAGCGTGGGCAAGGAATATGAGTTGATGCACTGGGAGGTGATCCTGGCCTGGATCACCACCCTGCTGGGCCTGGTGGCCTTTGCCGCCGCCCTGGACCGCTATATGTTCCGCAAGGCCACCGTGCTGGAAACCGTCATGCTGGTTTGCGCGGCGGCCATGCTGTTCTGGCCCGACATCGATCTGGCCTCCGGGGTGGTAATCCCGGCCTGGCTGGTGGACTCGGTGGGCCTGTTGTTGTTGGCCATCGTGGTGGCCATGCAGAAATTCATCAACCCCGCTGCCGGAGGCCCCCAGCCCGAGGCGGCAACCTAATGTAAATGGAGCTTGCAGATAATGAAGCCGCATCTGAGCCTGAACACCTCGCCGAAAACCGACGCCCGCCCGGCGGCGGACTCGGCCGTCCGTTAAGAGCTGAGCCATGGACCTTACCGGCAAACTCATGACCGCCAAGCAGGCGGTGGAAAAATTCGTGCACAGCGGGGACCAGGTGTCCCTGGGAGGATTCACCCTTAGCCGCAACCCCATGTCCCTGGTGCATGAGATAATCCGCCAGGGCATAAAAGACCTCTACCTGGTCTGCCACTCCCAAGGCCAGTCCATGGATCTGTTGGTGGGGGCTGGTTGCGTGGGCCGCTTGGAGATCGCCTACGGAGGCCTGGGGCGCTTCGCTCCCACCTGCGTGCGCTTTCGCCGCGCGGTGCAACAGGGAGACATCTCCCTGGAGGATTACAGCAACTACCAGATGAGCCTGAGGTTCTGGGCCGGGGCCATGGGCCTGCCCATGATCGCCACCAAGACCGGGCTGAACACCGATATCGTGAAAAAGGACGGCTTTGTTCCCGAGGACCGGGGCAAGGGCAAGGTGCCCGCCCTGAAGCTGGCAGTGCAGGACAACCCCTTTGCCCAGGCCGGGGACAAGGTGGTGCTGCTTCCGGCCATCAACCCGGACGTGACCCTGCTGCACGCCCAGCAGGTGGGCGAAGACGGCACGGTGCGTATCAAGGGCCTGAGCTTCGCCGACCTGGAGCAGGCCAGGGCAGCGGACCGGGTAATCGTTAGCTGTGAGGAGATCATGCCCACAGAGCAGATCCGCCAAGATCCGGACCAAAACGCCTTGCCCGGCTTTTTGGTGGACGCGGTGGTGCACGTGCCCTTGGGGGCCCACCCCACCGCCTGCCACTATTTTTACGACTACGATCCCCAGCACCTGAACATGTACCGCCAGGTGGCCAAGGAAAACGATACCTTCCAGGCCTACCTGGATCAGTGGATCTACGGGTGTAAGGATTTCGACGAATACCTGGCCAAGCTGGAGCCGGCCGCCCTGGAGCGCATCAAGGCCGACCCGGCCCTGGGCTACGCGCCGGGCCTGGACAGGCGTTAGGGAGCAGAGCATCATGGCTGACTACACTGATAAAGAAATGATGGCCCTTTGCGCGGGCCGCCTGGTTCCCAACGGCGCGGTGCTCTTCGCGGGCACCGGCCTGTCCATGCTGGCCGCCACCGTGGCCAAGCGCATCCACGCCCCGGAGTCGGTGGTCTTTTTCGAGACCGGGGGCATAGATCCCGCCCTGAACGAGCTGCCCTTGGCCGTGGCCGACCCCAGGGTGATGTCCGGCAGCGCCATGAACGCCGGGCTCATCGAAGCCTTCAGCATCCTGGGCCATCGCCGCCTGTCCACCATCGCCTTTTTGGGGGCGGCCCAGATTGACCCCTTTGGCAACCTGAACTCCACCTCCCTGGGCGACTACCGTCACCCCAAGGTGCGGTTTCCCGGCAGCGGCGGAGCCTGCGACGCCGCCTCCCTGGCCTGGGGGGTGATCATCTTCATGCAGCATGAGAAGAAGCGCTTCGTGCCCAAGGTGGACTATCTCACCAGCCCCGGCTGGCTGGACGGCGCAGACTCGCGCCAAAAGGCGGGCTTCAAGCGAGGCGGACCCATGGCCGTGGTCACCAACCTGGGCATCCTCAAGTTCCACCCCGAGACCAAGCACATGTATTTGGCCGAGGTCTACCCCGGGGTGAGCGTGGAGGAGATTCAGGAGAAGACCGGCTTTGAGCTGGACGTGTCCCAGGCCCAGCCCGCCCCGGCCCCCAGCGAGCAGGAGTTGGGTATTTTGCGCCAGGAAGTGGACCCGCAGCGGTTAATCCTCGGCCCCGCGGCTTAGGCGGGCGGCTTCGCCAGGCGGCGCTGGCGGCTTCGCCAGGCAGCGCTATGCTGCGTTGCGGGCGGCGCTCACCTCCTCGGCGTATTGGCATATACGCCTGCGGGTTTCGCTGGCCCGGCGCCTTGCCTAGCACCACCTGGCTGTGCCGCTGGGGAGGGCGGTTTCGTCATCTGCCCGTGGGCTGCGTTGCGGGCGGCGCTCGCCTCCCCGGCGTATTGGCATATACGCCTGCGGGCCTCGCTGGCCCGACGCCTTGCCTAGCACCAACTGGCTGTGCCGCTGGGGTGGGCTGCGTTGTCGGTATCGCCCAAGGCTCAGCTTAGATAAGACTACGCTTGCGCCTTTCGCTCGCCTGCCGCCTTGCCCTGCGGCGTCTGGCTGTGCCGCTAATAATTCTTTGTCGTCGCGAGGCGCGGCCCCCGGCCGCAACGAAGCGATCTCGGTTCGCCAGGATACGCTTCGCGAAAAACCAGGTTCCACGTAGATTGGCGTAGAGGGCGCAGCCCGAAACCCAACAATCCCTTCTGTTACTAATCTGCGCCATCGCCTTGTTCACACGCGGCGATGGCGCGGATTTTTTTGTGCCTTTGGGCTTGGTGGGGCGATTATTCCGGCTTTGACATGTGATTATAATATAGCTATTATGTAGTCACATTCTACGAGATAATCCAGCGGGCGTAAAGAATCCCGGGGGATAACTTTTTGGGAGGGGAGGGCGGACATGCAGATAAATCCGGATTTCGTGGCCCCTTGCGGGCTTTACTGCGGGGTGTGCGCCATCTACATGGCCGACCGCGACAACAATGAGAAATTCAAGCAGGCCTTGGTGGGCCTTTACCAGGGTGCCAAACCCGGCAAGGGGTCCCTGGACGGGGCGGAGACGCTGACCACGGCGGACATCAAGTGCAAGGGTTGCATGTCCGACGAGCCCTTTGTCTTTTGCACCACCTGCGCCATCAAGGATTGCACCCGGGAAAAGGGCTATGAGGGTTGCCACCAGTGCGACGAGTTCCCCTGCTCCCACATTGACAACTTCCCCATGGCCATAGGCAAGAAGGTCATTCTCAGGGCCATCCCTTACTGGCGCGAGGTGGGCACCCAAAAATGGATCGAGGACGAGGAGGCCCGCTATGTCTGTCCCGAGTGCGGCAATAAGCTGTTTAGGGGGGCGGGGCGCTGTAATAAGTGCAAAACCCAAGTGGACCTAGACTAGAACCGCTCCCCCTACACGGCGCAAAGAAAGCCCCCGCCCAAATTGGGCGGGGGCTTTTATCGGCTATTGCCGATGCAGAGCCGGAGCTAGACCTCTTTGGTCAGCTCGGGCACCACGTCGAACAGGTCGGCCACCACGCAGTAGTCGGCCTTGGTGTGGATGGGGGCGTCGGGGTCCTTGTTGATGGCCACGATGACCTTGGAGGAGCCCATGCCCGCCAGGTGCTGAATGGCGCCGGAGATGCCGCAGGCGATGTACAGGTTGGGGGTGACCACCTTGCCGGTCTGTCCCACCTGGTCGGTGTGGGGGCGCCAGCCCGCGTCCACCGCGCTGCGCGAAGCGCCCACCGCGGCGTTGATCTTGCCCGCCAGCTCTTCCAGCAGGGCAAAGTTGTCCGCTTCCTTCATGCCGCGGCCGCCACTGACGATGACCGTGGCCTCGGTGAGGTCGATCTTGCCTTCCTCGGCAGCCTGAACCTCGGCTACCACGGCCTTGACCTCGCCCGCGTCGGCGGAAACGCTCTCCACCGCGGCCTCGCCGCCGGATTCCACCACGTCGAATACGTTGGGGCGCAGGGAAGCCATCTGGGGCGAACCGTTAATGATCACGTCGGCGTAGACCTTGCCGGCGTACATGGGCCGGGTGGCCTTGATCTTGCCGTCTTCCACGGCCAGGGCGGTGCAGTCCACCGCGATGCCCGTGTCCAGACGAGCCGCCAAACGGCCGCCCAAGTCCTTGCCCTGGGTGGAAGCGCCCATAAGCACCACGTCCGGGGCGCCGTCTTTGATCAGGGCCGCGCAGGCGTTGTTGTAGGCGTCGGTGGTGTAGGCGGCAAAAGCGTCGCCGTCACCGTAGAGCACCTTGGCCACGCCGTACTTGCCCAGCTCGGCGCAAGCGCCTTCCATGCCCGAGCCCAGCACCAAGGCGGTTACCTCGCTGCCCAGCTCGTCAGCCACTTTTTTGGCCGCGCTGGCCACTTCAAAGGTTATTTTTCTGAATTCGCCGTCACGCTGCTCGGCGATTATCCAAACACCAGCCATGATATATGCTCTCCCTTCGTGCGAAAGGTGATGTTCCTTTCCGAATCCTTAGATGACCTTGGCCTCTTCTTTGAGCAGCTTGGCCAGATTGGCCGCCAACTCCGCCGGGGTTTCGCCTTCCACGGTCTTGCCGGGAGCGCGCTCGGGGGGCGGGTTGATGGCCGCGATCTCGATGAAATCGGCCCTTTCCGCGCCCAAGTCCGCCGGAGTCTTGGTCTCCAAGGGTTTCTTCTTGGCCTTCATGATGCCGGGTAGGGAGGCATAACGGGGCTCGTTGAGGCCCTTCTGGGCGCTGATGATTGCCGGCAGGGAGGCTTCCAGCACCAGGGTCTGACCCTCCACGGGGCGCACGGCCTTGACCTTGCCGTCGGCCAGCTCCACCTTGGTCACCACCGAAAGCTGGGGCAGGCCCAGCAGCTCGGCCACCGCCGAGCTCACCACGCCGGAGTCGTCGTCCACAGCCCGCTGGCCGAAGAAGATGATGTCCGGGCTAAGGGGCTCGATGGCCTTGGCCAGCATTTTGGCCACGGCAATGGGATCGGCCCCATAAAGGTCGTCGTCTTGAATGTGGATGGCCTTGTCGGCACCCATGGCCAAAGCGGTGCGCAGGGCCTCGACCACGCGGGCGGGGCCGGCGCCGATCACGGTCACCTCGCCGCCCTGATCCTTGACTATCCGAAGCGCTTCTTCCACGCCGAATTCGTCGTAGGGATTCATCACCCACTTAATATCGCTGGTGTCTATGGACTTGCCGTCGCCGGCGACCTTGATCACCGCCTCGGTGTCCGGCACCTGCTTGATGCATACCACGATGTTCACGGTTCCACCCCTCCTTTCCTAGCTTGCGCTGGGGTAACGGGAAAAACTAGGGACCTAGACTAGTCTTCGCTGTTATGAGTCAACATTCCTTTAATGAAAAAATCGCTGATCTGCTTCGCAGCCATGGTTATGGAATATTTTTTGACCGATGACAACACCCAATAGCGGCTCATCTCGTCCAGGGCACCGAAGAAGGCCCGCTTGGCCACTCCGGGCATGATGTCTGGGCGAAATACCCCCTGGGCCTGCCCTTCCTTGATGATTGTGCTGATGATGTTCAGATATTCATGAAATTGCTGGTTTGAGTATTCCTTCATGAACTTGGAGGACTGGCGGATCTCAACCTGGATTATCTCGGCCAACTCCTGGCTCTCATCCAAAAGGCTCAGGTGCGCCTGGGCAAAACGCTCCAGCTTGCGCGCCGGGTCGGTAATGCCCTCCAGCGCGTGGCGCATTTTGTCCAGCACCTTGCTCATCTCCTCTTCAAATAGGCAGATGAGGATGTCGTCCTTGTTTTGGAAGTAGAGATAGATGGTGCCGTCGGCAACGTTGGCGGCGCGGGCGATCTCACTGACCTTGGAGTTGAAAAATCCGTTTTTTGCGAATACCTTCACCGCCGCTTGAATGATGCGGCGGTGTTTGTCGCTGTTCTTCTTGGAATCTGCTTTCAACGTGCTACGTCCCGCGCGGTGGCCCCGAACCGCGCCGTAGAGGTTATTATCAATGAATGATGATTCATTCAAAGCTCTTTGGTAGCACGGCCCCCCAAGCCTGTCAACGATTTTTTAGGAGCCAACCAGTCCCGCTAGCTTAAGGTTAGTCCAAATATACCCCAACAATGAATCGCCCTCAATTATTAAATTTAAGATTTTGATTCAGCGAAGATGGGCGTGGTTTTGGGGCTGGGTAAGTTTCGGGCCTGGTACTGGCCCGGCTGGCTTAGGGCTTTGCCCGGCACGGGCTGCGGCCTCACGGGAGCTGCTTACTTCATATTATGCAATATAAAACAGTATGTTAAAGCGAAATTGCCCGCTATCCAATACTCCCTATAACTTTGGGAAATATTGAGGCTAGCCGCCGCTCACCTCCCGGCTGCGGCTTTTACGCTTTTTCTGGAAGGCGTCCACCGCCTTTTGGTGCTGGGAGTAGGTGGTGCTGAACTGGTGCCCGCCGTCGCCCTTGGCCACGAAGTACAGATAAGGCACATCAGCCGGGTGCAGGGCGGCGCTCAGGGCTCCGCTGCCCGGAGAGCAGATGGGGCCGGGCGGCAGGCCGGTGCGGGTGTAGGTGTTGTAGGGCGTGTCGCATTCCAGGTTGGACCTGGTCAGGTTGCCGCAATAATCCTTGCCCATGCCGTAGATAACCGTGGGGTCGGCTTGCAGGCGCATGCCCCGCTTTAGGCGGTTGTGGTACACCGCGCTGATCAGGGGCATCTCCTCGTCCTTGGCCGCCTCTTTTTGGATTATGGCCGCCAGGGTGGTGGCTTTGTGGCGGCTCCAGCCTTTTTGCTCGGCAACCGGGGCCAGGGAATGCCAGGCCTGATTGTAGCGGTTGACCATGGCGCTGAGCGCGGCCCTGGCTCCCAGGTGGCGGGGAAAGCGGTAGGTGTCTGGGAACAAATAGCCTTCCAGGGTGGGCTGCTTCACTCCCAGCTCGGCGGCAAAGGCCGGGTCCTGGGCCAGCCCGCGCACCTGCTCCGCGTCGGCGATGCCCCCTTGGCCCAGGCGGGCGGCGATCTGCTCCAGGGTGAAGCCCTCTGGTATGAGCACATAGTGCAGCTTCACCCGGCCGGAGCGCAAAAAGCCCAGGATGCGCGCCGCGCTCATGGCTGGGGACAGCTCGTACTCCCCGGCTTTTATGGGGCCATGGTCAACGGTCAGGCGTCCGGCAAGCTGGAACAGACGGGCGTTGTCCACGATCCCCGCCTCGGCCAGGGTCTTGGCCGCCTGGGCCAGGCTGGCCCCTTTGGCTATCTCCACCAGCTCGGTTTGGCCAATCTGGCTGGCCCGGCGGCCCAGCAGCCAGGCCTTGCCGCCCCAGTAGACGCCCGCGGCCGCGCCGGCCAACACCACCAGGGCGATGGCCAGGCCGATAATGCTCTTGCGCCGTGGAGTCAAGATTGGACCTCCAGCCAGCGGCGCAAAATTTCCGCCGCCGCCGCCCGGTCCACTACCTGGCGCCGCTTGGCCCGGCTGAGCCCCGCCTCGATCATGGCCTCCTCGGAGCGCATCGTGGACAGGGCCTCGTCCATGAACTGAACCGGCAGGCCCAACCGCCGCTCCAAACGCTTGGCCAGGCTCACGATGCCCTGGCCCACCTGGCTTAGCGAGCCATCCAGCTTGGCGGGCAGGCCCACTACCAAAAGATTGGCCTTTTCTTGAGCCGCAATCTCGCCCAGGGCGGCCACGTCCTTGTCGCGGTTGATGCGCTCATAGACCAATAGGGGCCGGGCGGTGCGCCGCTCAGGGTCGCTTACCGCCAGGCCGATGCGCTTGAGGCCCACGTCCAAGGCCAGCACCACTCCATGGGCTTGATCAGACATAGGGCCAATTATGCCGGTAGAGAGCGAAGTTAACAAGGCGGGAGGGTAGGGACGATTCAAAGGCGTGCACTGATCCTTGTACCACACTAAAATGGTATTACGAGAATTTAGTGTGGTACAGAAGTGAAGTTGTCACCGCGCCAATACGTCCCACAACTCCTGGGCGGGATTCATGGCCTCTCCCAGCAACTCTCGTCCCTTGGACAAGGACCCGCTTATGCGCTTGCGCCAGGACTTGGGCATTTGCCCGTAAAGTTCTCGGGCCTTGGCCAGCATGGCCTCGTCCATGGCCAGGGCCTTGGCCACCGCTGCTGTCTGGCGAAAGTCCTTTTTTTGTTTGGCGGACTCGCGCCGAACCGCCGCCACCAGAAGTTTATGAAAAAAGAAGGCCGCCGGGTGGGGCACGGTTACCTTGCCCACGCCCTTTATGGACAAGGTCAAAGGGTTGTGCAAAATCAGGTCAAGATAAGGCACCGCCACCGGGGCCAGGCCCAGCTCGGGTATCTGGGGCCTTTCCTTGCGCGCCCCGGAGCCCTTGCGGGCCCGCAGGAACTCCACCATGATCTCGCCGTTGCTGTAGGAGATGCTGCCGTTGGCCGCGTTGAACCTCTCCTCAAAGCCCAGGGATTTCAAAAGACCGCCGATGTCCTTTTTTTCGCCCCGATAAGGCAGGCGCACCGCCAGGTCCACATCCAGAGTGCGGAAGGGGTAAAACTCCACCCCACAGTAATTTTGGTACACCTTGAAGCACCAGCTCCCCACCAATTCCAAACCCAGCTCCCACAGGCCTTGCTCGTCCAAAGCTTTAATGAGTTGCGCTAAAGCCGGATTCAGGTCTTCTTTCATACTGGCTTCCTCCTTGTGTCCCAACAAGGCCAAGGCCCCCCTAGCTTCAGCCAATTCCCCCAGAAGTCGTGGGCGGCTGCCGCATTTTTGGCGCAGCGATTCCACGAGAGGGCTATCATCGGGACCTAGATAATGCTCACGGCGGGCATTGCCCCCGGCATATTGGCGCAGATACCAATACCCTCCCCGTTGGGGAAACCTGCGGCACAAAGAACCGGGTGGGGTTAGCAACAGGGCTCCCACTAACTTCCGCTTTTGCTGCAGGTAGTACTCTGCGTTTTCTTGCAGTATTTCTTTTAGAACCATGGCCAGCTACCTTGGCAACCATAATACCACACTATAATCATTAAAATAAATGATAGTGTGGTACTACCCTATCCATCGACTCCGCCCATGCCCGCTTGACGCTCTCCGCCACTCGCCCCTATATTTGGGAGAGTGTTCCATCCCTCAGCACTGAAAGGCCCGCCATGAAGCAAATCGTCCTGGGCACCGCCGGACACATTGATCACGGCAAGACCACCCTGATCAAGGCCCTCACCGGCATTGAGACCGACCGCCTCAAGGAGGAGAAGGCCCGGGGCATCACCATCGAGCTGGGCTTCGCCTACCTGGATTTGCCCGGCGGCCAGCGCCTGGGCATCGTGGACGTTCCCGGGCACGAGAAGTTCGTCAAGAACATGGTGGCCGGCGCGGCGGGCATCGATTTGGTGGCCCTGGTCATCGCCGCCGACGAGGGGGTGATGCCCCAGACCCGCGAGCACCTGGACATCTGCAAGCTCTTGGGCGTGCAGCACGGCCTGGTGGTGCTCACCAAGATCGACATGGTGGACGAGGAGTGGCTGGAGCTGGTCACCGAGGACGTGGCTGAGTACGTGGAGGGCACTTTCCTGGAAGGCGCGCCCATAATTCCGGTGAGCGGGGTGAGCGGCCAGGGCATTGAGGAGCTCAAGGCTGCTTTGGCCGAGTTGGTAGACGAACTGGAGGAACAGCCCGCCGAGGGGCCCTTCCGCTTGCCCGTGGACCGGGTGTTCA
>JAHLLJ010000134.1 GCA_020444205.1 Deltaproteobacteria bacterium | reverse complement strand
CTGGTGTGCCTATCCGGCCGGGGCGACAAGGATGTGTCCCAGGTGGCCGCCTATTTGGAGAAACTCAAATGAAGCCCAATATACGCGAAAAATTCGCCGCCGCGGCCGAGCAGGGCCGGGCCGCCTTCGTGCCTTACGTAACCGGCGGCTTTCCCGACGCGGACACCTGCCTGGAGTTGGTTCTGGCCCTGGACGAACTGGGCTCGGAGGTGATCGAAGTGGGCCTGCCCTTTTCCGATCCCTTGGCCGACGGCCCCACCATTCAGCTCTCCAGCCAAAAGGCTCTGGAGGGAGGCGCCACCCCGGCCAATGTGCTCGCCACCATGGAGCGGGCCGCGGCCAAAACCAAAGCCGCCCTGGTGGCCATGACCTACGTAAACCCGGTGTTGACCATGGGCTACGGGGAGTTCGCCAAGCGGGCCTCGGGCTCCGGGGTCAGCGGGGTCATCATCCCCGACCTGCCTCCCGAGGAAGCGGGCGAGTGGCTTGAGGCCTGCGCCAAGCACAGCCTGGACCCGGTGTTCATGGCCGCGCCCGGAACCCCCATGGAGCGCTTGGACCTGATCCTGGAGGCGGGGGGCGGATTCTTGTACTACGTGTCCATGGACGGAGTAACCGGCACCGAGCTGGAGCTGCCTCCCGAGCGCCTGGCGGCCATGCAAAAGGTGCGGGCCCGTTCGTCGCTGCCCGTAGCCGTGGGCTTTGGCGTGGCTACCCCGGCCCAGGCCGCGGCCCTGGCTCCGGTGGCCGACGGCGTGGTGGTGGGTAGCGCCCTGGTGCGCCAGGTGCACCAAGCCGAAACGCCCAAGGCGGCGGTGGAAGCGGTGAGCCGCTTGGCCGGTGAACTGCGCCAGGCCCTGGTGCGCTGAGCAAAGGAGGTGTGACCAACCGCTAAAACATAGTGAACGGCTGGGGCTATGTGTGGATTAGTCTTTATTACTATGATACAAATAGCCAAATTTAAATGTCTGGTTCCCGCATTTTTGAGTGATTAACCGCCCCGGCCAAAGCGCTATGGGAAAATACATCGGCAGCGGTCTCTGCCGGCGGCCCAGGCTTGAAATGGGGGGCTTATCCGACGCACGGTGATATTTGAACTTTGAAGTAGTCATCCTGATGGCCGAGGCGGTGGTGGTCTACCTGCTGGTGCTGGGCACCCACTCGTTGCGCCACCGTTTTGGGTTGGCTCACTACTATGCCTTGATCGGCGGAGTGACCGCGATAATGTCCTGGGTCACCGACGCCGGGATTGTGGTCCAGCTATGGGGGATCACCTTTGTGGTGGGCTCCACGGTGTTTTACACCTCCCTGTTGCTGGGCGTGTTCGTGGTCTACGTCTTTGACGGCCTCAGGGCCACGCGCATCATCATCTCCACGGTGATCGGGGTCTCCATCATGGTGCCCCTTATCGCCCTGGTACTCAATTTCCAGATGAAGCTCAGCGGGGTTCCCGCCTTGGGCTACGTGCCCACGCCGAGCCTACGCATCAATACCGCCTCGGTGTTCGCCACCTTCATGGACCTGGTATTCCTGGCCATCGCCTGGGAGTACATGAACAACCGGTTTCAATGGATACCCATGGGCATCAGGGCCTTTTTCACCCTGCTGGGGGTGATGTGGCTGGACGTGCTGCTGTTCGCCACCGCGGCCTTTGCGGGCACCGGCGAGTGGATGTCCATAATTCAGGGCACCGCCCTTAGCCGCCTCATTGTTTCCTGCTTTGCCGCACCCCTGTTGTGGGCCTACCTTGCCTGGCAAAACCGGCGCTGGGGCACCCAGATAACCCAACGCCCGGTGCTGGCCATTCTTAAGCAGTTTGCCCAGATAAAAGAAGAGCTGACCCAGGCCCAACAGGAGATAGAGCGACGCAAGCGGGCGGAAAGGGCCTTGCGCGAGAGCGAGGAACGCCTGCGCACCCTTGCATCCACCGACGCCCTCACCGGCTTGGCCAACCGGCGGCGATTTTGGCAGGCGGCTGGCAGCGAAATACAGCGTTCCCGCCGTTATGGTACCGGCTTGGCCGTAATCATGGCCGACGTTGACAAGTTCAAGCGGGTCAACGACACCTTTGGCCACGACGTGGGGGACCAGGTTTTATGCGAGCTGGCCAGCCTGGGTTTGGCCAACATTCGCTCGTTTGATTTGTTGGCCCGGGTGGGTGGCGAGGAGTTCGCTTTTCTGCTTCCCGAGTCCAACCTGGAAGCTGCTCATAAAACCGCGGAGCGCCTCAGGCAAGAGGTGGAGGCCAGCCCCATCAGGATCGATCAGCACCAGGTTTACGTGACCATCAGCCAAGGGGTGGCGGTGTTGGAGCCCGGCATGGACCAGGTGGAAGACCTTTACAAGGCCGCGGACCAGGCCCTCTACCAGGCCAAGCAGGAAGGCCGCAATAACGTGCGGGTTTACCAGGGCAACGGCAATGGACCAGCCTAGCCAGCATATTTTATGGGGGATGGGTGACAGTTAACAACGAACCTGCATTCATAAGGCCGTTATAAAAAAGGCGTCCAATTTGCCAAGGTACGGTTTGTACCATGGCCCGGCACAGCCAGGGAGGGCCAGGCAAGGCGAGCGACAAATGAGGGCCGCTGGCGTAGCCTTAGCTACGTCGAGGCCCGAATGCAGTTGCCAACGCAGCATAGCGCTCCCTGGCGCAGCCGGACGCGCGGACCTCATGAAATATGCGGGCTAGCCCAATGATCCTGCCAAAACCACTGGACCGGCCAGCGCGGGTGTTTCTCACCCTATTTGGCCGGTAAGTTCTTTTTCGCGGCCAGCTTGCGCCAAAAGGTGGCCGGATGCACTCCCAGGGCCTGGGCCGCGTCGGCCACCGAGCCATAGCGGCTTACCGCGCTTTGGATGAGGTTCAGCTCGAACTCACGCACCGCCTGTTTGAAACCGGTTTCTCCTGACAAGGAATCACGCGGCGATCGGGAGCCGTCCAGCAGCTCGCCGGGCGCGTCGGCCAAGGTAATGGATTCTCCCTCGCTCATGACCATCATGGATTCCAGCAGGTTCTTGAGCTCACGGATGTTGCCGGGGTAGGCGTATTTGGCCAGGGCGTCCATCACCTCGGGGCTGAGCTTTTTGTTCAGGTTGTGCTGCTCGCAGTGGTTTTGCACAATCTGGCGGGCCAGGGCGGGGATGTCCTCCCGGCGGGCGCGCAGGGGAGGGATGTCAATGGAGATCACATTGAGGCGATAGTAAAGGTCCTCGCGGAAGCTTCCTTTTTCCATCATGGCCTTGAGGTCGCGGTTGGTGGCCGCGATGAGGCGCACATCCACCGTTTTGGGCCGGGTGGCTCCAATGCGGGTGAAGCGGTTTTCGTCCATCACCTCCAAAAGCTTTACCTGCATGGCCGGGGTCAGCTCGGCCACTTCGTCCAGGAAGATCGTGCCTTGGTCGGCGGTCTCGAAGAGCCCGGCCTTGCCCTGAGGCAGGGCCCCGGTAAAGGCGCCGGCTTCGTAGCCGAACAGCTCGCTTTCCATGAGCGACTCGGGGATAGCCCCGCAGTTGATCTTTACGAACGGCTTGATGCGGCGGCGGCTCATCTCGTGGATAATGCGGGCCAACATGCTTTTGCCCACCCCGGACTCGCCGCACAGGAGCATGGAGTTGTCCACGTTGGCCGCCTTGACCGCTTTTAAGAGCACGTTTTTCATGGCCTCGCTGCGGATGACCATGCGCTCCAGGGCGTGGTCCAGGTTGATCTGCTCGGTGAGCGATTGGTGGTACAGGCTCTCCAGTTTGCGGGTCTCTTCCAGGCTGGCCTTGAGTTGGTTGAGCACCGTGAGGTCGCGTACGTTGATTACCACCAGGTTTATCTCCCCGTCCTCGTCAAACACGGGGGTGCCGGTTACCATCATGTTCCTATCGCCCTGAATCTTTTGCATGATGGTCACCGGGGCGCGGCGCTTGCGCACCTGCATGGTTACCGAACGGTCGATGATCTTGTCGCGCACCAGCTCGGAAACGTGGCGGCCCACGATCTTGTCCCGGCCCAGGCCGCTTATGCGCTCATAGGCGCTGTTCAGGCGCACGGTGTTGCCCTCGCCGTTGACCACGAACAAACCGTCAAAAGAAGACTCGAACACAGCCTCCAGCTCGCGGTAGAGCTCCTGGTAGCCGCGAAGTTGAGAGATAATGGCCTCGTAATCAGAGATGTCCTGGAATACGCTGATCACCCCGATTATCTCGCCGTCTTTGATGATGGGATTGCGGTTGGCGATGATGGTGGCTTGGGGCAGCTCGATACGCACTCCCACCTGGGGCTTGCCGGTGCGTAGAATCTCGCGAATATCAACCCAGGCCTCGGGGCGCACCTGGCTGAGGTGTCTACCCACGGGGTGGGGGTTTTCATTGCGGAAAATACGGTGGGCGGCTTGATTGTAGAGCAGGACGGTTCCCTGGGCATTGACCACCAGAATACCGTTGTGGGTGGAGTTCAGGGCATCCAGCCATTTAAATTGATCATCATTTCCTTTAACTTCTTGAGCCAGCACAACACTCTCCAGGCAATTTAGGCTGGTTTAGGCTCTGGCCTTACTTGCATAATTGCGACCATATCGCATATTTGCGAGCAAGGTCTATTAAAGTGCAAAAGGTTAGTCCATAGCAATAGATAAAATGTAAAAACACCGGAAAAAAGCACGGCATTGCTCGCAAATATGCGAGCGGCTTTTTGCCGGATTTTGAGTCAGATAAAATATTTAGTTAATTCAATATGATATCTCGGCGTGCAATTTGCGAAGTTTGGCACACCACTTGCTCCCCAAAAACCTAACTTTTTTGTTCGCCTCGATCCGCTCCGGCCGGATGGCCGGGCACTCATTGGCAAGGACGGCCCATGCCCTTTGTGGAGTTGCAGAATATTAAATTGTATTACGAGATTGTAGGGCATGGGCCTCCTCTATTAATGCTCATGGGCCTCAGACGCGATCACACCTGGTATTTTCGCCAGGCCCCCGAGCTGGCCAGGCATTTCCAAGTAATTCTCATGGACAACCGGGGCGCCGGCCAAAGTGGCAAGCCTGACGCACCCTATACCATCGCGGGCATGGCCGAGGACACCATCGGACTCATGGATGCCCTGGGCCTGGCTTGGGCCCATGTGCTGGGGGTTTCCATGGGCGGGTGCATCGCCCAAGAGTTGGCGTTGGGCTTCCCTCAAAGGGTGCGCGGCCTGGTGTTGGCCTGCACCACTTGCGGGGGCAGTGAAGCTCTGACCACCCCGGAGCACATCATGCGTTGGTACGCCGACCCCGAGGGCATGAGCCCGGAGGAGGTGTTGCGGCGTAACCTGCGCATTTATTTCTCCGACCGCTACCTACGCGAAGAAGCCGGTGAGGTCGAGGGCTTTATTCAAATGGCTCTCAAGGATCAGCAGCCGGTGTTCGCCTTCAAGCGGCAGATGGATGCGCTCAGAGGATTTGCCTCTGCTTCGCGCTTGCCGGGCCTGGCACCGCCCACCCTGGTGGCCACCGGTTCGGACGATGGTCTTATTCCCCCGGAAAACTCTCTGATATTGGCCGGGTTGATACCGGACTCTTCCCTGATGATGTTTCCCCAGGGAAGGCATTGTTTTTTTATTGAGATGGCAAGCCGTTTCAACAAGGAAATCACCTCGTTTCTGCACCAAGTTGATCGGGCCTGAATTTAATTGAGGATTTTGGTGAAAGGCTTTGCATGGGGCAAAGAGGCAAAGCCTGACATCTTCGCTAAGTAGAAATGGTTCACATACTAAGGAGGGAGGACTAGTAAATGAAAAAGTTTATTGCGTTGTTGGCGATGCTGGCGGTGGCGGTGGTGGGAATGGCCGCCCCGGCGGCGGCGGCGGATAAAGAGTTCAAGCTCGGGGTGCTCTTTTCCCTGACCGGACCCTTTGCGCCGGCCGGAGCCCTGGCGGGTTACCGGGGCACCATGGTGGCCGTGGACATGATAAATGCCCGGGGCGGTATTGCCGGCAAGTATAAGGTGGTGCCGGTGGTGGCCGACGCCCAGAGCAACCCGGACGTGGCCATTCGTGAAGGCCAGCGCCTGATGACCGTGGAAAAGGTCCCGGTGGTGCTGGGCGTGTTCTCCAGCGGCATCGCCGTGCCCCTGGCGCCCATGGCCGACAAGAACAAGAAGATCTTCTGGGTGATCATCGCCATCTCCGACAAGGTGGTCAAGGACCGCAACCTCAAGTACGTCTTCCGGGTGCAGCCCATGGGCTCCCAGTGGGGCCAGAGCACGGTCAAGATGCTTAAGGACAACCTGGCCAAGTTCGGGGCCAAGAGCGCCAAGGACCTCAAGGTGGCCATCATTCACGAGGACGGCCCCTACGGCTCCTCGGTTTCCAAGGCCAACAAGGCCATGGCTGATAAGTTCGGCATGAACGTGGTACTCAACGAGGCCTACTCCCACAAGACCAAGGACATGTCCTCGCTGATCCTCAAGCTCAAGCGCACCAAGCCCGACGCAATCCTGCACACCGGCTACTTCCCGGACGTGGTGCTGTTCTTCCGCCAGGCCCGGGAGCTGGGCCTGAAGACCAAGGCCATCGAAGGCCACGGCGCGGGCCACGCCAACATGCCCAAGCTGGCTGAGGCGGCCGGCGGCGACCTGATGAACTACTGCTTCAACGTGGACCCGGCCCCGGCCCAGATGCTGGACCGCAAGAAGCTGGCCCCGGGCACCGGCGAGCTCATCGGTGAGTTCCTCAAGCGCTATGAAGAAAAGTTCAAGGTCAGCAATCCGCCCACCCACGCTACCCAGGGCTTTGGCCACACCTGGATTCTGCTCAACGATGTGGCTCCCCTGGCGCTCAAGAAGTACGGCGACCTGAGCCCCGACTCCATCCGCAAGGCCTCCCTGGAGATCGACATCCCCGAGGGCGGCACCCCCTGCGGCTATGGCGTGAAGTTCGCCCAGCCGGGCACCCCGCTCTCCGGCCAGAACCTGCGCTCCTATCCGGTGGTGGTGCAATCCATCAACGGCAAGCTGGGCATCGCCTGGCCGGATGCCCTGCAGACCGTCACCCCGGTGATTCCGCTGCCCGCCGGCAGCCCCTTCGCCGAAAAGTAAGGCCCGCGGAGTTGGGGGGAGCTTCCCCCCAACTCCCCAACCAGAGCCCAAAGCGCCTTGACTAATGGGCGCGGGGAACCATCGGGAGCGACTCGGGGAGAGTCATGCTTAATATCCAAAATATAAGCAAAAGCTTTGGAGGGATCATGGCCCTGCACGAGGTTTCCTTCCATATAAAGGAAGGCAGCTTCGTGGGGCTGATCGGACCCAACGGCTCGGGCAAGACCACCATGTTTAATGTGATCTCCGGCGCGCTCAAGCCCACGCGCGGCGAGGTGGTATTCGAGGGAGAGACCATCAGCGGTTTCACCCCCAACGCCATCTGCCACGCCGGAATCGCCCGCACTTTTCAAATACCGCAGCCCATTACCACCCTGACCGTGGCCGAGAACGTGATGCTGGGGGTTTTGTTCGGCCGGGGCGGTAAACGCAAATTTCACGAAGAGAGCATTAAAAAAGACGCGATCAAGATGCTGAATTTCGTGGGCCTGGATCTGGACCCGGAATCCTATCCGGAGAAGATGACCGCCGGGGACCTGCGCAAGTTGGAGATGGCCCGGGCCCTGGCCACCCAGCCCAAGATTCTGCTGGCCGACGAAGTGCTGAGCGGCCTCAACAAGGACGAGCTGAAAGACGCTTCCGCCATCCTCACCAAGGCAAGGGCCGAGATGGGGGTGACCATCATCTGGGTGGAGCACATCATGCATGTGCTCATGAAGCTGGTGGAGAGGGTGATTGTGCTTAACCATGGCCTGTTGATAGCCGACGGCGACCCGGACAGCGTGTCCAACGACAAGCAGGTGGTCGAGGCTTATCTGGGCGTAGAGTGATCGGAAGTTAACCTCATGCTCACAGTAGACGCGATCGACACTTTTTACGGCGAGTTCCAAGCCCTGGAGGGGGTTTCCCTCAAGGTGGAAAAGGGACAGACCGTCATCGTGGTGGGGCCCAACGGGGCAGGCAAAAGCACCCTATTAAAAACCATCCTGGGCCTGCAAAAGCCGCGCAAGGGCAACATCAAGTTCCAGGATGAGGAAATAAGCGGGCTGCCTCCCCACCGGGTGGTGGAGCGGGGCATCTCCATGGTTCCCGAGGGCGGCCGGGTGTTCCCCGACCTTTCGGTGCAGGACAACCTCAAGGTCGGTTCCTACAACCCAGTGGCGCGCCCCAAGGCCCAGACCCAGATAGAGCAGATATTCTCCTTGTTCCCCATCCTATCCGAGCGCAAGAAGCAGGCGGCCGGCTCCCTTAGCGGCGGCGAGCGCCAGATGCTGGCCATCGCCCGCAGCCTGATGTCCTGCCCCAAGCTGATAATGCTCGACGAGCCTTCCCTGGGCCTGGCTCCCCTGGTGGTGAACATGGTCTTCGACTTCATCAAAAAGATGAAGGATGAGGGCTACGCCATTCTCTTGGTGGAGCAAAACGCCAACAAGGCCCTGAAGGTGGCTGACTACGCCTATCTGGTGGAGTCGGGCAAGCTGGTCTTTGAGGGCGACCGGGACAGCTTCGATGAAAACCCCTACATCAAAACCGCATACCTGGGGTTGTAGATATGCTTGAAGAACTATTAATGGCCTTTATCAACGGCATCCTGCTGGGCGGGGTCCTGGCCTTGCTGGCCTTTGGCCTCAACCTGATCTTCGGCGTGGTCAAGATCATCCACATGGCCTACGGCCAATTCGTGATGCTGGGTTTCTACTTTATCTACTATTTCCACACCGCCTGGCACATGCCCCTATTGGTGGCCATGGCCGCGGGCATAGTGGTCATGGGCCTTTTGGGCATGTTGGTGCAGCTTCTGATCATCAACCCGCTTTTGAACGCGCCCAGACTCAACCAGCTTTTGGCCCTGGCCAGCCTGATCATTGTCTTGGAAAACCTGGCCCAGGTGCTCTGGGGGGCCGACTACCGGGGCATCCCCATCTCCATGCCCATTATCCAGTTCGGCGACATCTTCATTCGCAGCTCTTATCTGCTGGCCTTTTTGGGAGCCATCGCCACTCTGGGCATTCTCTACCTGTTCTTGCACAAGACCTACTTCGGCCTGGCCATTCGCTCGGTGGCCCAGGACGTGGAGATCGCCAAGGGCATGGGCATCAACCCCAAGGTGATCTACTACATCACCCTGGCCGCGGGAGGGGCGCTCACCGGGGTGGTGGCCGCCTTCTTCATACCCATCTACACCGTGCATCCCCACTTCGGGGCCAGCTTTACCTTGATGGCCTTTGTGATCGTGGTGTTCGGCGGCATGGGCAACCTCATGGGCGGGTTCATCAGCGCCTTTATCATCGGCGTGGTCACCTCCATCACCGCGGTGCTCACCTCCACCGAGGTGGCCGACATCCTGGCCCTGGTCTTGTTCATCCTTATGATGATGGTCAGGCCCCAGGGGATCTTGGGGGCAAAGGCATGATCATGAAACGAAACAGCACGACCTCCAAGATGATAACCGCCGTGGTGCTCCTGGTTGTCGCCGTGGCGCCGCTTTTGGCCACCTCGGAGTATATGGTGCACATCGGCACCCTGATCCTGCTGTGGGCCTTTGTCTCCACCGCCTGGGCCTACATGGCCCGCTTCGGCCTGGTGTCTTTGGGCCACGGGGTGTTCCTGGGCATCGGGGCCTATATTCCAGTGATGCTTTTCAACTACTATGGCATCTCCCCTTGGCTGGGCATGCTGGCCGGGGTAGGCGCGGCGGTGCTGGTGGCCGCCATATTGGGCTACTCCTGCTTCCGCTTCGGGCTCATCGGCGACTACTTCGCCCTGGTCACCCTGGCCATGGCCGAAGTGGTCAGCTTGGCCATCGTGGCCTGCCGGGAGGTGACCGGCGGTTCCCTGGGCTGCACCCTTAAGACCTCTGTGGGCTGGGCCAGCTTCCAGTTTGACGACAAACGCTACTTCTACTACATCATCTTTGCCTTTTTGCTGCTGGCCCTTTACATCTGGCGGCTCATCGATAAAAGCCGCATGC
>JAHLLJ010000133.1 GCA_020444205.1 Deltaproteobacteria bacterium | reverse complement strand
ACGACTCCGACGAGGAGCACATGTTCTACATGAACAAGGCCATGAAGACCGCCGAAGACACCGAGGAATATTGCCGCAAGTGGGTGCACTCCTATGAAACCCCGGAGCAGTATCTGGAGCTTATCGGCCAGGACAAGATAGCCAAGGTTTCGGCCACGGAAACCGCGTTTTTAATGGACCCCTACCGCAAATGGATCTTGAGCGACACGCGGGTTGCCGAGTTGTTGGACCAGGCGAAGGGATAGGCGCTATGGAATACACCAAGCAGGAATTCATGGCCATCGTCACCGGCCGGGAGATAAAAGACGGACAGCTGATCATCCTGGGGGTGGGCCTGTCCATGCTGGCCGGGTACTTCGCCCACCTCAACCACGCCCCGGACCTGCGGCCCTTCACCGAGGGCGGGGTCTACGGCTCCACTCCGGTGGGCGGCCTGCCCTGGGGCATCGAGTGCAACCGCATCAGCGCCAACGCCACCTCCTTTACCAACGCCATTGACGCCTTGGGTTTTTTGGTGGCTTCCGGCCGCTGTGACAATGCGGTAATCGGCGCGGCCCAGGTGGACAAGTTCGGCAATGTAAACACCACCGGCATTTGGGAGGAGCCGCCCTGGAAGCTGGGTAAATACGTGCCGCCCAGGGTGCGCCTCAATGGCAGCGGCGGAGCCAACGACATCGCGGTGGGGGCCAAGAGCTATCTGATCATGGCTTCCCACGAGAAGCGCCGCTTCATAGAAAAGGTGGACTACATCTCCAGCCCGGGCTATCTGGACGGCGGGGACGCCCGGGAGCGTTGCGGCTTTGTGGGCGGAGGGCCCTCGGCCATAATCTCCACCCTGGGCATACTGCGCCCCGACCCCGAAACCAAGGAGTTCTTTCTGGAGGCATACTTCCCCTTCACCAACGTGGAGGAGGTCAGGGAGTCCACCGGTTGGGACCTGAAGGTATCGCCGGATATCAAAGTGGTGCCCGAGCCCACCGACCAGGAGCTGGCCAACCTGCGCACCGTGGACACCACCGGCTCTCTGCGTAAAAAAGGCTAAATACCCAGGCCGCCGCGGCAACCTGGGCCATCCTTTCCTATTGCGGGCCGCCAGTGGCCAAAGCTCCCCCTATGGGGGGAGGGTGATCGTTGGGGTGGCGACCAAGGAGTGCGCGGCTGGCACACAGGGCCTGTGGTTCCGGGACCGGGTAGAGCCCATGAGAGGCCTAGCCACTGTTTAGCAAAACATTGCAGGAAGCTCGCAGAACAAGGTGCGCAAGTGAGCACCGGGTAAGCAGCATAAGCGCCTGCCCCGGGACTCAGACGAACCTATACTCGGCCGGCCGGTGAAAACCTGGCCGGCCAAAGTATTTTTCACATCGCTCTAGGCCGGCGCCAGTGCGCGGCAGCGTTTACTTATGTACTGCCTAGCTGGCCCGCTGCTGCTCGCCCATGCCGGTAATCACCTGAACGTCGTTGTTCTTGAGGTTCAACCAGCCATGGTAAAGAATCAACTCCGGATGCTGGTCCAAGCTGGCATACTCGCGCACCGCGACGTTTTTCTGGGCGGCCATAATGGCATCGTACACCCGAAACTCGCGCATGTCGTTGCCCTGCTCGGAAGGCTTTTGCACCTGTTTGAGTTTCCAGACCCAGTCGGGATCTTCCTTGTGGGTGACCACCAACTCACGGCCCACCGCAGCGTGGATGTCCCTGGGCTTTCCGGCCTTAGCAGCGGCACTTGCCGCCTGGTCGGCACCGCCCTGTTTCTGGTCCCCTTTTTTAAACAGCTTGCCGAACATTGGTATCCTCCTGAATGTGATCGGCTCGTTCACCTGCGCGAAGGGCTAGCAATATCCGTGCAAAAACGCTAACTCCCTGAAAACACTGACCGTGCAATAGCCGAAAGCTTCCGGTTGGAAATCAGATTTCCCCTTTTGCCCCCCGCCAAGGCTTCCCGTGCGGGGCTTAGGGCCTTTTACATCGCAATTACAATTGGTTGTCATGTTGAAACTCAACTTCCCCCCTCGCGCTCACCGGGCAGGGCGTCCCCGGAAGCACGGCGGGTGGCTGGGCCAGGCCCCGGGTGAGCCAGCCGTTTTTGTGGGGGGTCAGCAAGGCCCACAAGCTGATCCAAGACAGGGCCACCATCCAAAACAAGGTGTAGGGGAAGGCCCAAAGGAAGTTCGCATTGCGGTGGCGCAACACATAGACCAAGGCGGGTAGGCTTCCGCCGATCAAGGCTCCCAGCACCAGGTTGACGGCCATCACCTGGGGGCTTAGCAGGATTATTCCCAAGGCGCCCAGCTTGAGCCACTCGCCGGCGGTCATGCGGAACAGGTGGATGAGCAGGTTCGCCCGGGCGCCCAAGGCGGAAGTTTGACGAAAGCGCCGAAAGATGAAGCCGGTCATCACCAGGGTTTCGCGCAGATTGCTGCGGGCCCAGCGCAAAAACATGCGGCACAGGCCCTTGTAGCATCGGGGCACTTCGGTCAACACCACGGCCCGGCGGGAAAAAAGAGCGTGATAACCGTTTTTTAGCACTAGGTTAGTTAGGGCGCGGTCTTCGCCGATGTTGGCCGGGCGGCCGCAAAAGTGCTGCTTGAGCCAGGCTTCCAAGTGGGGCCGCACTACCTGTTCCCGGTAGGCGGCCAGGGCGCCGGGCGTGGTCATCACCGTGTTGATGCGGCTTTGCGAGGCCCGGATAAAGTCAAAGCTGAAAACGAAGCTTACCTCCATCATGCGGGGGATGATCCCTTGGGCGCGGTTGAGTACCCGCACGTTGCCCGCCACCGCCCCGCATAAGGGATCGCGCACCAAGGGGGTTACCAGGTGGCGCAGGGTATCGGGCAGCACCTCGGAGTCGCTGTCCACGGTGATGAGCACCGAGCCCCTGGCGCGAACAAAGCCTTGATAAAGAGCGTGGCGCTTGCCCTGGTTGGCGGGCAAGCGCACTAACTCCACCTGGTCCCCAAGCTCTTGGCCCGCATTTTCCATCCAATCCCAGGTGTCGTCTCGGCTGCCGTCGTCCACGGCCACGATGTGCAGCTTATGGGACGGGTAATCGCCGGCCGCCAGGCTGCGCAGGGTAGCCCGCACCTGGGCCCCCTCATTGTAGGCAGGCACCACCACCGTTACCTCGGGCAGCTCCTGGTCGGAGCAGGGCTCCAGGTCGCGATAGGTAGCAGCCAGATAAACGCGCCATACCGTGGCCAATATAGCGATAACCAGCGAGAAGCGGGCCAGGCTGAGCCAGGGCGAGTCTTCCAGCTCATAGCTGAGCAGCTCCATTTCATCCAAAAATCCGTCGCCAAAAAACCAGGCCCCCAACCCCATAGCCGTCAGAATGATGAGGAGGAGCAAAGTTCCGGTCCTGGACATGGCCCCTGCCATAGCTTTGCGAGGTTTGCCAAAAAAAACGGAAAAATTGCCCATTTTTCAATCCTGTGTTGTAGTCGTTTTGCCGGGTTGGCGGACGATGCATCCCCCCTGCCCCGCCACGGCATATAAGCAATCCAGGTGCCATCACATAAGATATTGCAATTACGTGTTAATTTTGGGGGCCACCCCACTGGGCGGAACCGTGGATTCCCACCCGCCCCAGACCAAGGAGCAGGCTCTTTTCTAGTGGGAAAAAATGTGGTGTGGCGCTAAGATTCGCCCAGGAAAAACGTCTGCCAAAGAGGTGGGCCATGAAGTCCATGCTGGTGGCTGCCACCGACCCCGCGGTGAAAGCCAGTCTCAGAAGCGTCCTTAAGCGCGGGCAGCGATTGGAAGAAGCCGCCTCGGCCCAGGCCTGCCTGGACCTAATGGCCCGGCGCCGCTTTGACTTGGCCTTTGTGGACATTGACTTCATCGGCCAACAATGCGCCCCAGGCCAAGAGCCGGACTATGCCGCCGCCTTGCGGCCCTTTAGTTCCGCTGGAGGAGGCCCTCCTCTGATCGTGCTCACTCCCCCCGAACGCATCCGCCAGACCGTTTCGGTGGTAAAGGCCGGGGCGGACAACTACCTCACCTATCCGGTGGACCCTCACGAGGTGGAGCTGGTCATCGCCGGGCTCAACACCCGGCGTCAGATCGAATCCGAGCTGGAGTACCTGCGCGAAAGTTTCTGGCGGGGCGAGGCCCAGGGCTTGGTGCGCACCCGCTCTCCGCTCATGCGCGAGGTTTACGAAAATTTGGAGATGGTGGCCCCCACCCGGGCCACGGTGTTGCTCACCGGCGAAACCGGCACCGGCAAGAGCATGATGGCCCGCTTGATCCACATGCACTCCTCCCGCTCGGGGGGGCCCTTCGTGGCGGTGCACTGCGGCTCCATGCCCGACACCTTGGTGGAGAGCGAGCTTTTCGGCCACGAAAAAGGGGCTTTTACCGGGGCCGAACGCCGCAAGCTGGGTAAGTTCCAGATAGCCGACCAAGGCACCATCTTCCTGGACGAAGTGGGCACCATCTCCCCTACGGCCCAGATCAAGCTTTTGCAGGTGCTGCAGGAAGGCAGCTTTTGCCGGGTGGGCGGCGAGCAGGAAATTACGGTGGACGTGCGGGTGGTGGCCGCCGCCAACCAGGATTTGGCCAAGAAAATCAACGATGGCAGCTTCCGGGCCGACCTCTACTACCGCCTCAACGTGTTTGCCATCGAGCTGCCGCCCTTGCGCGCCCGCCGCGAAGACCTGCCCCTGCTGGTCTCCAATCTCCTGGGGCGCTTGAATCGCAACTACGGCAAGGGCATCACCGGGGTGGACCAACAGGCCATGCAGGTGCTGAGCGCCTATGACTGGCCGGGCAATATCCGCGAGCTGGAGAACCTCCTGGAGCGGGCCTATATCCTGGAGCGGGGCCGCCGCATAAGCCTGGCCGGATTGCCCGCGGATCTCGTGGCCCTGGAGCACCCCGGCCAAACCCAAGAGCCCAGCGAAGGCCAAAGCCTGGCCGAGGTGCGCCGCCGGGCGGTGGAAGAGGTGGAGAGGCGCTATTTGGAGCGTCTTCTGACCGCCAAAAAGGGACGAGTAGACCAGGCTGCGGCCCAGGCCGGGGTAACCACTCGCCAGCTACGCAACCTGCTGGCCAAATACGGCATGGCCTCGCGCGATTTCAAATAGGGCCAAGCCGGAAAAACGGCTTCCCCTCATTACACATCCCCAAAAATTTTCCTTAAAAATCAACAATATATCCTGTGGCATGGCGATTGCTTATCCCGCTGGAGAACCGGCACCCATGCGGGAAAGGACCAAAGGTGGGCGCACAGGCCGAGACTCAGCAGATCACCGGAGTGGTCATCCCGGTGGAGTGGGACCAGCAAGGCAAGGCAAAGGCCGTGGCCATCGCCGCCTTTGATGAGTCCACCTACCGGGTGGCGCCCGGCGGCCTGGGAGGGGAGCTGGCGCGCCGGCTGAAACGGGAAGTTACGGTTTGGGGCCGGGTTGAATGTCTGGCTGAGGGAAAAATCATTTTTATAGAGAGGTTTGAGATGAGCAAAAGCAGCAAAGGCAAAATCACGGGCCTGGCCCTGGCGGCCGTAGTCGGCCTGAGCTTGGCCGCGGCCCCGGCGGCCCTGGCCGCCGACCAGCCAGCCGCCGCCAAACCGGCGATGACCGCGCCGGCCAAGGCCCAAAAGACCAAGGCCATGAAGGCGGTGAAACGCAGTCCCAAGGTGCGCATGCTTCAGGACGCCCTGAACCGCAAGGGCGCCAAGCTGAAGGTGGACGGCATCTGGGGCAAGAAGACCCGCATGGCGCTGAAAAATTTCCAAAAGGCTAACGGCCTGAAGGTCACCGGCAAGGTGGACCCGGCCACTAAAAAGGCCCTGGGCCTGAAGTAAGCGTGCTATCCGTCCGGGCCGCCGCCCGGGCGGAAAAACTTTACCCCGCGGGCCTGAACCCGGAGAGCGTTGGAAGGACCGACTAATGAGTCGAAGCGAAAATAGCGTTACCGCCGCGGAGCCTCCCCATCAGAGTTGCACCTCCGCCCCTACCCTGACCCAGCCCATGCCCTTGGTACCGGTTATGGGCCCGGCCCTGGAGCCTCGCCCACGCGCCAACCGCACAGCGGCGTATTTCCGGCGCCGTTTCTTTCCAGGGCTCACCGCCACCCAGTGGAACGACTGGCGCTGGCAGGTGCGCAACCGGGTTACTTCCCTGGGCGGCCTGGCGCGCTTCATGCGCCTGAACCCGGCCGAGGAGCGGGCCTTTAGCGGCTTTTCCGGCAAGCTGCCCTTGGGTATTACCCCTTACTATCTCAGTTTGATGGACCTGGACGATCCCGAAGACCCCCTGCGCCGCACCATGGTCCCCACCTGGTACGAGGCGGTGGTGAACCCAGGCGAGAGCAGCGATCCCCTGGGCGAGGAGCATGACATGGCCGCACCGGGTCTGGTGCACCGCTACCCGGACCGGGTCCTGTTTTTGGCCACCGGTTTTTGCAGCGCCTATTGCCGCTATTGCACCCGTTCGCGCATGGTTGGTGGGGCCAGCCACGGCATGGCTCACAGCAAAGCCCAAATGGAGCAGGCCATCGCCTACATCGAGGCCACGCCCACGGTGCGCGACGTGCTGATCTCCGGCGGCGATCCCCTGACCATGGCCGACGACCGCCTGGAGTGGCTGCTGAGCCGCCTGCGCCGCATACCCCACGTTCAGATGCTGCGCATCGGCACCAAGACCCCTGCGGTGCTCCCCCAGCGCATCACCAAGGACCTGGTCAAGCGGCTGAAAAAGTATCACCCGCTGTTTATGAGCCTGCACTTCACCCACCCGGCGGAGTTGACCCCCGAGGCGGCCCGGGCCTGCGCCCGTTTGGCCGACGCGGGCATCCCCCTGGGCAGCCAGACGGTGCTCCTGGCCGGGGTCAACGACTCGGTGCCGGTGATGCGCAGGCTGATGCAGGGCCTTTTGCAAATACGGGTGCGGCCCTACTACCTGTACCAGTGCGACCCCATTGCCGGGTCAGGGCACTTCCGCACCCCGGTAAGCAAGGGCCTGGAGATGATCCAGGGCCTCAGGGGCCACACTAGCGGCTACGCGGTGCCTACCTTTGTCATCGACGCCCCCGGCGGCGGCGGCAAAGTGGCCCTGTATCCCGAGTCAATGGTGGGCCGCGAGGGCGGCAACCTGTTACTTAAGAACTATGCCGGTGAAAACTATGCCTACCCCGATCAAGGCGGGGAGATGGGCCCGGCGGCCTGCTGAGGCCCGGGGAGAAAAGGTCATGTTGGTGGGTATGACCTATGACCTGCGCTCGGAGTACCTGGCCAAGGGTTTCTCCGAGGAAGAGGTAGCCGAGTTCGACAGCCCCCGCACCGTGGAGGGGATCGAACAGGCGTTAATAAATGCCGGGCACCAGGTGGATCGCATCGGTTCCTTGCCCGCCCTGGTGAACCGCCTGGCCCGAGGCGATCGCTGGGATCTGGTGTTCAACATCGCCGAGGGCCTGGGCCGCTACAGCCGCGAGGCCCAGGTGCCCGCCGTATTGGAGTATTACGGGGTGTCCTACACCTTTGCCGATCCCATGACTCTATGCCTCACTCTGCACAAGGGCATGGCCAAGCGGGTGGTGCGCGATCTGGGCCTGGCCACGCCGGACTTCGCGGTGGTGAACGAGACGAGCCAAGCCACCGGGGTGCGCCTGCCCTACCCCCTGTTCGTCAAGCCGGTGGCCGAGGGCACCGGCCGGGGTATCGGCTCCGCTTCCAAAGTAAATACCCCCGAGGAGTTGGCCACGGCCTGCGCCGAGCTCATCTCCCTGTACCGCCAACCGGTATTGGTAGAGACCTTCCTGCCGGGCCGGGAGTTTACCGTGGGCATGGTGGGCACCGGAGCCAAGGCCCGGGTCATCGGGGTGATGGAAGTAACCCTGCGTAGCGGGGCCGACCCGGACGCCTACACCCTGCGCAACAAAGAAGAGTGCGATGACCTGGTGCGCTACCGCCGAGTAAAGGGCTCCCTGGCCGGACAGGCCGGCGAGCTGGCCCTGGCCGCCTGGCGGGGCTTGGAGTGCCGCGACGCCGGGCGGGTGGATCTGCGCTGCGACGCCCAGGGGAAACCCAGCTTTTTGGAGGTAAACCCCCTGGCCGGGCTGCACCCGGAGCACTCGGATTTACCCATCCTTTGCTCCCTGGTGGACTATCCCTATCAAAAGCTCATCGAGCGCATCGTGGCCTCCGCCTGGGAGCGGGCCCAAACCGAGGCGCGGTCCGTAAGGGCCGTGGCGGTGGGGGGCTAATGAAAAGCATGCGGGTTTCAGTATTACACGACGCGGTGACCCTGGGGGCCCGCCCGGACCAGGACGACAACCTGGTGCAGGCCCGCGAAGTGGCCGCCGCCCTGAAGGACGGAGGGCACCAAGCCTCGCTGTGCGCCTGGCAGGGCTCGCCCCGGGCCAGCCTGGCGCGCCTGGCCTCACAAGAGCCGGACGCGGTGTTCAACCTGGTGGAAGAGCCCCTGGGTCGGGCCTCGCGCATCCACACCGCGCCGCTTTGGCTGGCCCGCCAGGGTTTGGCCTTCACCGGCGCCGGAGGGCGGGCCATGCTCCTGACTTCCCACAAGCTCTTGGCCAAGCGGGCTCTGGCCCGGGCAAGTCTGCCCACTCCAGCCTGGCGAATGCCCGGCCGCGCGGGCCACGGCGACAACAACGGCCCCTGGCTTATCAAGGCGGTGTGGGAGCACGGCTCCTTGGGCATAGACGAGCAGTCCCTGGTTGCTGCCGGGGACGGCTGGGGCCTGGAGCGTGCCTTGGCCGTCAAAGAGGCCCAGGCGGGCGGCCCCTGCTTTGCCGAGTCCTTTATCGAGGGCCGCGAGTTCAACCTGGCCCTGCTGGCCGAGCCCGGCGGGGTGCGCCTGCTGCCCCCGGCGGAGATAGTTTTTGAGGACTACACTGCCGGACAGCTTAAAGTGGTGGGCTACCGGGCCAAGTGGGAATCAGCCTCCTTTGAGTATCACCACACCCCACGCTGCTTTGCCTTCCCCGCTTGGGACCGGGCCCTGCTGGCCCGTCTGCGCGACCTGGCCCATGCCTGCTGGAAGCTGTTCGGCCTGCGAGGATGGGCCCGGGTGGACTTCCGGGTGGACCGCCAGGGCAATCCCTGGATTCTGGAAGTGAACGCCAACCCCTGCTTGACCATGGACGCCGGTTTTTGCGCCGCCGCCGCCCAGGCCGGTCTGGATCAGGCCGCCGTGGTGGCCGCCATCCTGGCCGATCTAAACCAACCCAAACGAGGACGGGCCTAAGGCCCTATATGCCTAACCAACCCCGGGCCGCCGTATTTTGGCGGGAAGATGTTTTGCCCTCTGATGTGGCGGTGGTTGGCGACATGACCGAGGCCAGCGGCTTTTTCCGCCCTTCGGAAGTGGCCGTGGCCGCCGAGTTGGTCAATGAGCGTCTGGCCAAGGGGACAGCCAGCGGTTATCTGTTCATCTTCGCCCAGGAAGGCCTCCAGGTGTTGGGCTATGCCTGCTACGGCCCCATTGCGGGCACCCTGCACTCCTGGGACCTATATTGGATAGTGGTGCAAGAGCGTCTGCGCGGCCAAGGCCTGGGCAAAAGCTTGATGGAACTGGTGGAGCAGCGAGTTTGGAGCGCCGGGGGCGAGCGGCTTTACGTGGAGACCTCCTCCCGGCCTCTGTACCATCCCTCTCGGCGTTTTTACCAGCGATGTGGCTACGCACCCCAAGCGGTGCTGCCGGACTTTTACGCCCCGGGCGACGACAAGGTGATCTACGTGAAAACCCTTTCCCGAGCTTGGACTGGACAAGAAGGACGCGAGACTTACCGCGTTTGAAAAGTGGGCTTGGGTGAAGGCATAGGCTGGGTTGGTTTACGAATGCCTTTTTATTCTTATCAGGTGTAGAGGAGGTTACCTATCAGGACCCGCTCGGTGCCCTGGAGAACGTTCGCCTGGTTTTCGGCAAATGCCCTGTCGATCTGGGATCGTCAACCAGCCTTCCATATGCTCCCAGTAACAAAAAGCGGCCACGGCCATAAGCCGTAACCGCTTGATATCATTGGAGCCGGCGGTAGGATTTGAACCAACGACCTGCTGATTACGAATCAGCTGCTCTACCCCTGAGCTACGCCG
>JAHLLJ010000132.1 GCA_020444205.1 Deltaproteobacteria bacterium | reverse complement strand
CCTGGCGGATCACCTCCAGCATGTTGCCGCGCATGTAGCGGCTCATGCCCGCCAGAGAAGTGAAGGCGCTCAAGAGCACCGGCAGGGCCAAATGGCGGGCATAGTCCAAAAGCTGGCCCGCCCAGGAGAGCTGGTCGTGGTTCAGGCTCTTTATGCCGCTGATGGGCAGCCAGCCCAGCACCACCCCGAACAGGATCATGCACAACAGGGCCAGCCAGAAAGTGGGGGTGGCAAAGCCCAGGAAAACGAACACCGTGGTGGCCTGGTCAAAGATGGAGCCTCTATGGGTGGCCGAATACACTCCTATGGGCACGGCAATGACCAAAACCAGGGCCAGGGACAGCAGGTTGATGGTTACGGTAATGGGCAGCCGCTCGGCGATCTTGTTAAGCACCGGCTGGCCGTCCGGGGCAAAGGAGCGGCCGAAGTCCAGCACTGCCAGTCGCTTGAGCCAGGTCCAATATTGCACGGGCAGGGGCTTGTCCAGGCCGTAGAGCTTGGTCAGGCGCTCCTTGGCGATCTCGCTCATCTTGGGGTTCAGGTCCGTGGCCAGGTCGGTGGGGCTGCCCGGCGCCAAATGCATGATCAGAAAGCTGATAAAGGTGATGCCCACGAGCAAGGGGACCATCATGGCCAGGCGTTTGGCTAAGTAAGTGAGCATGGGTGGCTACCTGGTCATGGCCGGATGCTGGAGAGCTTTGGGCACCCACCAGTCGGTGAAGTTGTAGCTTATGCCCGCCGGAGCGGGCTTGATGCCCTTGATGCGCGCGGCCAGGATGGGCAAGGCGTCGGCCACATACAAGAAGGTGTAGGGCTGCTCCTCGGCCAGGATTTCCTGAAGCTTGAAGATCAGGGCCCGGCGTTTTTCCCGGTCAAAGATGCGCCGCTGCTCGGTAAGGATGCGGTCCACCTCGGGGTTTTTGTAATAGGTGAAGTTGAGTTGGCCCGGCTTGGCCTTGGAGGAATGCCAGATGTCGAACTGGTCCGGGTCTGGGGTGGTGGTCCAGCCCAAAAGCACCGCTTCGAAGCGGCCTTTGTTGATGAACTCCTTGATAAAGGCGGCCCACTCCACGGTCCTCAGCTTCACCCTTATTCCGATCTGGGAGAGCCTCTGCTGGATGATCACGCCGGTGTTGGCCCGGTAGGAGTTGCCTTGGTTGGTGATTATGGTGAACTCAAAGGGCCTTCCGTTCTTATCCAACACCCCGTCGCCGTCGTGGTCCTTCCATCCCGCCTGCGCCAACAAATCCTTGGCCTTGGCCGGGTCGTGGGGGTAGCGCTTCACCTTGGGGTTGTACCAATAGGTGCCCGGCTTGAATGGTCCGGTGCACTCTCTTCCCAGGCCCAGGAGCACCCCCTTGATGATCTCTTTTTTATTGATGGCGTAGCTCAGGGCTTGGCGCACCCGCTTGTCCGCGAATCGGGGGTCCTTGAGGTTATAGCCCAGATAGGTATAGGCAGAGGCCAGGTAGCGGTACTTTGCGAAGTTCTTCTTGAAAAAGTCGCTTTCAGTCTGACGGCGGTATTGCAGGGCGGTAAGGCCCATCCAGTCGAGACTGCCGGACTTGAGCTCCAAAAACATGGTGGCCGTGTCCGGTATCACCCGGTAGGTCACCTGGGAGATATGGGCCCGGCCCCTGAAGTAGTCTTTGAAGTAACGCAGGACCAACCGAGCCCCCGCGTCCCAGCGCACGAACTCATAAGGACCGGTGCCGATGGGCTGGCGGTTTAACTCCGAAGCCCGCACGTCCTTGCCCTCCAGCAGATGGCGGGGCATCTGGAGCAGGGTCCAGGAGGCCAAGCCCGGCGCGAAGGGTTCTTTGTAGTGCACCACAAAGGTGTGCTCGTCCGGGGCCTCGGCCTTGGTCACTTTCATGTAGTCGCCGGAGTAGGCGGTGGGGGTCTTGGGGTCCACCATGAATTGATAGTTAAACAGGGCGTCCCCCGCGGTGTAGGGCTTGCCGTCTTGCCAGAGTATCCCCTTGCGTATCTTAAAGGTTATGGTCAGGCCGTCCGGGCTTACTTCCCATGACTCGGCTAGATCGCCTATCAGATTGAGATTCTTGTCGTATTTAAGCAGGCCATTATAGATCAGGCCGCTCATCTCGTGGCTGGCCGAGTCAGAGGTGATCATGGGGATCATGCTGGTGGCGTCGCCGATGGTGCCCATGACCAGGGAGCCGCCGTTGTCCACTGCCGCCGCCTGCCCTGGGGCCAGGGCAAAAAAGAGGCAAAATATGAGCGCGGCGGTTATCTTAGTCATGAAGCCTCCGGCAAAAAAGGGGCTCTCCGGCTAGGCCCCTGGCTGTCAGTCTAGCCGGGGGCGGCAAAGGGCGCAAGGGGGTTTTGCCCGCCAGGCCGGGCGCTTGACGCCTCTGGAGCACCTTGTTACCATGCCGGTTAACAACAAAAGGGAGTTCACATGCAAGACGAACAATTGCTGGATTTCATTAAGGCCCGCCGTAGCACTCGCCGCTTCAGCGCGGAACCGGTGAGTGACGAAATGATCAACACCATCATGGAGGCCGGGCGCTGGGCTCCCAGCGGCAACAACAACCAGCCTTGGCGCCTCTGCGTGGTGCGCGATCCCGAGCTGCGGACCAAGATTGCCTCTTACACCAAATTCGGCGCGGTAATCAAAAACGCCCCGGTGCTCATCTGCACCTTTATCCACCTGCCATCCATGTACAATGACACTAAGGACCACCAAGCGGTGGGAGCTTGCCTGGAGAACATGCTGCTGATGGCTCACGGCCTGGGCCTGGGCGCGGTGTGGCTGGGCGAGATACTCAAGAACGCCAAAGAGGTGCGCGAAGTGGTAGGCCTGCCCGAAGAGCTGGAGCTTATGGCCGTGATGGCTCTGGGCCATCCTGACGGCGGTACCAGCAAGCCCACGCGCAAGGACATGGACGAGTTGGTGGTGGCCCGTTTATAAATGCGAATTACCTGGCCCCAATCCATGCAAGAGGGGAGTCGCCATATCATGAGATTCGGTAAAATTGCCCTGGTGGCCCTGTTGGGCATTAGCCTGCTGTGGCTTGGTGGATGCTCTATTTTCTCGGCCCAGCCGGTGGGCGCCCAGTCCGGCCAGTCCGGAGCACAGGACCAAAAGACGGGTAAGGGCGGCAGCGCGCCGGCGGCAATCGGGCGTTACTATGACTTTGACGACATCCAGGTGCCCAATGCCCTGAAGCTGGACAAGAAGCGCTCGCTCATCTTCAGGGCCGGCAAGTTCAAGGCCGGGGTGTTGGTGTTTACCGACAACCTGGAGGTCCAGAGCCTGATCAACTTCTTCATCGACTCCATGCAAAAGGACAACTGGGTGCTCCAGGGCTCCTACAAGTATCCCCGGGTGGTGCTGTTCTTCGCCAAGAAGGGCAAGACCGCGGTGATAAATATCATGGAGGACACTTTCAGCACCGAAGTGACCATCTGGGTGGCGCCCACGGTGGATTGATGGAGCAAAACGACGATAAACCGCGGGTGCTCCTGGGCATTACCGGGGGCATAGCCGCCTATAAGGCCGCCGAGCTGGCCAGCCGCCTGAACCAGGAGGGCTGCGACGTGCGGGTGGTGATGACCGATCACGCCCGGCGTTTCGTGGGGCCACTCACCTTTACTGCTCTCACCGGACACCCGGTGCCCGGTGACTGGTTCGACCCAGACCAGGAGGCCACCATCAGCCACATAGACCTGGCCCGCTGGGCCCAGGTGGTGGCGGTGGCCCCGGCCACGGCCAACTTCATCGCCAAGGCGGCCATGGGCCTGGCCGACGACCTCTTGTCCACCATCATGCTGGCCACCACCGCCCCGGTGCTCATTGCCCCGGCCATGAACCCCCAGATGTACGCTCATCCCACGGTGGGCGAGAATCTGCAGCGCCTGGCCTCGCGCGGGGTGCGCTTGGTGGGGCCGGCCGCCGGACACACCGCCTGCGGTGAAGAGGGGCCCGGGCGCATGGTGGAGCCCTCGCTCATAGCCGAGCATGTCTTGGACCTCTTGGCCGCCCGCGACCTGGAGGGGGTGCCCATCCTGGTCACTGCCGGACCCACCCGCGAGCACTTGGACCCGGTGCGCTATCTGTCCAATCCCAGCAGCGGCCGCATGGGCCTGGAGATCGCCCGCGTGGCCCGGCGCCGGGGAGCCAAAGTCACCCTGGTTATGGGCCCTACTCATCTGGAGCCGCCCTTTGGGGTGGAGGTGGTTAGCGTCACCTCGGCCCAGGACATGGCCGAGGCGGTTACCTACCGGGCGGCGGACCACAAGGTGATCATCAAGGCGGCGGCGGTGGGCGACTTTCGCCCGACTCACTGCCACCCCACCAAGGTGAAGAAGACCGGCCAGGGCGAGACCTGCGAGCTGGTGGCCACCACCGACATCCTGGCCTCCCTGGGCCAGAACAAGGGCGAGCGCCTCCTGGTGGGCTTTGCCGCGGAAACCGATGAGGTGCTGGCCCACGCTGGAACCAAGATGAAGGCCAAAAATCTGGACCTCATGGTGGCCAACGATGTAAGCGCCACGGACAGCGGCTTTGCCGTGGAAACCAACCGGGTGCATTTCCTTACTCCGGACGGTGAGGTCGAGACCCTGCCGCTTCTGAGCAAACAGGAAGTGGCCCAGCGCCTGTTGGACCGGGTGGCCCGCCTTTTGGAAAGGGCCTGAGGTGACCGACTCCCGCCGCCTGGCGGACCTGGCCGACAACCTGGCCTGCCGCTCCCGCCTGGGCCTGAGCAAGGTGGCGGGCAGCCGGGAGGAGATGGCCCAGCTCATGGATGCGGTGATGCCCGCCGCGCCCACCCCCCGCCTCACCAGCCTTGCCCAGGCACGCCAATGGATGGGAGAATGTACTAGATGCCCCCTTAGCCAGGGGCGCGACAAGATCGTGTTCGGCAGTGGCCCCGAAGACGCGCGCATCATGTTCATCGGCGAGGGGCCGGGAGAGCAGGAAGACCGCCAGGGGCTGCCCTTTGTGGGCCCGGCGGGTAAGCTGTTGGACGCCATGCTGGCCGCGGTGGGTATGAGGCGCGAGCAGGTGTACATCACCAACATCGTCAAGTGCCGCCCGCCGCGCAACCGCGATCCCCAGGCCGAGGAAGTGGCTGCCTGCCGCCCCTTTTTGGAGGCCCAGGTCAAGATTATCGCTCCGGCGGCCATTTGCACCCTGGGCCGTCCCGCGGCCCACGCCCTGCTGAATAGCGATGCGCCCATGGGACGTTTGAGGGGCAAATGGAGCCAGGCCCTGGGGGTGCCGGTGCTGCCCACTTATCATCCTGCCTATCTGCTGCGCACCCCAGAGGCCAAGGCCCTGGCCTACGCTGATTTGAAGGCCCTGTTAAAGGGCCCCACAACCTAAATACTGGAGCGGCCATGCCCCGCTACCTGGTTTCCATGCTTTTGGCCTTGCTCTTGGCCCTGGCCCTTTGCGGCGCGGCCTCGGCCCAGGGAGCCGACGGCCAAGTGTGGGTCATCGAGCTTAGCGACACCATCAACCCGGGCAGCGCCGAGTATCTGGTCGACGGTCTGGAACAGGCGGCCATGGCCTCGGCCTCTTTGGTAGTTATCCGCCTGGACACCCCCGGCGGCCTGGTCACCTCCATGCGCGAGATAGTCAAGGCCATCCTGGCCTGCCCGGTGCCGGTGGTGGTCTACGTGGCTCCAGCCGGAGCCCGGGCCACCAGCGCGGGGGCCTTCATCATGCTGGCCGCGCCGGTGGCGGCCATGGCCCCGGCCACCCATGTGGGCGCGGCCCATCCGGTGGGAGGGCAGGGCCAGGATATCAAAGGGACCATGGGCGAAAAGGCGGTTAGCGACCTCAAGGCCCTGGCCGTGAGCCTGGCCAAGCGACGGGGCCGCGACCCCAAATTGGCCGAGGAGATGGTGGTCAAGTCCACCAGCTTTGACGCCCTCAAGGCCAAGGAGCTGGGCCTGGCCGATATCGTGGCCAGAGACCTGGGCGCGTTGTTGCAGGCCCTGCAGGGGCGCAAGGTGACCACTGCGGCCGGGGAAAAGGTCATCGACACCAAGGGTGTGACCATCCGCTTCCACCGCCCGGGCTGGCGGGAAAAGCTCTTGAGTCTTTTGGCCAGCCCCAACCTGGCCTACATCCTGCTGATGATCGGCCTGGCCGGCCTCTACTTCGAGCTCAGCCATCCTGGGGCCGTCTTCCCCGGCGTGGTGGGCGGCCTGGCCCTGATCCTGGCCTTTTTCGCCATGAGCACCCTGCCGGTGAGCTACGCCGGTTTGGCCCTCATAGGCCTGGCCGTGGTGCTGTTCTTTGCCGAAATCAAGATCACCAGCTACGGCATGCTGTCCCTGGCCGGGGCGGCCTCGCTTATCCTGGGCTCGGTAATGCTGTTCAAGTCGGGTGAAACTGTGGTGGCCATATCCCTGACCGTGCTTATACCCACCGCCCTGGCCATGATTCTGTTTTTCGGAGGGGTGGCCTTTCTTGCCGGCAAGGCCCAACTTTCCAAGGCGGTCACCGGGCAAGAGGGCCTAGTGGGCGCGGCCGGGGTGGTGGTGGACGCCGGGCGGGTGCGTTTGATGGGCGAGCTGTGGCGCTACAATAGCAGTGAGTCCCTGGAGCCGGGACAAAAGGTGGAGGTTGTCGAGGTCAAGGGCCTGGAAATCCAAGTGCGGCCCCTGCCGCCAGACCAGCGGAAAGCTTAAAGGAGACGAGAGTTATGAGCTTCATATCAGGCATCGTTTCGCTGCTGGGCGGACTGCTGCCGGTGATAATCCTGTTCATCCTGTTCTTGGCGGTGTCGCTCAGGGTGCTCAAGGAGTATGAACGGGGAGTGATCTTCCGCCTGGGACGGGTCATCGCCGCCAAAGGGCCAGGGCTCATCATCCTCATACCGGTAATCGACCGCATGACCAAAGTGAGCCTGCGCACCGTGGCCATGGACGTGCCTCCCCAGGACGTCATCACCCGCGACAACGTGTCGGTCAAGGTCAACGCGGTGCTCTATTTCCGGGTCATGGACCCCACCAACGCCATCATTCAGGTGGAGGACTACCTTTTCGCCACCAGCCAGTTGGCCCAGACCACTCTGCGTAGCGTGTGCGGCCAGGTGGAGATGGATGAGCTTTTATCCGAGCGGGAAAAGATCAACGGCGAGTTGCAGCAGATTTTGGACCAGCACACCGATCCCTGGGGCATCAAGGTGAGCACCGTGGAGGTAAAGCACATTGACCTGCCCCAGGAGATGCAGCGGGCTATGGCTCGTCAGGCCGAGGCTGAGCGTGAGCGGCGGGCCAAGGTGATCAACGCCGAAGGTGAGTTCCAAGCAGCCGAGAAGCTGGCCCAGGCGGCGGAGATAATCAGCGCCCATCCCCAGGCCCTGCAATTGCGCTATTTGCAGACCCTCAGGGAGGTGGCCAGCGAAAACAACAGCACCACCTTGTTCCCCTTGCCCCTTGACCTGTTCAAGCCATTTCTTAAAATGGTTGAAAAGAAGGGCTCCAGCGAGTAAACTCCCCCATTCAACGGTGGGGGCCGTGCGCCCCCTTCGCTAAGCAAAATCAGGAGAGTAGACAAGACATGGCTGACGAGGAAACCCTGCAAGCCCAAACCAGCGAAGAGCCCGCCGCCGCGGCCGAAAGCAACGTGATCGAGGTCGAAGTCCCCGATCCCCCCAAGCCCTTGGAGAAAATGACCGCCAAGGAGCTCAGGGAGTACGGCCTGCAAATCGGCAACATCGTAGGCGTGCACAGCATGAACAAGGAAGAGCTGCTCAAGGCCATCAAAGAGGCCATCGGCATCGACGATGAGTCTGGCACCAAGCTCTTTGCCAAGGAAATCGCCAAGGTCAAGGCCGAGATCAAAGAGCTCAAGGCCGGCCGCGATAAGGCTCGCGATGAGGGCGACAAGAAGCAGGTCGAGATTCTGCGTAAGCGTATCGGCCGCCTGAAGAAGAAGACCCGGCGCCTGTCAGCGGCTGGCTAGTCATGGACTACGCCGCCGGCCTGGAGCTTCTTAAGAGTCAGGTTGACGACGAACGCATACGCATGCACAGCCTGGCCTCGGCCGTGGTTTTGCGCGCTCTGGCCCGCCGTTTGGGTCAGGACGAGGAAACCTGGGCTTTGGCCGGGCTGTTGCACGATCTGGATTACGGCCAAACCGCCGACGAGATGCACCGCCACGGCCTGGTGACCGCTGAGCTGTTGGCGGATACCGACGTGCCCCAAGAGGTGGTTTCGGCCATCAAGGCCCACAACGCCGAGAACCTGGGCCTGACCCGCAGCACACCCCTGGACCTGGCCCTCACCGCCGGGGAGACCATCACCGGCCTGGTGGTGGCCACCACTTTGGTGTATCCGGACAAAAAGCTGGCCAGCGTGAAGCCCAAGAGCGTGACCAAGCGCATGAAGGAGAAATCCTTTGCCGCCAGCGTCAACCGCGACCACATCCGCCTTTGCGAAGAGTTGGGCATCCCCCTGCCCGAGTTCTCCGCCCTGGCTGTGGAGGCCATGCGCGAAATCAGCGACGACCTGGGCCTATAGGCCGGGGCGGCCGCTCGGCATGAATACAACGTTCTGATTCTTCTCCAAGATTGCCGATTTAAATTTGGTTGCCGATGCAACTGTAGGGCGAGCTTGCCGGTTCGCCCGTTTTTGGGGAGAAGAAATGACTGACACCTCATTCATAAAGCCGCCGGTTAGGCCGGAGCCGTCAGGCGCCAGGCTGTATTACCTGGACTGGCTGCGGGTCATCGCCATCCTGTTCGTGTTCCTGCACCATTGCGCCAAGTTCTACGACTTTCACACCTTCACCATCTTCGACGAGCCGCGCAGCCTGGCCCTGTCCGCCTTCCGGGAGTTCAACTTCCTTTGGATGATGCCCTTGTTCTTCGTGATCTCCGGCGCGGCAGTGTTTTTTTCCTTTCGCGCTCGCCGTGTGAGCGGGTTTCTCAAGGAGCGCGTGCTGCGCATCCTGGTGCCCCTGCTGTTTGTGGGCACTTTTATAATCAATCCCTTGCAGGTTTACTTCGAGAGGCTGTTCCAAGGCAAGACAACGCTGAACTTCTTTGCCTGGTACCCGCACTTTTTCGACGGCATATACCTTGCCGGGGGAAACTTCGCGCCGCCGGGGGTGGGCACTCACCTTTGGTATCTGCTGTACTTGTTCGTCTTTTCCCTGATCGCCTTGCCCCTGTTCATCAACTTCGGCAAGAGCAAAAGCAGTTTGCTCACCAGGGTTGGCGGTGTGTTCCAGCGGCCATGGGCCCTGTTGTTGCTGTTTGTGCCGGTGTCGGCGGCTTCGGTCCTGGCCGAAGCGGCCGGCCTGGGCCTCACCCGCATTGCCGGGGGCTGGGACCCGCTGTCGTTCCTGGTGTTCTTCCTTTGCGGTTATGTCCTCTATTGCAGGCAAGACACCCGGGAGGTCATCAGGCGCTTTGCCTGGATGAGCCTGGCAGCGGCTGTGGTCCTGACCTGGCTGCATTTGGACTCGCACTTCGGGCTCACATTGGTGGTCCCCGGCATGACCCGGCACGGGTCGGACGGCGCCCTCCTGCCCTTCGACCGCCAGGCGTGGATGCTGGTCTTGGCCCTGCGCGGGCTATCAGGCTGGTGCTGGGTGCTGGCCCTGCTGGGGCTGGGGGAGCGCCTGCTCAACCGGGACAACCCCGCCCTGGATTATGCCAACCCGGCGGTGCTGCCCTTTTACGTTATCCACTTTTCGGTCATCTATGTGGTCGGCTACTACCTGATCCGCTGGGACCTGGGCCCCCTGCTGGAGTTCGGCCTCATTGCGGTGCTTTCCTTTGCGGGCATCATGGCAATCTACGAACCCTTGATAAAGCGCTTTAACCTGCTCCGCTTCCTATTGGGTATGAAGATGCTAAAAAAGTAAAGTAATAAATATAGATACAAAGATATTTAATAAATTACATTAAATAAAGCTAATGGCAAAAAACGGCCCGGAGCGTATTGAATCACTCCGGGCCGTCGTGCTTTCAGCAGGCCGCGAGGCGGCTCAGCAGGCTTTTTAGAAGCCCAACTCGGCCAGCAGATCCACCAAGCCGCGCACCGCGTCGGCGCTCTTGTCCAGAGCGGTCTTTTCGTCGTCGGTGAGCTTGATCTCGATGACCTCTTCGGCTCCGCCCACGCCCAGCTTCACCGGCACGCCGATGTACAGGTCGTTGTAGCCGTAC
>JAHLLJ010000131.1 GCA_020444205.1 Deltaproteobacteria bacterium | reverse complement strand
CGGGTCCACGTGCAGCCCGGCCATCTCCACCGAGCTCCAGTTGAGCACCAGGCCGATGACCCGGTTGTGGCGGATCATCACGTCTTCCATGGACACCAGGTTGAAGATGGTGAGCCCAGCCTTGGTGGCGGTGGAGCAAAGGGTGCTGGCGCAAAGCACGCTGTCAGCGGTGTAGTAACCGGGCTCGAACTCGCGGCAAGGCACGTCGAACTCGTCCAGGATGCGTTTGGCCTGCTCCTGCACCACGATCTCGTTGAACATCATGCCGCCGCCCCACATACCGCCGCCGATGGAGAGCTTGCGCTCGAACATGGCCACCTTGTGGCCCGCGTCGGCCAGCTTTTTGCCGGCCACCAGCCCGGCCGGGCCGCCGCCCACGATGGCCACGTCAATCTCCAGATGCTCTTCCAGCTTTTCCATGTAACGGCGGATGATGGCTTTGCTGATGGTGACTTCCTCTAGCATGAATCAAGTCCTTTCCGCCGGCCCCGCCAAAAAGCGAAAGGCCGGCCTCCGTAAGGAAACCGGCCCAATTCAACATCGTGGCGCGGCGTGCTTCCCTACGCTGGCATTACCCAACAGGTTCAAGGGGTCTACGCCGCCCACCGGCGTACTCTCAGCCCAAAAGGGGCTCCCCCAGCAACTCGCTATGGCCCGCTGGCTTGCGGGCGTGTATATGAATTACTCCCCAAGGGGTGCGTTTGTCAAATGTAAAAAGCCCACCCTTGTTGAGGGGAGTGATGTGCGATGCTATTATTTGATGTTATGTGTCTTTAAACTTCTAACCAATTGGGAGACGAGCCAGCAATGCAGCTATCTCGCCGCGTGATGAGCATTCAGCCCTCGCCCACCCTGGCCTTGAACGCCAAGGCCGACGCCCTGCGCGCCCAGGGGGTGGACATCATTAACTTCGGGGCCGGCCAGCCGGATTTCCCCACCCCGGAGCACATTTGCCAGGCAGCCAAAAAAGCCATTGATGAGGGTTTCACCCGCTACACCCCGGTGCCGGGCACTATTGAGCTCAAACAGGCGGTGATCGACAAGTTCAAACGCGACAACGGCCTGGACTACGCCATGGATCAGGTGATGATCAACGTGGGTGGCAAGCACTCCTCATACTTGATCATGCAGGCCCTGGTGGACGAAGGCGACGAGGTCATCGTGCCCGCGCCCTATTGGGTAAGCTATCCGCCCATGGTCATCCTGGCCGGGGGCACCCCGGTGATCGTACCCACCAAGGAGGAAGACGGCTTCAAGCTCCAGTTGGCTGACCTTCAAAAGGCGGTGACCGACAAGACCAAGGCCATTTTCATCAATTCCCCCTCCAACCCCACCGGTGGGGTGTATAGCGAGCAAGAGCTCAGGCCCCTGGCAGAGTTTTGCGCCTCCAAGGGTATCTTGATGATCAGCGACGAGATGTATGAGCCTATTCTTTTTGACGGGCGGACCTTTATTGCCACGGCCAGCCTGAGCCCCGAGGTATACGACAACACCGTGACCCTCAACGGCGTGTCCAAGGCCTACGCCATGACCGGATGGCGCATCGGCTACATGGGCGGCCCGGCGGAGCTGATCAAGGCCTGCTCCAAGATTCAGAGCCAGTCCACCTCCAACCCCACCTCCATCGCCCAAAAAGCGGCCGAAGAGGCCTTGAACGGCCCTCAGGATTTCGTGGCCGAGCGCAACCAGAGCTTTGAGCGCCGCCGCGACCTGATCATGAAGCTAATCGCCGAGTTGCCCGAGGTGACCTGCTTTAAGCCCGAGGGCAGCTTCTACGCCTTCCCCAGCTTCAAGGCCTACTTTGGCAAAAAGTTCGAGGGCAAACAGATCAACGGCTCCCAGGACCTGGCCGACTTTTTGTTGGAAGAGGCTTCGGTGGCCGCGGTGCCGGGCATCGCCTTTGGCGAGGACGCCTGCATCCGCTTCTCCTTTGCCATCAGCGACGAGCAGATCACCCAGGGCATGGCCTCGGTCAAGGCTGCCCTGGCCAAACTCAGCTAGAAACACCCCAGGTGGTTTCAGCCGGACCGGGTCCACTCGGTCCGGTTTTATATTTTATTTTCCTTTTTCATCCGCTGATAGGTATCGGGATAATACTTGGCCAGGCAATCCGGGCACAGGCCATGTGAGAAGTCAGCCTCCGAATGGTGGACGATGTATTCCTCGAGAACCTGCCAATCGCCTTGATCGTCGCGGATTTTCTTGCAGTGGGAGCATATGGGTAAAAGGCCGCTGAGGGTGCGTAGTTCCTGGCGGGCCTGGTCGCGCTCGTCGATATGGCGCTGCAGCTTCATGGCCACCCAGATCATGGCCAGCATGGTGGCGGCCCAGAACACCAAGTGGGTGATGATCACCGACTTGTTTTCCTCGCCCAGGTGGTAAAGCAAGGCCTCGATGGGAACCGTGATGCTCAGGCCGCCGCGCACCTCGCCGATCTTGTAGCCCTGCTCGGCGTGGCAGCGCAGGCAGGGTTTTTCAACGTATAGAGGTTTGAGCATGCGTATGACCTGATGGCCATCTTGGTTGATGATCTCAAAGTCTTCCTTGGCCCCTTGGTGCATCTTTTCCAGAGCCAGGCGCTCCCATGGGTCTGGGGCGTTTTGGGGACGGATGGGATTCAGGCTGGTGATATGGCCCACTACCCCGGTGCCCATTGATTCCAGCTCATGCACCTGGCGGGTCATGTAGGCCGGGTTGATCAAGGTAAGGCGGCGGCCCGAAGGCGTCTCAATATCCCTTTCCGGTACCTTGAGATAGGGATTGGGTTGGGCATGGGGCCCTACTGGAGCGTAGACACCACCCAATTGGGCGTTCCATCGCCGGTAGTAAATGTCTTTTTCCAGGTTTGTGCGCGCGAGGGTGATGGCGGAGTTTTCAAAATCCTCCTTTTGCAGGGCAAGGTTCCACCAAACCGACGCTGCAAACAAAAGACTGCCTATTAGCGCCAAAGCAAGCACATAGGGCCAACCCTTGACGCTTTTTACAGGTTTTTCGTCCTGGTTGGGCAAAGGCACCAGCAGCCTCCTTGCAGGGGGCGAACAAAGAAAGCCTACTAAAAACCCACTAAAGCAGAAATATTTTTTACGTTAAAGGCGAATTTGAAATGGTGATGCACGCGCCGGCGAAAAACCCGGCCCTGTCTAATAGGGCCGGGTTGTAAAACCAAATAAGGTAAACTGCTCTAGCGAGCGTGGGCGCGTTTGGAAGCCTTGATGGGGTTGAGGTTCTTGGGGGCTTCCTGGGTTTCGCCCTTGACGTGGGTGGCGAAGTTGCAGTTGCCGTAACGCCACTTGGCAGCCGGATCGGGGTAGCTCTTGCAGTAGACCATGTCTCCCACGGTCACGCTACGGTCACAGCCAAGGCAGGGCTCAACCGCGGGGTGGCAGGTTCCGCCATTGAAGTTACAACCATTTTTTTCCATAAAGGCGCACTCGTGGCCGGCGCGGGTGGTGGTGCACAGCATCTTCTCAACTCCTTGAGCAATCGAAAGCTATAAAAAAGGCCCCCCGTCTCCAGCCGGCAGGGCGGCCCCTTAGGCACATAAGCAGCGGGCTCGGCCAGGGCCGAACCCGCACGATGGGAAGTATGGTTATCAAATCCAGGCCTGTCAAGGGTATTTTTAAAAAAAATGAACCCGTGCCCGACTTGACAAAACCGGGGGGGCGGCGTAGATAAAGTAGCCTAGTTCATGAATAAACCCGACGACGCCCCGGTCGGAAAAGCCGGTGGACCAACAGAGGCGGCAGTGGCGAAAAACCAGAAAAAATCCAACCAGGAAGCCGCGCAGGCCCCGGCCGGCGATGAAAACCTCCTGATCAAGCAGCGGCGTCAGAAGGCCTCCCAAATCCAGGAGTTGGGCTTTAGTCTTTACCCCAACACCTTCCGGCCCCGGGACACCATCGGCGAATTGATTAAAAATCACGGCCAACTGGACGCCGCCCGCCTGGAGTACCAGGAATATCTGAAGTTTTCCCTGGCCGGGCGGATAATGGCCATCCGCTCTTTTGGCAAGGCCGCCTTTTTAAAGATCACCGACCGCACCGGCAGTCTGCAACTTCACGTGCAAAAGGACGTGCTGCCCCCGGAGCAGTTCAAGCTTTTCAAGAAGTTGGACGTGGGCGACATCATCGGGGTGGTGGGGCACCTGTTCCGTACCCGCACCAGGGAACTGACTCTCAAGGTGGAGCAGCTGTATCTGGTGACCAAGGCCAAGCGGCCGTTGCCCGAAAAGTTCCATGGGCTCACCGATGTGGAGCAGCGTTACCGCCAGCGCTATCTGGACCTGATCATGAACGGGGAGGTGCGCTCCATTTTCCAGGATCGCTCCACCATCGTGTCCACCCTGCGCGAATACCTCACCAAGCGGGGTTTCCTGGAGGTGGAGACCCCCATGATGCAGGCCATCCCCGGCGGAGCCACGGCCCGGCCCTTTGAAACCCATCACAACGCCCTGAACATGAAGCTCTACCTCAGGGTGGCCCCGGAGCTCTACCTCAAGCGCTTGATCGTGGGCGGCCTGGAGCGGGTGTTTGAGCTCAATCGCAACTTCCGCAACGAGGGGGTGAGTGTACGCCACAACCCCGAGTTCACCATGTTGGAGTTCTACCAGGCCTACGCCACCTATGAAGACCTCATCACCATGACCGAGGATATGTTCGGCAAGGTGGCCATGGCGGTGAAGGGAACCCTGAGCTTTGACTATCAGGGCCGCAACGTGGATCTGTCCCCGCCCTGGAACAGCATAGACTTCCGCAGCTCCCTGCTGGAAATGGGCAAGGTTCCGCCTGAGGTGCTCTTTGACCGTGAAAAGGCGCTGAACATGTCCACCGCCATGGGCGGGGTGCATGATCGTAGCGACAACTTGGGCAAGGCCTTGGCCAAGATATTCGACGTCACCGTGGAGCCCAACCTGTGGCAGCCCACTTTTGTCACCGGCTTTCCGCGCGACATCAGCCCGCTGAGCCGCACCAACGACCTGGACCCGGACATCGTGGACCGCTTTGAGTTCTTCATCGCCGGGCGGGAGATGGGCAACGGCTTTAGCGAACTTAACGACCCGGACGACCAACGCAGCCGTTTCAACGAGCAGGTGGCTCAGCGGGAGGCGGGCGACGACGAAGCCCAGTTCATGGACCAGGACTATGTCCGGGCCCTGGAGTACGGCATGCCCCCCACCGCGGGGGAGGGCATGGGCATAGACCGTTTGGTGATGCTTATGACCGACCAGCCCAGCATTAGAGAGGTCATACTTTTCCCTTTGCTTAGGCCTGAGCAGGGTTGATGCGTTTCGAGGTATTTCTGGCCTTTCGTTTTCTGCGCGCCCGTCAGTATGCCTTTATCAATTTGATAACCATCCTGTCCATGGCCGGCGTGGCCCTGGGGGTATGCGCCCTCATCGTGGTGCTCAGCGTCATGAGCGGTTTTCAGGACGAGTTCACCAAAAAAATCGTGGGAATGAACTCTCATGTCACCTTGTACAAGGCCGGTGGGGTTATCGAAAAACCTCGATCAGTAGTGAGTAAACTTGAACAGGATCCTGAGATAACTGGGGTTTCTCCCATAGTTTACGGGCAGGTGATGTTGGTGGCGCCGGCCGCGGCCAGCGGGGCCATAGTCTACGGATTGGATGCTCCCGACTCACCCAAGGCCAAGGAACTGGCCAAGCACCTCATGGCCGGGGACCTGAAACGTTTGGCCAAACCCCTAGCCGATGGGCTCTGGGGCGTGGTGATGGGTTCGGCCCTGGCCCGGCGCCTGGGTCTGGGCGTGGGTTCGGTTCTCAATGTGATCAACCCCCTGGGCGAGGAAACGCCGGTGGGCCGCGCGCCCAAGACCGAGCCCTTCCAGGTGGTGGGCATATTTGAGTCGGGCCTGTACCAGTTCGACTCGTCCATCGTGTTCATGGGGCTTTCCGCGGGCCAGCGCTTCCTGGGCCTGGGCCAAGGGGTCAGCGGCATGGAGGTGATGTTGCGGGACCTTTACAAGGCTCCCGAGATGGCCCGGAAAATAGGGCGCGAGCTGGGGCCCATGTACTTTGCCCGCGACTGGATAAGCACCAACAAGAATCTTTTCGCCGCCCTAAAGCTGGAAAAGATCGCCATGTTCGTGATCTTGATCCTCATCGTGTTGGTGGCCTCCTTTGGCATAGTAAGCAGCCTGATCATGATGGTTATGGTAAAGACCCGCGATATCGGTATCTTGAAGGCCTTGGGCGCCACCAAGGCCAGCCTGCGGCGGGTTTTCATGCTCCAGGGGATGCTCATAGGCCTGGTGGGCACGGTGGTGGGGGTCGGCGGGGGGCTGGTGCTTTGCTGGCTTTTGTCGCGCTATCACTTTATCGAGCTGCCCAAGGCAGTGTATCCCATCAACACCCTGCCGGTGCAGGTGGAGCCCCTGATGGTGGCCGTGGTGGCCGCCTCGGCGGTGCTTATCAGCCTGTTGGCCACGATTTATCCGGCCAAGGTGGCCGGAAGCCTGGACCCGGTTCGCGCGCTGCGATATGAATAGGCCGAGAAACCTGCGGATTCAAGGGGTCGAGACTTGACAGACGAGTCCATTTACATTCATATAAAGCAGCTTAAAAAGACGTACTTTGGGCCACAGGACCAGGTGGAAGTACTGAGGGATCTAAACCTCAAAGTGGCCAAAGGCGAGACGGTGGCCGTGGTGGGCGCCTCGGGTGTCGGCAAGTCCACCTTGTTACATATCCTAGGAACCCTTGACCGGCCCACCGCAGGTCGGGTTATGGTGGGAGGACGCGACGTTTTCCAGATGGACGAGACGGCCTTGGCCGCCTTTCGCAATCGCCATGTGGGCTTTGTGTTTCAGTTCCATCATTTGCTGCCGGAGTTCAGCGCTTTGGAGAACGTGATGATGCCCGCGCTCATAGCCCGCCAAGACAGGGCCCAGGCCCAGAAGAGGGCCATGGGGCTTTTGGAAGAGGTGGAAGTGGCGCACCGCAGTTCCCACCGGGTAGCTCAACTCTCCGGAGGCGAGGCCCAGCGGGTGGCGGTGGCCCGCGCACTTATTTTGGGCCCCAGTTTGCTCTTGGCCGACGAGCCCACGGGCAATCTGGACGAACGTACAGGAGAATTGGTGCATCAAATGCTGGTGAGGCTCAACCAAAGCCATGGTCTCACCACCTTGGTGGCCACTCACAACGAACGGTTGGCCGGGGCGCTGGGGCGCCGGGTGCGGTTGGCCGATGGCAAGGCCTATAGCCTGGATCAGGCGGGGCCCAGCGAGGAATAAAAACGGTGATGAGGAGAAATCTGCTGGCATTGGCCCTGGCCCTGCTGCTTCTTGCGCCCGCCGTGGCTCAAGCGGCCGAGGCCATGAAAGTGGCGGTCTTTCCCTTCCATATCTTCAGCCGGGAGCCCCTGACCGACTTGCGCGACGACGTGCAGAAGATGTTGGAAAACAAGCTTGCCGCCCTGGGGGTTCAGGTTATTCCCAACGAAGAGGTGAACCGGGCCCTGACTGCCGCGGGCCAACCTTTGGACCTTACCCTGGCCCGCAAGGTGGCCGGCCGCATGGGGGCGGATTTCGCCATCACCGGCTCCATCACCAAGATCGGCAACCGGGTGTCCCTGGACGCCAAGGTGCTGGACGTGCTGGGTATGCAAAGACCCCAGTCGGCCTTTGTTGAGGGCGCGGGGCTGGAGTCGGTCACCGCGCTTACCGATCGCATCGCCCGCGAGTTGGCGGTCAGGGTCAGCGGCCGGGAGAAAGTGGCCGAGGTCAATATCGCGGGCAACCGCCGCATCGAGTCCGACGCGGTCAAGGCGGTCCTCAAGACCAAGGAAGGCGGCATCTTCTCGCCCCTGCTGCTGGATGAGGACCTCCGGGCCATCTGGAAGCTGGGATATTTCGATGACGTGAAAATCTCCAGCGCCGACAGCCCCAAGGGCAAGGTGGTCACCATCACGGTCAAGGAAAAGCCCGCGGTGCGCGAGGTCAGGTTCGATGGCAATGAGGAGATCGACACCAAGGACCTGCAGGACCAGATCGGCCTGAAGCGCTTTGCGGTGTACAAGCCGGCCGCCGTGAAGGAAGCCGAGCAGAAGATCATCCAGATGTACCGCGACAAGGGCTACTACGACGTCAAGGTGACCAGCCAGGTCATCAACCTGCCCAAGGGTGATCTGGGCATCAAGTTCAATATCGTCGAGGGCGAAAAGGTCTACATCTCCAAGATCGAGTTCCACGGCAACAAGTCCTTCAGCGAAAAGGAGCTCAAGGAGGTGATGAGCACCGGAGAGAAGGGCTGGCTTTCCTGGATCCAGGACGACCACGTCCTGGAGTGGGCCAAGCTGGAGCAGGACGTCCAGAAGCTCAACGACTTTTACTACAACCACGGCTACATGAGCGCCCGGGTGGGCAAACCCGAGATCACCCGCGGAACCGACGGCCTGATACTCAACATCAACATCGAAGAAGGCCCGCGTTTCAAGGTTTCCAGCGTGGGCATCTCCGGCCAGCTCATCGCCCCGCAAAAAGAGCTGAGCGCTATGATCAAGACCAAGCCGGGCGACTGGTATAACCGCCAGCAGCTACGCACCGACTTGGCCACCCTGCACGAGCTCTACGCCGACCGGGGATTCGCCTACGTGGAAGTAAGGCCCCAGGTTCGGCAAAACATGAAGAAGCACACCGTGGCCCTGGACTTCCAGGTGACCAAGGGTGCCAAGGTTTACTTCGACCGTATCATCATCAGCGGCAACACCCGCACCCGCGACAAGGTAATCCGCCGCGAGTTGGGCGTGGCCGAAGGCGACCTGTTCTCGGCCACCGGCATCCGCTCGGCCAATATGCGCTTGCATAGGCTCAACTTCTTCGAGGACATCACCATCAGCCCCAGCAAGGGCGGGGCGCCGGGCACCATGGACCTGAACATCAAGGTTAAGGAGAAGCGAACCGGCCAGGTATCCTTCGGCGCGGGCTACTCCACCCAGGACTCCTTCATGATCATGGGCCAGGTATCCGAGTCCAACCTGTTCGGCCGGGGCCAGCAGGTTCAGCTCAGGGGCACCTTGGGCGGTAAGTCCACCCGCTACACCCTGAGCTTCACCGAGCCCTGGTTGTTCGACCGTCCCATCAGTTTCGGCGTGGACCTCTATGACTGGGAGCGCGAGTACATCCAGTACGACAAGACGGCCACGGGCGGTCGGCTGCGCTGGGGCTTCCCCACTCCTTTGGCCTATACCCGCTTCTATCTGTACTACAAGTATGAAGAGGCCGACATCACCGACATCGATAAGGGCGCTTCCTTGTATGTGCGAGATCAGGAAGGCACCCACACCACCAGCAGCTTGAAGGGCATAGTTCGCCGCGACACCCGCGACGCCACCTTCAACACCACCCGGGGTTCGGACAACAACGTGAGCGTGGAATGGGCCGGCGGCGTGTTGGGCGGCACCAACGCTTTCTACAAAATCATCGGCAACAGCGGCTGGTACTTCCCCATGTGGTTCAAGACGGTGCTGGTGCTGCATGGGCAGTTGGGCTGGATGGAAGGCCACTCCGGCGGCGATCTGCCAATTTATGAGAAGTTCTTCCTGGGCGGCATCAACACCCTCAGAGGCTTCTCCTACCAATCGGTGAGCCCCAAGGACGAAAACGGCGACCTCATCGGTGGTGAGCGCATGTTCGTGGCCAACTTCGAAGTGCGCTTCCCCTTGTTCGAAAAGGCGGGCCTTACAGGTGTGGTCTTCTACGACACTGGTAATGCCTGGACCGCTGATCAGGGGTACGACTTCGGCGACCTGCGCCAAAGCGTGGGTTGCGGAATCCGCTGGATGTCGCCCATGGGTCCGTTGCGCTTGGAGTATGGCTACGTGCTCGACCCCGAGCCCGGCGACGACACCTCCAACTTCGAGTTCACCGTTGGCGGTATGTTCTAAAACCCCCATCAAAAGGTTACAAAGGGGAGATTAATAATGTTGCAGTCCAAACACGGCAAACTTTCGATCTTAATGGCGGTGCTTTTGGCCGCGCTTTGGCTTGCGCCGGCCATGGCTCAGGCTCAGGTTAAGATCGGGGTGATCAACATGGAGCAGGCGGTCAACGACTGCAAGCAGGGCAAAAGGTCTCAGGCTGAGCTGCGGCGCAAAGCTTCCAAGCTCGAAGAAGAGCTCAAGCAGCTCACCGAAGAGGTGCAGAAGCTGCGCAAGGACCTGGAAAACACCGCCATGCTGCTCAAGCCCGAGGCCAAG
>JAHLLJ010000130.1 GCA_020444205.1 Deltaproteobacteria bacterium | reverse complement strand
TCCAAGACCTTCTCGGCCACCGGCTGGCGGGTGGGCTGGGTCATCGCCCCGCCGGAGGTGACCGCGGCGGTGCGCAAGGTTCACGACTTCCTCACCGTGGGCGCGGCCCACCCCTTGCAAGAGGCCTGCGCCGCCGGGCTAAGGCTGCCTGAGTCATATTATGAAGGGCTCAAAGGCCTCTACGCCCAGCGCCGGGATCAGCTCTTCGGGGTGCTGGATGAGCTGGGCTTCAACCCCAACCTGCCCAAGGGCGCCTACTACATCATCACCGAGGTGGCCCACCTCATGGAGCGCTACGGCTGCGCCGACGACACGGCCATGGCCCTGAAGCTCATCGAGCTCACCGGGGTGGCCACGGTGCCGGGCTCCAGCTTTTACTCCCGGCCCGAGCTGGGCCGCACCCAGGTGCGCTTCTGCTTCTGCAAAAGCGCCGAGACCCTGGAACAGGCGGCCCAGGGGCTGCGCAAGCTGCCGGATTGACCATACCGCAGGTCACAAATATAGTCATTTTATTGACGTATCACCACCTAATAGCCATTTTTATGACGTTTATATCACCTCAAGGGTGGCTAGAAATTACAACCGCTTGGACGGTTTCACCCCCCACAAGCTCCCCAAAACCTCTTTGAAAATGGCTTCATTTTGACTGGCAACAGGGCTGCCGCGATATCATTTTGGAGCCCAAACCCGGCCTCGCGGCGCGTAGTGAAAACTCGGGGATTTTGCACTCACCCCACTGATGGTGGGGCTCAACAGATGGTCACCCAATATTTGGTATCATTTCACTTATTATGGATTGGCCAACCTTTACCGTTGACAATTTGGTCAGTTAAAACCACATTATAAGGGTGACGGAGGCTTAACGGCGCGGCCCGGATTCGTCTGGCGGGCCTCCAGAGGGCGGCATTGAGGCATCAGGCGCCAATCTGCTATTTGGCATCGGTTTTGCTTTAGTATCCCCTGAATCAGTACGGGGAGATATCGAACCCAGATGGTGAACTTCTCCAAAAACGGCACCAACGGCGGCGGTGAACCGGTCCGTTTGGATGCCTGGGTGGCCTCCAAGCACCCGCGCTTGCATCCCACGCGGCGCATGGTGCTAAAGGTGGTGGCTACCCTTTGCCGTGAGGGAGAATGGGCTACCAGCAGCGAAGTGCGCGAAAGCATTGACCTGAGTCAGCAACTTTTGAACCGCCACCTTCGTGGCTTGGAATCCGACGGTTTGATTCGCATTGTAAAGCCGGGGCCCGGCCTTCCCCTTAACGTGAGGCCGACTTCCACGGGGCTGCGCCTGGTAGACCAGGGCGGGAGCCCTCAGGCTCAAGCCGAGCCTTCCTGGGAAGAGATAGACCAGCAAGCGCCGCCCGAGGCAGAACCTCAGCCTCAGCCCCCGGCTGAGTCCGACGGCGTCAACGCCCTGGCCCGCCGCTTGTACCAGCAGCTGGAAAAACACCTACTGGACCTTGACCGCCGTCAAACCGAAGACCTGCTCAGCCGCACCCTGCGGGAGTTGGGTGTATCGCCCCAACCCCGGAAACAGTCCGCCACGCCGGCTGCAAAGCCGGCGCAAGGGGTGACCGACGAGTTGGACTTCGGACTTGATGAACCGCCTACCACCGAGCCCGATGTCGAGGCCGAGGCCGAGTTGGAGCAAGAGCAGGAGATCCCCGCCCAAGCCCAGCCGCCCCAGCTTGGCCCGGTGGAGGCCACCCTGGAGGATAAGCTCCTCCTCACCGCCCGCGCCGAGTACCGTAACGTTGCCTGGTGGAAGCGAACCCGTGAGCTCAGCGACATCTGGGACCGGGCCCGCCGCCGCCACTTGGGTCTGCTCACCACCTATTTCACCTCCTTCCGCCCCCGGTGGGAATACCCCGAGTGGGAGGACTTCAACCTGGCCCGCCGGCAGGCCGACGCCCGGGGCGCTGATTACAACGACTGGGTCCAAGCCCAGTATGGGCGCTCCCAAGGTGAAGGCCAGCTGGACCTGGCCCCCCGCCAGCTTCACGGCGAAAAGGCCATCAGGACCTATCAGGAATGTCGTCCGGCCCATCAGCAGGCCAGCCCCACCCTGGGCGAGCCTCCTTTCAGCCTGGACAACTTTGACCTGAACGATCCTTCCCACGTGGCCTATGCCGAGACCTTGCTGGAGCAACTGGACCAGTTGGCCCAGCGGGTATACGGCGATGACCCCGTGGGCCCGGTCAATCTGTTGGTAGAGGCAGTCTGGCGGGGCAACCTGCCCCTGGCCGCCCTCAGGCTGCGCCCCGAGTACCGCACCGCGGTTCTGGCGGTGTTGCAGCGGGAGCATCCCGAGTTTTCGCCCTCTCCCCATGCTCAGGTGCCCCGGGAGAGGGCCGGGCGGCGGGGCGGCCAGGCACGGGGCAGCGACGCTCCGGTGCAGACCAGCCTGCGTACACCCCTGATTATCTAAAAACATTTCCCGCTCAGGTTGACATCCACCCGGCTTTCGGGTATCTCTGCCTTTACTTTGTCAAACTAAGCATATGGAGAGATGACCGAGCTGGCCGAAGGTGCACGACTGGAAATCGTGTGTACCCTTACCGGGGTACCGAGGGTTCGAATCCCTCTCTCTCCGCCAAGAATTATCAAGGCCGTAGCGTGAACAACGCTACGGCCTTTTTCATGCCTGTTTTCCCCTTGAAACCACCCAACTCGATAGTCAGACAACTCCGCGCCTTGGCAGGAGACATCCTTATTTTGCCTAGAAGATCATAGCCTTAACTTTTGCGCCCCTGACCATGCGGCCCACCTCCCCGTTCTGAGGCTCCAACAGCCACAGTTGAAGCAGGGTGTCCAGGAAGCATATTTGTGTATGTCTGGTTAGATAAATCACTCCAATGGCCCAACGTGGTCCCTTTAGTGTTGCCTGTCTCCTATTCAAGTAGTCCATAAAAGCGGTGGAGAATTCCCCGCACATAAAGCCATCCGCGTACCATTCGCCATCCCTAAGGCTTCCCAGGTCGGTTTCTTTCCATATTTGCTGTACGTAGTACGGTTCAATGGTTCGGTATTTAAAGGCTTGTAAAATAATAAAGTCGCTTTTCACCTGCCCGTTAATAAGCGTCCTCATCTTGGTGGCAGGAATTAATACTGTCTTTTCAGTCGGTATCGGTTGAACCGAAACGCAACCAAAAAACAAGGTCACAAACAGCAGGGTCGCCCCTGCTAAAGCTGTATTCCCCCCTCCCTTCAAGGTCGTTGTCAGACCCATCATCCACCTCCAAATACCTTGGAGTGTGTCAATAGTCCGACCCGCCCTTGAACTCCTAGGAGTCGAAGTCCTTAATATTGATATTTGCTAGTTCAATGATTTAACCAAAAAACTCCTCCTCTAGGATTTCGATGGGGGCAGGCCATCTTAATTTAATTATAATATGAGAAGCATTATCACTGTCACCGTCGGTTTTCCCCTGGCAAATTTCCATGGTGGGATTGCTGGCGCCAAAAACCGGGGCGCTCAGTTCAAATCACTGTCCTTGTAGTACTTGGTGGCTTTGCCGGTCAGCTCCATGGCCAGGCCCTTGTCGGTAAGCTGATACAACCAGACCCCCGGGGAAACCGATATGGCCCCGGCATAAGCACCGCCTTCCTCGCCCATCTTCATGGCCGCCGAGCCTTGACCGCCGACCTCCCAACCGGAGTTTACAAACCTCTGTAGATCCTTTTGGTTTTCGAACACCAACACCAAGCGGAACTTCTTCACGCCAAAGCCCCACCCTGCCTGGGCTTCGACCATCTTCATGAAGATTTCCTTGCCCGCCTTTTTGTCGAACACGATCCCCTTGCCCGCACCGCCGCCGAACAGCAGAATCTTGGTGCCGAAGTTGCTGAAAACCGCATACCCGTCCGCCTTGGCTATGACCGTCTTGGCCGAGGGCCTCATTTTGTATAAACGCGCCAGGGTTTCTTGAGCCATCTTGCGGAGTTCCGCCCGCGCCTCGGTTATCTCTTTTTTGCTCGCGGCAGCTGCGGAGCCCGCCGCCAGGGTCAAACTCAGCACCAGCCCCATCACCATAGCAACCACAAGAGTGCGGCTCGCCTTCATATTTTCCCTCCATTAGACCCTATGGGGTCCGGTTTCTCCCTTCCGCCTTGGGCCTTGCAAGCAAAGCTTGAGGCGGTAGACAGCCACAAAAAGGATAATCACCTATTTGTCTTTAGTATTTTATAAAATTGGCGTCCCGTTTTCACGAGTCATTTGGCTTTAATCTATATTTCAGGGCTTGGGAGCAACAGGCATGAACCGCCCGTCTTGCCAGCGATAACGGTTGGTTATCTCTCTGCCTCGGGCGTTGTCGTAATAGGTGTGGCTGAGTACCCCACCGCGCACCCGTATCATAGGAGTGGAATTGCTATGCCCCGCCCCGGACACGGCCAGGGCGCGGCCGCCTTGCATTGGCAGTTCCACCAGACGGCCCTGCCGGCTCAGGCTGAACAGGCGGTAGATATTGGCATTGCACGAGCCATACACGCCCAGATTGAAATCCAGGCAACCGTCGCCGTTGTAGTCGGCCAGGACCAGGTTGAGCGGCGCCCAGAAAAAGGCCCTTTCCTCTTGTCTTCCAGGGGGATAAAACAGCTCACCCCAGGCCCGCTGGTCCAGAATATCATCCTCCCGGCGCACCCGCAGGGCAAAGGAGCCCTCCCATTTATGCCCAGAGCCGCACCATGGTTCATTGTCCTGGTAGTGGCGTCCCTTTAGCAGCACCATCTCCAGGGTCTCGTCCCGGCCGTCGCCGTCCAGGTCGGCCCGGGCCTGGGAAATGACCAGGGGAGGCTTGGCCTGCCCGGCCGGGGTTGATCCCACGATCAAGGTGAGCAGCACGCTCAAGGCTGCGGTCAAAATACCTAAGTAAGCCATGCCTCAGTATAATGCCGTGGCCCGGCCGGGCCAAACAGCACAAGCGGAAAAATTTCCCCATTGCCCTGGGTGTTTGTTTATTGACCCAAGTTTGTACTTTGATTATTTTATTCATAGCTTTCATAAACTGCTGGCCCTCAACACGGAACCGTTTTTCCCGCGGTCCATAGTTGAGTTAGGATTATGTACTTGGAAGCCTTCAACCTGGGCCTGCCCCCCTTTGCTCCGGAACCGGACTCCCGGTTCATTGTGCTGGCTCCCACCCACCGCGAAGCCCTGGCAGCCCTGGTCTATGCCCTGGACCAGCGCGAGGGCTGGGCCCTGCTCTATAGCGCTCCCGGCCTGGGAAAAACCACTTTGCTCAAAGCGCTGATGATGGAGTTGGACCAGACCACGGTGGCCGGGGTGGTAGCCCAACCCTCGCCGGTCATCCTGGATCTGTACAACCAGATCGCCCTGGCCCTGGGCATGGGCGGGCCATACAACAATAAGGTCAATTTTTTCATTGCCCTGCGCGGGCTTATCAAACAGGCCCGCCTTCAGGGCAAGACGCTGCTGGTGGTTATCGACAATGCCCACGCCCTTACCGCCGAACAACTCCTGGAGCTACGCCTGCTGGCCACCGCCGACCGGGAAGAGCCCAGGGTTTTCAACCTGTTCCTGTCCTCGCGCCCGGTAATAAAAAACCTTCTGGAGCAATCCGAGGGACAGGACCTGAGCCAACTTCTGCACCGGCAGAAGCGGCTGGCCCCTTTGGACAAGAGGGAAACAGCCGGATATCTGAAGCATCGTCTGCGCGTGGCGGGCGGCGACCCGGACATTTTTCCTCAAGAAACAATAGATGTTATCCACGCTGCCACCCAAGGAGTGCCCCGCCTGATCAACGCCCTGTGCTCCCAGTGCCTGCAAGAAGCCGAGCGGCGGGGCCAAGCGCGGGTGAGCCCCCGGCTGGCCAACCAGGCCCTGCAAGACCTTGGCTCACTGGCCGACATTCTGGACCCGGCCCCAGCCCCGCCCCTTTTGCCCCAGCGCCACCACCTTTACCAGGGCATGGGAACCGACTGGAATCCCTGCGTCGATGCTCCGCCTCGTCCAGAGTTGGATGAGCGGGAACAGCACCTGGAAAACCATCTCCTGAACCACTGCCATCCGGCCTATGGAGGTATGGCCTGGTGGGACAAGACCACTCAGTTCACCGTGGAGTGGGACAACCTGCGGCGGCGGCGGCTTGGGCTGCTGGGGCCGACCTTTGCTTCCTTTTGCCCTCGCTGGGTGGACGAACGCTGGGGAGCCCTTAACCTGGCCCGGCGTGACGCAGACTCTGTGCGAGCCTTGTACACCGATTGGATTGAAGCGCAATACAAACGGGTTATGGGTGATCATCTGGGAGAGCTGCCCCTGGATGAGCTACACGGCCAAACGGCCCGCGACAGCTACCGCGGCAGTCTGGATCAGCAAGGCCACAAAGTTGCCCAACCGGTGCAAGCGCCTTATGAGACGCAGGACTTTGATCCTGAAAATCCTGAGCACGCCCGGCACGCTGCCAATGCCTTGGAAGAGATATTCGATTTGGCCTCTTATGTGTGCGCCCAGGAAAAGCGCGGAGCCGAGGACTTGGTCGCCGAGGCGGTGTGCCAAGCGGTGCTGCCCATCAAGGCCCTGAACGATATCCCCGAGCTGTACGAGCAGGTAAGCCATTCCCTGCGCCACATGACCTCAAAAGACCGCCCCGCCCCGGACCCACCCCCCAAGAACGGACGGCCAGCCATCATCATCTAGCTCCTTGGTCTTGACAATGCAGCGGTGTAACCGGCTATCTTAAAGAAATACCAATAAATGGGGGACTATCATGTCCGAGAGCAAGGTGGGCGAGGTCATTAAGTTTTTCGCCAAACCCATGGTGGCGGCCATCCGCATCACCAGTGGGACGCTGGCAGTGGGCGACCGCCTGCACTTTGCCGGCTTTACTACTGATTTCGAAGCCGCCGTGGAGTCGATGCAAGAGGAGCACGCTGTGATAGAAACCGCCGGGCTGGGCCAGACCGTGGGCATCAAGGTGCCCGAGCGCTGCCGCCCCGGCGACGAAGTGTTCAAGATCGACTGAGCCGCTTCCCTCGCAAGGCGATTAATTTTTGGGAGAAAAGCCCCGTCTACCCGCCACTGTGGAGCATGCCATGAATCCATACCCTAGTTTGTTTTCGCCCCTGGAGCTGGGCGGCCTGGCCCTGGCCAACCGGATCACCATGGCCCCCTTGTACCTGGGCTACGCCAACCTGGACGGCAAGGTGAATAAACGCCTGCTCCAGCATTACGGGGAGATGGGCGCCTCGGGCGCGGCCATGGTCATGGTGGAAAACGCCTCGGTGCACCCCCGGGGCATGGGCTCGCCTTTTATCCTGCGCGTAGATGAAGACCGCTTCGTGCAAGGCCTGGCTGAACTGGCCCAGGTTATCCAAAAGGGCGGGGCCAAGGCAGGGCTGCAGATCAACCATGCCGGGCGCTTTGCCCATGGCACCGAGCATCCCGTGGCCCCCTCGGCGGTGCCCTTGGGAGAGATGATCCCCGAGGCCCTGAGCAGCGAGGATATCACCGAGATCGTGGAGGCCTTTGCCCAGGCCGCCCGCCGGGTGCGCGAGGCCGGCTTCGACCTGGTGGAGTTGCACGGCGGCACCGGCTATCTATTGGCCCAGTTCCTTTCGCCGCACACCAACCAGCGTGACGATGAGTATGGCGGCTCCCTGGAAAACCGGCTGCGCTTCCCCCTGGAGGTGATCGCGGCGGTGCGCGAAGCGGTGGGTCCGGAGTTCCCGGTGGGCTATCGTTTCCTGGCCGACGAGTGGCTGCCCGATGGCCTGCAGCTTGCCGAGGCGGTGCAAGCAGCTCCCCGTTTGGCCGAAGCGGGCCTGGCTTATTTGTCTGTGATGGGAGGAACTTACGAGTCTTTTTTCCTGCCCGAGCGCAAAGAGCAGGAGAAGGAGCCCGGCTACATGCTCTCCCTGGCCGAGGCGGTCAAGCAAGCGGTCCAGGTGCCGGTGATCACCGCCGGGCGCATCCAGGACCCGGCCCTGGCCGAGGCGGCCTTGGTTGAGGGCAAGGCCGACCTCATCGGCCTGGCCCGGGTGCTCTTGGCCGATCCCCAATGGCCTCAAAAGGCCATGGAAGACCGGGCTGGAGAGATCGTGGCCTGTGAGCCCAGTTGCAGCCTTTGCTTTCAAAAGGTGGCCAAGGGCCAGCCCATTTTCTGTTCCCAGTGGCCCAAGGAAAAACGCGAGTACTTTGCCACCAGAGATTAACCAGGAGAGACCAATGCCGGGCCAACGCCTGCCCCTGATCCTGGCCTTCGCGGCCCTTTTTTGCCTGCTCGGCTCCACTTCGGCCCTGGCCCAGCCCTGCCGGGTAACGGCCACCATCCCGGCAAACCAGGCCCAGGGAGTGGACCCTTCCCTGGCCTATATCCAGGTCAGCTTCAACCAAGACATGCTCCTTGACCGGTGGTCCTGGGTGACCAACCCCAAGCTGGGGGCCTTCCCGGTGGTGGCGGGCAAGCCGGTTTTCGTGGACGAGCGCACCTGCCGCCTGCCGGTGAAGCTCTCGCCGGGCACCACCTATGCGGTGGGCATAAACACCGAAGGATACGGTAACTTCCAGACCCAGGCCGCCCCGGGCAAGCCGTGTGGGGGATATCAGATCATCTTCACCACCGCGAGTAGATGAGGCCCATCAATACTCGCCCATGAGCGAGAACACCTCCACCTCATCTTCCATGCCCTTGAAGCACACCCCGCCCCGGGGGTAGGTGGGCCACAGGCCCTCGATGTGGCGGCGCACCTCCTCGCTTATCAGGATGTCGCCGCCCTGGGCCATGTCGGACAAGCGGGCGGCCAAGTTCGTCACCTGGCCGCTGGCGGTGTAGGTCATGCGGCTGCCCAGGCTGCCGGACAACCGGGTGGGGCCCACCAGGGCCTGACCCAGGTTGATGCCCATTTTCAGGCGCAAGGGGTCGGAGTCAAGGCCCAGGGACATGTTGTTCATGGAGGCGGTGGCCTGGATGTCAAAAGCCGCCTCCACCGCTTTGCGGGCTCCGGCGGCGGGGTCCTCATCGGGGAATATGATCATCAGCCCATCCCCGGTGGTCTCGTTTATATCTCCGCCTGAGCGGTGGATGGGGTCCACGAAGCTGGAGAAAAAGCGCTCAACCAGCTGGTTGACCTGTTCCTCGCCCATGCGTGAAAACAGGCTGGAATAGCCTTCGATGTCCAGAAACAACACCGCCACCTGACGGCGCTGCTTGCCCTGGGCCAACACCTGAGGCTCCTCGTGGGCCATGCGGGCCACCGCCTGGGGCACAAAGGGGGTGAGCTGTTGCAAGCTCTGGCTGATCTTGAGCTTTTCCTGGGTCACCTGCCAGTGCAGTTTGGCCACCAACAGATTATTGCCCGCGATGTCGGCCAGATCGCGCATCAACAGTAACTCCCGCTGGGTGAAGCGGGTGCCCGGCCGGGCCAGCACCGAGCCCACGGCCAAGGCCTCGCCCTTGACCATGATGGGCATGGCCGCCTCGGGGCCGGTGGCCACTTCGGTGCCGTCGGGGCGGGTAACCAAGCCGGGCTGGTTGAGCATCACCGCCTTGCGCCGGGCCAGGGCTTTTTGCACCGCTGGACGGCTGCGCTTGCAGCTCAGGCAGTCGCGCGGGGTGTCATAAAGGTCGCACCGCATGGGGCGGGTGTAGGCCGTGGCCTTAGGATCAAGTAACAGGATGCAGGCCTCCATGGCCGTGGGCACCACCTTCTTGGCCTCGTCGCGCACCGCCTCCAGGATGCGATTCACCTCCATCACCGCGGCCAGGCGGCGGCTCAGACGACGGTATAGGTGGTAGCGCTCCTGGAAATTCTTAACCACGTGCTCCTCCAAGGATGGGGTCTTTTTCATTCTCAGGCCGGGGCCACCCCTCTGGCAAGGGCGCGGGGTAAAAAAGCCCGCCCTCCGCGTGGCGGAAGGCGGGCTTTGGCGTCGGATCAACGGAGCGGCCGAGGCCGGTCCGTTAGGGACAACTACTAGTTAATGGACTGGTAGTAGTCCATGAGGATCTTGGCCACTTCGGGGCGGGAGAACTCGGGCGGAGGCGCAATGCCCTGGCCCAGCATCTCGCGCACCTTGGTGCCTGAGAGCAGCACAAAGTCTTCCTTGGTGTGACCCTCGGGAGCGTCCTTCATCATGATGACCTTGTTGAGCTTCTTGGAGTAGGCGGTGTGGTCGGCCCGGTAGATTTCGAGCTTCAGGGCGCCCTCGGGCACCTCCTCGTCGAAGATGGTCTGGGCGTCGAAGCCGCCGTAGTAGTCGCCCACGCCGGCGTGGTCGCGGCCCACGATCAAGTGGGTGCAGCCGGTGTTCTGACGGAA
>JAHLLJ010000129.1 GCA_020444205.1 Deltaproteobacteria bacterium | reverse complement strand
AAGCCGGGGGTCACAGGTTCGAGCCCTGTTCCGCCTACCACCACTATCCCCGTTTAGGAAGGTGGCGGTAGGACCGAACCGACACCGGTTTTAGAAAAATATATACGCGGGGGCGTAGCTCAGCTTTGGTTAGAGCGCCGGCCTGTCACGCCGGAGGCCGCGAGTTCAAGTCTCGTCGTCCCCGCCAAAATTGCAAAAAAGAGACAAGGGGTTAGCCTAGTAAGGTTAACCCCTTGTCTCTTTTGAAGTGCCAACTAGACGTAACTCAGACATGGAGCGATGGCCCCGCTCGACCCGATGCAGCCCGCATAGCGAGTCTAATTACTTCGGCCTTGCTTGGATGAGCATGGTTTCCAGCCCATGGAGAGCATGCAGTCATCCGTGGAACCCGGAATTACCTGGCCCCAAAAGCCTGTCACGCGCCTGCAATGGCCAAGATCAGTCTGCAGGGTCGAGTAGTCGTTTAGGTCGTTGCACCAGCGCTCAGTAGCGCAACCTCCCACCAAAGACAAAAGCGCACAGCCCAGGCACACGGCGATTATGCTTTTTAGGTAAAATCGTCTCATGCAAATTTGCAGCGGGAAGCAGATATGCGGGAAAAGATATAAACCTTTCCCATTCATCATATATTGTTGGGTGGAAAGAGTGGTAAAAAGTTAATATCTGTTAATAATTAGCCATATATCAGGACAGGCCTGACATTTTTCGCAATTTAAAATTATGATTATCGGGCTCAGCTAATTTTTCGCAAATGAGCTGTCAGCCGCTCCTTGTCGCCTATCAAACCCAGCTTCTTACGTATATTGTTTCGGTGATACCAGACGCAACTCAAAGATATATTTTGCATCTCTGCAATCTCGTCACTGGTCCATCCACTACGGATTAAGTTGGCCACTTCCAACTCTCGTGGGGTCAAACCATAAGTAGGAGAAGAAAGCTTTTTGGCGAAGTCGACGGTCAATTGATCTAAATTTTTGCGTAGGAGCTCTGCCAAGTTCTTTTGTTCATCGGTAAGTCTGCTGGCGGATAGCCTTTTGAGTATGGGATCGATAATGCGCGCTTTGTTGGCAGCCACCGATTCCTTCAGGTTCTCCAACTTTTCTTCCTGGTTTTCCAACAGGACCCTGAGGGCGACATTGACCTCTTCAAATTTAGCGGATGCCTTTTGTTTTTCCGCGTTATCCTGTTTTTGTTGAGAAAGGTCTTCCATGTCAAGCAGGTATCCTTCCAACTCCTCCCCCTCAACATAAATAGAGGCGAGATGAACTCTGAAAGGAATCCGCACCCGCGAGGAGATCTTCAGGGTGAGTTCTTTCGCCATTTTCCGCCCGTCGTATGCCACGCTATGCACCAAGCGGTAGAAATCTGAAATGGAAGCCTCGTCGACAAAGGTGGAAAATGAAATCCCCAATAGATGGCGTCTGGGACCAAATATTTTAAGTGCTGCCTCGTTGGCTTCGATTACCTCAAGATCTTTGTCAAGACGCACTATGGGCAAGGGGGCCAGGTTGAACAGGCGAAAATACAGTCTGTTAGATCGCATCAGTTGATTTTGCAGTTCCAAATGCCTGCGGCTTTGGTGCATCCCATTGATCAGGTGCTCTATGTCATGAATTTCAGGGCTGTTAGGCTCAACCTCGCTTGACTCAATGACCTGATCTAATAGCATGCGCAGGCGGGTACCGTTTCCTTTCTGGGCAGGTGGCATTGGTAACCTCGCTCGCTATGTATACGTTCGAAAAAGGGCAATTCGACTGGGATTAAGGAAAGTGCGGCACGAGGCGAATGTGAATCGAAGGGGTGTGATTCATATCCTCTGGGCGCGGACTTTCCCAGTGAAAATGCCCCCCAATTAGCCTCTATTCTAATATTTCTAATGAATGAGAGGCAACTACTATATTATATTTGAGGGTAACAGCTATCAATAATGCAATATTGGTTATTAATCAGGTTAATATCAGGATAAAACTGATATTTAGATGGTTGAAACGTAACGCTCCCTCGGAATGAGGCCGGCGGCAGGTAGAGACCTCTGGCAGGCTGCGGTCCGCAAGGAAAATTCTTGATCACTCGCAGGACTGGATTCAACGAAACTAATATCCTCAAGATTTTTAAAGAGATGGATGTCCAAGTGGGTGGCATGGAAGCCTTGGACACCGTACGACTAAAAGGGCGTGATAAGGACCGAGCATTCGCTGCGCCTGCCGCGCCCTGGGGCTTAGTCGGTCGGTTTATGCTTACTGTCTCAAGCCACACAGTGAGGTGACGCTAAGTGTAGTGCGCTTCTTATCGTGGCCCCTCAAGCCGGAGGCCGCAAGTTCAAGTCGCGTCGTCCCCGCCGCGCAATCAAAGGACCAGCCGAAAAGCCGGTCCTTTTATTTGGTAACCTGCCAAAGTTAGAAAACAGGCGTGGGCACGGTTCCCCAGCCAGTCTCCCGGGGCAGGTCCTGCAAACCAGCCACCTGCAGGTCATGTACGTTGATATCCAGCATAAACACCGGAATCCTCCGGGCGTTGATAGCGAAAAGACCGTCAGGTAGGCTGGACCCCGCATCCTTAATCTCCAAGAAAATCAACCGCCGCGTTAGGGCCGCTTGCCCGCCCATGGCCGCGTGGGAAGCGCCGGGCATGGCATGGTGCCCCTCGCTGAGGTGACGGAAGGGGTGGAATATCCAGTCAGTTATCATGCTGATGGCGTGATGCTGCTTGTACAACCTCCACTTGCCGCCGGTATCGGCAATGAGCCCCTGCATGATGTAATTGCGCGGCAGAAAATAAACCAGGTAGTCCCTGCCAGCGCCCAGCCTGGCTTTCACCTGGGGCAGGTTCAGGATGGCGGGCATTCTGTGCTCCATGATGGCCAGGTCGCCCGGAACTATGGCCATAACGGCGATCTCGCCCTTTGACCACAAGGGAAGATGACCTATGGTGTAGCCGCGCAGGAAAAACGCGCCCCCAATGGCCAAGCCGGCCAGCAAAAGGGCCACCGTGATCTTGCCCGTCATGCCGGCGGGCATTAAGTACTTCTCCACCCCCCTGGGCAGGAACATGCCGGTGCGTTCCATATAACGCCCATAATCCTCCGGAAAGTCCTTGAGCATCCTCCTCTCCTCATCCTTGGCCAGCAGGAGGTACAACAACACCATCACTCCCCATAACACCACCACCAAAAAGCGCGGCCAGAGGATGAAAAGTCCCACACCGGAAATCGCCAGCCCCAAATATTGCGGATGGCGAATAAACGCATAGAGCCCCTTGAGAGCTGTCCCCTTCTTGAACAGCTTGTTGAAATAGACTTGGGCCGCGCACATGAAAAACATGGCCAGCCCACCCAAGAACAAAACCGATCCCGACACCCGGATGAACTTCAGTAAGCCGTTTGGCGGCACCACCATGTGCGGCAAGAAAAAGGCGCTGAGCCATTTGGTGGCCGCATGGTGAGATAGCTCTAGGAGAAATGGGTTGAAAGCTGAATAAAAAAAGCCCGCAAAGGGGCTGATCATGATCAATATTTCCAAACCGATAATGAAATACAGGACGATGGCGCTGTTGAAGACCAGCTTGCGTTTGTCCATGGATTACCCCCTAGGTTCGGTGTTCTCCGGAAGGGACCTTACCCTAAGAGATGCATGCAGCATGCCGTTTAACCAATTAATATAATAAATATTAATATACTATAATTATTATAGGCATAGCCTCCGGGCACCGTGGGCCTTTCACGGGCTTTGAGCATAAAAAATGCCCTTTTACTTTCAAATGTGCATATTTTCTACGCAGTTCTGGAGATTCGATCCGGCGTTCCGATGTGTTGCGATTAAAGCAGACGATTTCGTGCCCTAGGATGGCTTTAGGCGGTGCAGTCAGAGAAAGACGAATGATCTAGGCATCCGGTCACACCGGAGGCCGCGAGTTTAAGTCTCGTTGTCCCTTCCACGCAAGATCAAGGGCTCAGCCAATTCGGCTGGGCCCTTTGTATTTTTTTCTCGTGCCAACATGTGCCAAATCCTCACCCTGCATTGCCGCTTCCACTTTGCTCGGAAACCTTTTCCCAGTTATCCACCCTCTGTAAAAAGAGCTCGTGAATCATCTGGCGATCAAAAGTATTAAAATCCTCGAGCATGCTGTCCATCTGTTCACGGGTAAAATATTCCATCACTGGAAAGAAGAAATGCTTGTCTTCCTTTTCGATATGCGCTGGGTAAAAGGACGACAATTCGTTCAGCAACTCCACAACTGATTGAGAGTCGCCACCCTCTTTTCTATATTTTTTGTTAGCTTGATATAAGCTGGCCACCAAGCTGCGGCCTTGTTTGTGCTCTTCAATCAGTTCTTGCATAATCGCCGACAATTCAGGGGTGAGGTCTTTGCTGCCCAATTCTTTGAAGAGCAGTTCCTCTTCTTTGCCGTGATGACAACGGTCGGCGTAAACCCTGAAGAACTCCACTGCATCCTCGATAAATTCTGAATCAGGTGCAATGCCTCTTTTGATGGCCTCCGCCTGCTCTGCAACCAAACCAACCATGCGCTCTATCAAACGGTGTTCGTGCATGAGAGGACCTATGGGTTGCATTTTTCCCTCCCTTGTTTTGCTTTGTTAGGTGCTGATGCTCGAGAAGTACGATGAACCTGCCTTATACCCGCAAGCAGCCACCAGCCACTCACCCTACCCTGGCCAACTCCACCAAAGAAAACCAACCCTGCTCATCGCTGAACCAGCGGGTGGGCGCCAGACCGGCTTGGCGCAGCATCTGCTTGGCCCCGTCCGGGGTGAACTTGCGGGCTATCTCCACGTGTATGGTCTCGCCGGGGGTGAAACGCGTCTCCAGGCCCAGATCGTCTATGCGGCAGGTCAACTCTTGCCGTGCCTGAAGATGCATTTCCATGCATTCGCGCTGGGCGTTGAAAAAGGCCTTGTGCTGGAAATGCTCCAAAGGAAAGTCCGCTCCCAGCTCGCGGTTGAGATGGGCCAGGATGTTCTTGAGAAAGCTTTCGGTCACTCCCTGGGAATCATTGTAAGCCGCCTCCAACACCTCCACCGGCTTGACCATGTCCAAGCCCAATAGAAAACGGTCGTGGGGGTTCATGGCCGAGGCCACGCCCTTGAGCAGCTCCAGGCCTTCCTGCTCGTTGAAGTTGCCCAGGGTGCTGCCGAAAAACACCAACAGCTTGCGCCCGGAAGGCAGGGCAGCCAGATGGCGGGTGTAGTCCCCCACAATGCCCATCACATTGAGCCGGGGATAGATGTCTAATAGCTCCCGAGCCGCGTCAACCAAGGCGGATTCGCTGATGTCAAAGGGCACGTAACGCAGGCGCTCCAGGGAACGGGAAGGCAGCGCGTCCAGGAGTTGGCGCACCTTTTGGTTGGAGCCACTGCCCATCTCCACCAGGTCTCCGCCGCCCAGGGCAAAGAAATCCATGATCTCCCTGGCGTAGCGCTCAACTATGGCCATCTCGGTGCGGGTGGGGTAATACTCCCGGGTCTGGCATATCTCGTCAAACAGCTCCGAGCCGCGTTGATCATAGAGGTACTTGCAGTGCAGCCATTTGGGCTCTGCCGAAAGTCCCTCGCCCACCAGGCGCATCATCTCCTCGCGGTGATCCAGGTCCAGATAGTTGCGTATCTCCAGGCGCTGGTCCTCCGCGATCTGGTTGGCTTTCATCTGCATGTTCGCGCTCCCAAATATTCGTCACCGGCAAGGCACGAAACGCACCAGGCTGCCGGCTTGGTCCATGACTTGGCTCATCATTTCCAAGGTGTGGTCGATCTCTTCAGCGGTATTGTCCCGGCCCAGGGAAAAGCGCAAGGCGCAGTGGGCCTCTTCGCTGGAAAGGCCCATGGCCAACAGGGCGTGGGAGGGCTCCGGGCTGCCGGAGCGGCATGCCGAACCCGAGGACAGGGACACGCCTTTTTGATCCATGGCCAGCACCAGGGACTCCCCTCTTACGCCGGGCAGTGAAACGTTGAGCGTGTTGGGCAGACGCTGATCTTCCGGTCCGTTGAGCCTGGCCTGGGGCACCAGGTCGCTGATGCCTTGCCAAAGCTTGTCGCGCAGGGCAGCCACCTCTCGCTCCATCTTGCCCAGGTTCCTGGCGGCCAGCTCGGCCGCCGCGCCCAGGCCCACGATGGAGGCGGTGTTTTCGGTGCCTGCCCGGCGTCCGCTCTCTTGGCCGCCGCCGTGCACCAGGGGCTCCAAATCCAGCCCTTTGCGAATGTACAGCGCGCCCACTCCCTTGGGTCCGTGCAGCTTATGACCGGACAGGGACAGAAAATCCACCCCCAGCTTTTGCACTGACAAGGGAATTTTGCCCACCGCCTGCACTGCGTCGGTGTGAAACAACGCTCCGGCCTGGTGGGCCAAGTCAACCAGTTCGGCGATGGGCTGCAAAGCCCCGGTCTCGTTGTTGGCGGTCATTATGCTCACCAGGGCGGTGGGGCGCTCCAGGGCTTCAGCCAAATCCTGCGGCCGCACCAGGCCCCCGGCATCCACCGGCAGCAGCACCACGTCCCAGCCCAGCTCGGACAACCAGGCAAAGGTCTTGAGCACCGAGGGGTGCTCCACGCTGGAGGTGATCAAGCGCTTGTCCCGGTTGCCGGGATCCAAGGCCACGCCCTTGATAACCTGGTTATTGGCCTCGCTGCCCCCGCTGGTAAACACCATGCGCCGAGCGGTGGTGCCCAGCAGAGAGGCCAGCTTGCGCCGGGCCTCGGCCAGGGCGTTGGCTGCCTGGCGTCCCTCGCGGTAGATAGCCGAAGGATTGCCGAACTCGCCGGCCATGAACTCGCTCATGGCCTGGGACACCAGCGGGTCCAGGGGGGTGGTGGCGTTGTGATCCAGGTATATGCGTAGCCCCTGTTTGGGGGCGGCGGCCATGCCGGGCAACACCGTGGCCGAGGTTTGCTCCCCGCTGTCCACCTGCCCGGCCCCTTCGCCGCTTTGCTCCCGCTCCACCTGGCACAACAGGGCCTTGTAAATGGGGAAGCCGCTGATGGGATCGTACTTGAGGTCGGTGAGGTCGTTGATGTTGCAAGCCTGCCAGGCCTTGGGGCCCAAGGGGCCGCCCCCGCCCATGTTGGCATCCACCGCGCCGGGCACGATGTCCTCGGTAACCAGGGCGCGCATCCGAACCCGGCCACGCGGGGAGGCGATGCGCACCCAGTCGCCGTCCGCTATGCCTCGCTCCTTCGCGTCTTTAGTATTGATGGCGACCGTGGGCTCTGGCCGGGCCTTGACCAGACCTGGAATGTGGTGAAACTGGCTGCGGAAGTCGGTGGTCACCCGCGCTCCGGAGTTGAACACCAAGGGGTAGTCAACCGCCAGGTCGGCCCGGGACACCGGGCTCTCGCTGGGCTCCACGTACTCGGGCAGCCCGGCATAACCATGCTCATCCAGAATAGTAGAAAACAGCTCCAGCTTGCCGGTGGGAGTGTCAAAGCCGGGTTGGCCGTCCGAACGCAGCAGGCCCTTTTGCCACTTCTTGTATTGCATCATCTGTGGGGGAAGGCTCACCTGCCCCCCGGCTTCCCTCACCTGCTCCAAGGAAAAACCGCTGCCCTCCAGGGCGCGTTGCAATAGCTCTTCCTCGTTCCGAGGGTAAAGGTGGCCGTAGCCCAAACGCTCAGCGATCTCGCTGAAGATGAAAAAGGCGTTACGCGCCTCGCCCACCGGGGGCACCACCTGCTCGCGCAAACGGAACACCGGCCCAAAGGTCATGTAGGAGTTGATCTCGTACCAGGTGGTGGCGGGCAGCACCAGGTCGGCATAGGCGGTGTCCGCGTTATGGAAGATGTCGATGCACACCAGAAAATCCAGGGCGGCCAGGGTGTCCTTCCACACCTGGGCCTTGGGCCAGGAGGTGCACAGAGATGCGCCCAGGGAGATCAGACCTTTTATGGGATAGGGCTCGCCCTGGAGCACCGCCTTGGGTAGGCAGTTGGCGTGGGACTCCTCCCGGTACAAGGTGTAGAGGGGGAAGCTCTCCCGGCCCAGGGCCTTTTCCGGGGCCGGGTTGGCCACCAGGTGCTCGCGGTTTATGGGAAAGCTGCTGCCGGGCATGTTGAAGCAGCGCCCGCCCGGCACGTCCAGCTGCCCGGCCAGGGCCCATAGGGCGATGGTGGCCCGTATGGCCTGCACTCCGGAGTCGCTGTACTCCAGGCCGGTGTACATCACCGGCGCGGCTCCACCGGCGCCGGCGATCTCCCGAGCCAGGCGCACCACGGTTTGCGCGGGCACCCCGGTGATACTTTGAACCACCTCGGGCCTAAAGTGCTGCGCGTAGTCGGCAAACTCGTCAAAGCCGTGGGTCCAGTTATCCGCCAGGTCTTCGTCAAAAAGCTCCTCTTCAATGAGCACCGCGCACATGCCCAGGGCCAGGGCCCCGTCGGTGCCCGGCCGGATGGGCACCCACTGGGCGCCTTCTATCTTGGCGGTGGCGGTGCGCCGGGGGTCTATCACCACCAGGCGCGCCCCCCGCTTCACTGCCTGGGCGATGCGCCGGTAGTCCGCCGGGGGGCTGTCCGTGGCCGGGTTGGCTCCCCACACCACAATCAGCTCGGCGTTCTCCAGGTCGTTGAACATGGTTATGTGCATGCCCCCGCAGGTCACGTGCGGAGCGATCATGGCGTAGGACACGTAGCACAGCGCGCCCACCCCCATGGTGTTGGGCGAGCCAAAGGGAAACAGCAGCGAGGAGGCCGAGGAGACCGCCACTCCCTTGGGCTGGTACAGGTCGCACATGGCCAGTTCAAAGCTGCCCCTGCCGGTGTACACACAGGTGGCCTCGGGCCCGTGCTTCTGTTTAATGGCTTGCAGGCGCTCGGTAATCAGGCAAAAGGCCTCGTCCCAACTAAGGGGTTCAAAATCATAGGTGCCTTTAGGACCCTTGCGGCGCAGAGGGGTTTTCAGGCGATTGGGTGAGTAGAGAATTTCCCGGGAGTGCTCCCCCAGGCGGCAGGTTATACCCAGGGGAGAGCTGGGGTCAGGCTCCACCGAGGCCAGGCGGCCCACATCATCATAGGTGGCGATGATCCAGCAACCGGCCGGGCAGATGCCGCACAAGGCGCGTTTCTGGTTGGGAGCTAGCTCCATATGGGACACCAGCCGCTTGGGACCGGGAGTTGAGCTCCCTTGATGCGGTTTGGGGGAGCAAGTTGGCCTGCGGTCATTTATCTACTCATTTCATGGGGTTTTGGGGTGCGAAAATGGATCAGCCTTGGTTCCCTCAGGGCGCTCAAGAGATGAAAGGCCCTATCACCCCAGGAGTTTTCGCTACAAAACTAATGTGCATTCCACTAGTTATGTCTTTTAGCTCATGATAAGCCCCGCACCGGTGGCGGGTCAAATTTCCTTTCCCCAGGCCCTATCCATTGGTTATGTTGCTTTCCGTGAGATGTATAACGGCCTGCCCCTTTGCTCAACCGCCTCCCAGTACCAAGGGCTACTTAAACCCCGGAGCGCGGCAGCGAGGCGTATCTACAAGAAAGACCATGCCTTTACGTGCGATTGTGCCCCGCAACACCTCCCTGGACCCCGGTCGGTAGGCCCTAAGGAAAAGGGAGGTTTTGGCTTGACATCTAGTTACATTGTAGCCATATTATAACTGCAATGTGTTCACGCCGCCTAGAGGTATAATCGGCCTGCCTGTAACCAGGCATAATTGAGGGCGGGGCCCGGCTCAACAAGCCGAGATCATCCCCGCCGCCGGCATTTAAAAGAGGTAATAATGCGGTACGGAGAGACTGGTTATAATCTGGAAATAGACTTGGCCACCGGCAACATAGAGCGGGTGGAGACCGACCCGAAAGTCCTGGAGACGCATCTGGGCGGGTTGGGCACCAGCGTCAAGATTCACTGGGACCGGGTGCCCCCGGAGACCAAACCATTTGACCCCGAGAACCTGCTGATCTTCAGCTCCGGCCTGTTAAACGCCACTCCGGCCTTCAGCGCCAACCGTACCGTGGTCACCTTCATCTCCCCCCAATCCGAGCTATTGGCCTATCCCATGATGGGTGGCTTCTGGTCGGCCGAGCTCAAACACGCCGGCTACGACAAGGTCATCTTCAGCAACAAATCGCCGGATTGGGTCTACATCTGGATCAACAACGACAAGGTGGAGATTCGCGACGCCACCCACCTGGTGGGCAAGGGGGCCCTGGAGACCCAGGACCTTATCCGCGAGGAGCTTGATGAGCCCCGCGCCCAGGTGGCGGCCATCGGCCCGGCTGGTGAAAACAAGGTCTTCGTGGCTTCCATTGAGCAGTCGCGCTCCAGCTCCAGCCGCCTGGGCGGCGGCGCGGTCATGGGCGAC
>JAHLLJ010000128.1 GCA_020444205.1 Deltaproteobacteria bacterium | reverse complement strand
CGAGAGCGCGGGCATCTTCGCCCTGGTCATCGCCATGCTCCTGGCCTTCATGAATACCGAAGGCGCGCCCATGATAGAGGCCTGGTCTCTGTTGGGCTCGGGCTTGGCCATGGGGCTGAGCGCCATCGGCTCCGGAGCCGGCGGCGGCTTCCCGGCGGCCGAGGCCTGTGTGGGCATCGCCGACAACCCGCCCACCCAGGGTGCGCTGACCACCAACATGCTCATCGGCAGCGCGGTGAGCCAGACTCCCGCCATCTTCGGCATGGTGGTGGCCTTCATGCTCATGTTCATCGACTGGTCCAGCCAGCCCCTGTGGCCCGGCTGGGCGGCGGTGTTGGGCGCGGGCCTCTCGGTGGGCCTGGCGGCCATCGGCTCGGGCGTGGGCTCGGGCATGCCCGCGGGCAGCGCTACCGCCGGTATGGCCCGCCAGCCCGCGGCGGCCACCACTATTCGCACCAACATGCTCATCGGCAGCGCGGTCAGCCAGACCCCGGCCATCTTCGGCATGGTGGTGGCGTTCATGCTGATGTTTATAGACTGGAACGGCGTTCCCGCCTGGCCCACCTGGGCCGCCCTTTTGGGCGCGGGCCTGGCCACCGGTCTAAGCGCGATCGGCCCGGGCATTGGTAATGGTTTTACTGCCCAGGAGGCTTCCGCGGGCATCGCCCGTGTTCCCGAGGCCTCTGGGCCGGTGACCACAACCATGCTCATAGGCCAGACCGTGGCTCAGTCCACGGTCATCTACGGATTCTTGGTCAGCCTGATCTTGTTGTTCATCCCCAGGGAGGCCTCCGAGTCCATGGTGGCTTGGGTGGCTCCGCTGTCGGCGGGCATCTGCATGGGCTTCGGCGGCATCGGCCCCGGAGTCGGCGAAGGTCTGGCTGCTGCATATACGGTAAACCGCATAGCCCGCGATTACGAGGGAGTCAGCGTGCTCTTGACCAGGGTTATGTTGGTGGGCCAGGCGGTGAGTGAATCCACGGGTATCTACTCGCTCATCGTTGCCCTGTTGCTTTTATTTGTAATCTAATGCCACCGGGCCCCATGTTGGGCCCCGAGGACTTGTTCATCACGGGAGGAATTAGGAAATGGCCATTGAAGGCGCGGATCTGGTGAGGGCGGCCGCTCTGATGGGCGCGGGTATCGCCATGGGCCTGGGCGCCATCGGCCCCGGCGTGGGTGAGGGTTTCGCCGCGGGTAAAGCATGCGAGGCCATCGGCCGCAACCCCAAGGAAGCGGGCCTGCTGACCCGCACCATGCTGGTGGGACAGGCAGTCTCCGAGTCCACCGGCATCTACTCCCTGGTGGTGGCGCTGCTGCTAATCTTCGTGGTCTAGACCGGAGGTCGGGCCCATGATCAGCATCAACGCCACGCTGCTGGTGCAGATCATCAACCTGCTGGTGCTTATCTTCATCCTCAACAAGATGATGTATAAGCCCATCAGCAAGATGGTCGCCGAGCGCACGGCCACTTTAAAAGGCGGGATAGCCGAGGCCGTCTCCCTGCAGGAGCAGGCGACGGAAACCAAGGCCGACTACAGCCAAAAGCTGAGCCGGGGCCGCCAAGAGGTGCGGGACCGTCTGGAAGAGGTGCGCCGCAAGACCGAAGGCGAGGCGCGCCAGGTCATTGATGAGGCCCAAGCCAAGGCCAAGGGCGAGGCCGACGAGATGGTGGCTTCCATCCAAAAGGAGATGGACCAGGCCCGCACCGAAATTCGGGCCCAGGCCGAAGGGGTGGCCAAGGAAATGGCCGGCCTAATCCTGGGTAGGGAGGTCGCGTGAAAGCCTTGCATCTGATAACGGCCCTGGCTCTGGTGGCGGTGCTGTTCATCTGCTGGGCCGAACCGGCCCTGGCCGCCAAACAGCCCCGACCGGAATGGAGATTCTGGTGGGACTGGGCTTGGAGGATAGTCAACTTCCTGGTGTTGGCCTTCTTGATCGTCAAGCTGGCCAAGAAGCCCCTTAAAGAGTTCTTCGCTGGTGCGCGGGCCAAGGTGGCTGCCGAGTTGGAAGAGGTGAACAAAGCCAAGGCCGAGGCCGAGGCCCAGCTCAAGGTCATCCAGGAAAAGACCGCCGGAATGGCTCAGGAGCTTGCCAGCTACGAAGAGGCCCTGGGCAAACTGGCCGAGCGCGACCGCCAGCGCATGATCGAGGAGGCCAAAGAGGCCTCGGAGATGATCATGGAGCGGGCCAAGCTGCAAGCCGAGATGGCCTTGCAAGACGCCCGCCGGGAGTTGACCAAGGAGATCGTGGAACTGGCCGCCGAGCTGGCCGAGAGCAAGCTCAAGGAGGCAGTGGACTCCAAGGATCAGAACCGTCTGCTGGACAAGTTCGCCAACGATGCCCTGAACGCCAGGAGCCAAGCAGTATAGCTGTGCGCCCGGCCGCCTGGCGGCCGGACCAAAGACAAGCATCCCGGAGCCGGCCGCGAACAACAGTCTTTTTACCGATTTCGGCCGTATCGATAAATACTTGGGGCCTTCCCGCGGGAAGGCCCCTTTTTGCTTGCCCGCCTCATACCCGACGTTCTGCTCCTTTTCCCTTGGCCCGCCAGATGTTATGCTTGCCGGATACTCGCATTGGAGAAGCCCTTGCCCTTTTACCCTGCGTTGCTGGATCTCAAAGACCGCCTGGTGCTCTTGGTGGGCGGCGGCCGGGTGGCCGCGCGCAAGCTGGACTCCCTGCTGGAGGCCGGGGCCAGGGTGCGCCTGGTTTCGCCGGAGCTGTGCCCCGAAGCCAGGGAATTGGCCGGCAGCCAGGGCGTGGAGTTGATGGAGCGGGGATTTGAAGAGCGCGACGTGGAAGGCGCCTGGCTGGTGATCTCGGCCACCAACGACGAGGAGCTCAACCGCGCGGTGGCCCGGGCCGCCGAAGCGGCCAGGGTTTTCGTCAACGTGGTGGATGTGCCGCTGATGTGCTCTTTCATCGTCCCGGCGGTGGTGCGCCGGGGCGAGCTTACCATCGCGGTTAGCACCGGCGGGGCCAGCCCGGCGGCGGCCCGGCGTCTACGCCAGGGTTTGCAAGGGCAGTTCGGCCCCGAGTGGGGCGACTACCTGGCCATTCTGCGGGCAGCGCGCCAAAAGCTCACCGCCCTGGGCCGTCCGGCCGCCGAGAACCGCCCCTTGTTCTACCAGCTGGTGGACTCCGAGCTGATGGAAAAGGTGCGTGGGGGCGATACCGCTGGAGTGGATGAGGTTTTAACCGGGGTGCTGGGCACCGGCTTCACCCTGGAGGATCTGGGCCTGGCGCTGGGCCAAGGCGCCGCCGAGGGGAGGGAGCCCGCGTGAGCACCACCCTGCATTGGATAACCCTGGCCGCCTACGTGCTGGGCTCTTTGATCTCCCTGGGCTTTTTGGTGCGCCAGCGCCAAGGGCTCTACCGCATGGGCTTGGCCTTGTTGTGGGTTGGCTTCGGCCTGCACACCCTGGCCCTGGCCGCGGCCTGGGTGGAGGGCGGGGTGTTGCCTGCCACCAGCCTGCGCCAGTCCTTGGACGTATTTTCCTGGGCCCTGATGGGCGCGGTGTTGGTGGTGAACCTGCGTCTGGAGGTGAAGATTCTAGGCGCCCTGGCCGGGCCTATTTGCGTGTTGCTGTTATTGGCCGCCTCGGTGCTGCCGGTGGTGCCTTCGGTAAAGACCGCTGCCTTCAAGAGCGCCTGGATCATCGTGCACGTCATCAGCATCATGGCCGGTTATGGCCTGCTGGCCCTCACCTGCCTGGGCGGGGTGCTCTACCTCATCCAGGACAAGACCCTCAGGGCCAAGAAGATGGGACCGGTGTTCAGGCGTTTGCCCAGCCTGAGCCGCCTGGACTCCCTTAACCAGGCCAGCTTGTTGGCCGGTTTCCTGCTCATGACCATTGGGCTGATCTCCGGGGCGGTGTACGCCCAGATGGCCCTGGGCTCTTACTGGCGCTGGGACCCCAAAGAGGTTTGGGCCCTGATCACCTGGCTGCTCTACGCCGCTCTTTTGCACACCCGCCTGGTGCAGGGCTGGCGGGGCCGCCGGGGGGCCTGGCTGTCGGTTATCGCCTTTGCCGCTCTGGTCATCACCTTCCTGGGCGCGGGCCTGTTGATGCCCGGCTATCACAGCTTCAGCTCCATGACCGACTTTGGAGGGCCCCGCCCGTGAAGCTGCACCTGATCGGCCTGAGCCACAAGACCGCGCCGCTGGAGGTGCGCGAGTGTCTGGCGCCCCCACCGGAGACGGTGCCTGAAGAGCTACACCAGCTCACCGCCCTGCCCGGGGTGCGCGAGGCGGTGATGGTCTCCACCTGTAACCGGGTGGAGGTCCTGGCGGCCACCGAGGACCAGACCGGCCAAGCCGAGCTGACCGGCTGGCTCTGTAGCGACCGGGGTCAGGCCCCTGAGCTGATCTCCGAGCATCTGTACACCTATCAGGGGGCCGACGCGGTGCGCCATCTGTTCCGGGTGGCCTCCAGCCTGGACTCCCTGGTGGTGGGTGAGCCCCAAATTCTGGGTCAGATAAAAGAGGCTTACCGCGCCGCCACCGAGGCCGGCACCACCCGCACCGTGCTCAACCGGCTGCTGCACAAGACCTTCCAGGTGGCCAAGCGGGTACGCTCGGAGACCAACATCGGCGGGGCGGCGGTATCCATTTCCTTTGCCGCCGTGGAGCTGGCCAAGAAGATCTTTGACTCCCTGGAGGGGCTAAGCGCCCTGGTGGTGGGGGCCGGGGAAATGGCCGAGCTGGCGGTGGAGCATCTCATGACCCAGGGAGTCAGCAAGGTGCAGGTGGCCAACCGCACCCTGGAGCGGGCGGTGGAGCTGGCCCGGGGCTGGGGGGGGCACGCCATTGGCTTGGACCAGGTGGGCGAGGTGCTGGGCGATGTAGACATCGTCATCACCTCCACCGGAAGCACCCAGGCGGTTATCACCGCCAAGATGGCCCGGGCAGCGCTCAAGGCCCGGCGGGGCAGGCCCTTGTTTTTCATAGACATCGCCGTTCCCCGCGACGTGGAGTCAGCGGTTGGCGAGCTGGACGGCTGTTATCTCTACGACATCGACGACCTCACCTCGGTGGTGGAGGCCAACCGCGCCGGGCGGGCGGTGGAGGCGGGCCAGGCCGAGCGCATCGTGGCCGAGGAGGTGGTCAAGTTCATGTCCTGGCTGGCTGGGCTGGACGCGGTGCCCACCATCAGCGCCCTGGCCGCCAAGGCCGAGGAGATACGCGCCGCCGAGCTGGGACGCACCCTCAAGGACCTCAGCGAGTTGAACCCCGAGCAGGCCGCCGCCCTGGACCGCCTCACCCAAGCGCTGGTCAAAAAGCTGGTGCACGATCCCATCATGTTCATCAAGGGAGCCAGCCACGACAAGAGCCCCGACACTCTACGCCAGCAACTGGCCCTGGTCCGGCGCATTTTCAACTTGGAGGAAAACGGCGGGGAATAGGCGCCGGCTTCCCCACAACTCCGCATACGGCGTTGCAGGCGGCGCTCGTTTCCTCGGCGTAAGAATACGGCGAGGAGTAGGGGACACGGGGGGAAATGAAATTTAAATATCCAGCACTAGAAACCTCCCAGAAGAGCGGTGAAGAAAATTTTTGTTTGGAAGGAAAAGAGCTTCCATTCAAATTAGTCCACTTTTGGCGATGGCTGGCTTCTGATCTTTGCAGTAACGCCCTCCGGGGCACGGTCGCGGAGTTCATCGTAGGCCAGGCTCTGGGTTGTTTGCCGGAAACCAGGGTCGAGTGGGACGCTTATGACCTGTGCACCCCCGACGGAATAAGAATCGAGGTTAAGTCGGCTTGCTATTGGCAGAGCTGGCACCAGCATCGCCGCTCAGTTATCCGTTTTGGAATCGCTCCCACCCTTGGCTGGGACGCAGCCACATGCGAAACCAGCCAGGATTATCGGCGTCATTGCGATGTCTACGTTTTTTGCCTTTTAAAACCTGAACAAAAGACGTCCGTTGACCCCAGCAACTTGGATCAGTGGGAATTTTTCGTGGTCGCTACCAACGAACTAGACCAGAAGTTGCCAAAACAAAAAACCATCGGCCTAGCAACGCTGGCCGCCCTTGACCACCAGAAAACCAATTATAATGGCTTGGCTGCGGCGGTAAGGAAAGCCGTCGGCAAATAGAAAGCTTTTTTCTCTGCTTCCAGCCAATAGCCGTCATTGCGAACAGCGGCGGGGGCAAGGGTTGGGAAGATAAAGGCGGCCTTCCCGCCGCTGTGTGGCAATCCTCCGTTTCCCTCGTCATGCCTTTGGGACCAGCGCAAAGCGATTCCCTTGCCCCGCGCTCACCCCGCCTGGGATGTAAGTGTTGGGTTTCGCTTCGCTCTACCCAACCTACCAAAGCCTTGTCATGCTTTCGTTCACCAGACAAGGCTCAACCGCCCGCCGAGCCCCAAACCATCCCGCCCGGGGGAAGGCGAAGATCGCCACGTCGCATCTTTTCCAAGATGCTCCTCGCGATGACAACTATTGCTGGATGGCTAGAGGATGATTCGGGCCACCTGCTTGCCACAGGGATTGCTTCGTCGCTGTGCTCCTCCCAATGACAATAGCCCCCCAGCCGACCGATCCCTAGCTCGTGGCCCAAAACCCCTCATTAAACTCCACGCTGCCCTCGGGCACCTTATTGCCCAGGGGCAACACCATAAACGCCTCCAGGGGCACGCCTTGGTGCACCAACTGGGGATAATTCTTGAAGCCGAAGCGCTGGTAATAGGCCGGGTCGCCCACCAGAGCGCAGCCCTGGGCGCCCATGGCCTTGAGCCGCTCCAGCCCCTCGCGGATGAGCGCCGAGCCGATGCCCTGCTTGTGCAGCTCGGGCCATACCGACACCGGCCCCAGGCCGTACCAGCCGCTGCTGCCGTCGGAGATGCTCACCGGCGAAAAGGCGATGTGCCCCACCACCCGGCCGTCGATCTCCGCCACCAGGGAGATGCTCAGGGCCCCGGCGGCGCGCAGGGCCTTGATGATGAACTGCTCGGTGTTTTGGCTGATGGCCAGGGTTTTAAAGGCGGCGATGGTCCCCCTTTCTATGGCGTGAATATCAGCCCTGGTCTCGTCTCTGATGATCATTTTATATTCCGTCCGCCGCCCCTAGGGCCTGGGGGGTAGGGCCGGCAACTTGTTAAGCAGCTGGTTGGGGTGGCTTGCGCAAGGCCTAGTGAGTGGCTTCCAGCCGCTGGCAATCTTCCACCGAGGTGTCGGCGCTGCCCTTGCCCCGCTGGAAAACGTCGGCCAAACAGACCACGGTCAGGGTCAGCATCACCGCCTTTATGGTGAAGTTGGAGATGAAGATGCCCAGCATCTTGGGCCCCAGCAGGGTCATGTCCAGGCCCACGAAGGCTCCCTCCAGGCGGTAGTAGCACAGGGACCAGGCCAAGCTGAGCACGAAGCCGGTGAGGTTCATGAAAAACAGACGGTAGACATGGGGCAGGGCGCGACGCCTTTCGGCCTTGGCAGTGCGGATCCGGGATACGAAATAGACCAGCACCAGAGCCAGGGTGATGCCCAGGTACATGGCGTACAGGTGCATGGGCAGGTTGGAGAGCAACAGCAGGTCGCTGGCCAACATCAGGGCCAGGGCGATAAGGGCCAGCTTGCCCAGCCAGACGAACCTCAACTTGAACTCCATGCCGCTCTCCTTGATCACCGCGCCCAAAACCGGCACCATTATATCCTAGAGGCGGCGGGGGTTGAAGGGGCGGGCCTCTGGTCTTAGTCTTATATTTATATGTTTTCGTTCACACCAACCCGAGGCCGCGGCCTCGCGGGAGAGACAAACATGCGCCGGCTTTCGCCGATTCTGGTACTGCTGCTTTTCGTTGTGCTGCTTCCCCTGTCCGCCTGGGCCGCGCCCCAGCGCCACACCCTGCCCAACGGCCTCAAGGTCATCACCTCGGAAAACCACGAGTCCCCGGTGGTCTCCTTCCAGGTGTGGGTGCGGGCCGGTTCCATCTACGAGAAAAAGGGTGAGTACGGCATCACCCACCTGATCGAGCACATGATCTTCAAGGGCACCCCCCGCCGCCCGGTCGGTCAGATGGCCTCGGAGATCGAGGCCCTGGGCGGCGAGGTCAACGCCTACACCACCTTTGATCACACCAACTATTACGTGACCGCGGCCAGCGCCTCGGCGGGCCAGGCTTTGGACATCCTGGCCGACGCGGTGGTAAACGCCTCTTTTGACCAGGCCGAGCTGACCAAGGAAAAAGAGGTGGTGATCGAAGAGATCCGCATGAACCAGAACAACCCCTCCCGGCGCATGGGCTGGGAGGTGTTCTCCCAGGCCTTTGGCGACTCCCCCTATGGGCGTCCCATCATCGGCTCCATAGAATCGGTGCGAGGCATCACCCGCCAGGACATCTTGGACTACAAGGCCCGTTGGTACCGTGCCCCCAGCATGCTGGTGGTGGCGGTGGGCGATTTCAAGACCGCCGAGATCATGCCCCTGATCACCAAGGCCTTTGCCCCGGTGTCCAACAAGCCCGCCCCGGCCTTTAAGCTGCCGCCGGACAAGCGGCCCCTGGGCCCGCGCCTGAAGATCATGCGCGACAAGGTCAAACAGGCCAGCATCAGCATGACCTGGCTTACTCCCGGCCTGCCCGACCCGGCGGTCTATCCCCTGGACATGGCCTCCACCGTATTGGGCGACGGCCAGACCAGCCGTCTGTGGAGCAACCTCAAGGAAAAGCAGGGCCTGGTGGACTCCGCCGACTCTTCGGCCTACACCCCCGAGGGGGTGGGCCTGTTCGAGGTGGAGGCCTCCCTGGCCCCGGACAAGGTGGTTGGTGCCTGGCCCGCCATGCTAAAGCAGGCCATGACCCTGGCCACCCAGCCCCCCAGCGGGACCGAGCTCACCCGGGCTCGGGTGAACCTGGCCGCCAGCTTTGTGCGCTCCCGCCAGACCATGCAGGGCCAGGCCCGGGAGCTGGGCTACTTTGAGATGTTCCGGGGCGGCTTTGAAAATATCGATACCTACACCCAGCGCTTCAACGCGGTGGACGCCGCCTCGGTGGCTGAAACCGCCCGCCGCTGGCTGAGCCCGGCCGGGCTCTCGGTGGTCATCCAGGTGCCCGAGGGCGCCAAGGTGCCCGATCTGGCCGCCCTTAAAAAGACGGCCATGAACCTCTACACCCAGCCTGCGGCCAAGCAAGCGGTTGCCAAGCCCCAGCGGGTGGTGCTGGACAACGGACTGATCCTGCTCATCAAGCCCGCCCGGGCGGTGCCTCTGGTGTCTTATCTGCTGGCCGCGCCCGGCGGACAGGCGGCGGAGAGCGACAGCCGGGCCGGGCTCTACAGCCTGTGGTCCCGGGCGGTGGAACGCGGCACCAAGGACATGAGCTACGAGGAGCTGACCCAGGAGCTGGAAGACATGGCCGGCTCCATCAGCGGCTACAGCTCCAAGACCAGCGCCGGTCTCACGGGCAGCTTTTTGGCCCAGGACTGGCGGCGGGGCCTGGAGCTGATGACCCAGGTTTGGACCGGAGCCAACTTCCCGGCGGGGCAGGTGGAGCGGGCCAAACAAGAGCAGCTTGCCGCCCTCAGGGCCCAGCAAAACTCGCCCATAGCCAGGACCTTCAAGCGCTTCCGCCGCCTGGTCTACGGCGACCATCCCTTTGGCCACGACCCCCTGGGCACTCAGGGCACCTTGGCCAAGATGGGGCCCGCCCAGCTAAAGATGGCCATGCAGCGCATGCGCGGGCCGGGCGGCTGCGTGCTGGCCGTGGTGGGCGATGTTGACCCCAAGGAGTTCATCGCCGAAGCCAAGAAACTCCTGGGCGGGCTCAAGGGACACGCGGCCCAGGTGCGGGTGCCGCCCCTGACTTCCCCGGCCAAGCCCCGTCTGGAGACGATCGACGAGCCCAAAGCCAGGCAAAGCCAGATTTTGCTGGGCTTTGTGGCCCCGGGTTTGGAGTCTCCTCAGCGCTGGCCTCTGGAGCTGGCCGACGCGGTGCTGGGCGGCATGGGCGGGCGGCTCTTTGGCGACCTTCGGGACAAGCGCTCCCTGGCCTATGCGGTGCAGCCCTTTTACAGCCCCGCCAAGGGTGGGGGCATCTTCGGCATTTACATGGGCGTGGGCCCGGGCAAGGAAAAGGCGGCCCTGGCGGGCATAGGCGAGCATCTGGGGCGCATGCATGCCCAAGCGCCCAGCCCCAAGGAGATGGCCCGGGCCAAGGCCTACTACCTGGGCGGCTACGCCATCGGCCTGCAGAGCTACGCTTCCCAGGCCACGGCCATGGCCGGGGGCGAGCTCAACGGCCTGGGCTGGCTGTACTACACCAAGGTGCCGGACAAGATCAAGGCGGTGAGCGCCGAGCAGGTGCTGGCCGCGGTGAAAAAATACCTGAACCCCGGGCACCGGGCCGAGCT
>JAHLLJ010000127.1 GCA_020444205.1 Deltaproteobacteria bacterium | reverse complement strand
AATCCCGCCGTTCCTTCCGTTCGGTGCAAAAGTACAATGGATGGGCTGTTTCATAACAGAAGCTAGGCGTTCGCGCCGCTGAATTCGGCTAGCGGACTAAAAATGTTGGCAAAACGCCACGGAGAGCGCTGAGGGAGAGGAAGGGGCCGCCTAGACGGGGCTCAAAGGCTCGAAGCGGAAATCGCAGCAATCGCCGCCCCGGGCCAGGGTGTTGCCGCGCCGGAAGGCCACCCCGATCTTGGCGCAGGCCTCGGGAAAGTAGATGTCGTCGGCGTAACAACTGGGCAGGCAGGCCTCTCCCTCCCCCAGGGCTTGGGGTATGGCGTACCAGGCGCAAAAGGTGCAGTTCATCTGGAAGGCCTGGTCGGTGTTTTCGACTATTTCGTAGACGTGCACCCCTGCTTTTTTATCCGCCTCGGCCATTGCCGTAAAGTAGGCCGTCCAAGCCTTCCAGGGGTCGTCGCAGCGGTTGAAGTCCTCCGGGCTGGGGAAGATGGCTGGATAGGCGATCCGGGCCACCTGGGCCATGATGGCCTCCAGGATCTCCAGGGCCTTTTGGCGGCCCGCGATCCGGGCCAGGGCGGCGTACATGGCCGCGAACTCAATCTGGGATTTTACAAACGCCTGGTTGTCCAACCCTCTCCGCAAGATGGCGCTCAAGTCCTGGCGGGCCATCCTCCTGGTTTCCAGGGCGGTCAACAGTAGGAAGCGGATCATTTTGATCAGGCCCAACCGGTCCCGGATGATCTTCTTGCCCGCCGCGTTGATTTTTTGGTTCTGTTCCTTGGGAATGGCCAGGGACATGTCGCTTAGGGCGGCGCCGTAATTCTTCAGCTCACTTACCCGCACCAGGCTCTTCCTTTTGCTGCCCTTGCTCCTCCCCTTCGCGTCCCTCGAACCAGTGCTCCACCCGCCATACGCCTGGTTCGATGATGGACCGGCTGTAGGGGCCCAGCTTGCCGAAGACCTTGAGCATGGCCTTGTTGGAGCCAAAGGAAACCGCCCAGAAACCGGGCACGCTCTTTTTCTTGGCATAGGCGGTTAGGTGGTCTTGGAGCACCGTGCCCAGGCCGGCGCCCTGGAAATCGTCATGCACCACATAGGCCACCTCGGCCAGACCGGTGGGGTCGCCCAGGCTGTAGCGGCCCACTCCCACGATCTTTTCCTGGCCGATGGGCCCGGTGGTGGCCACCAGGGCCATCTGCTGGGTGTAGTCCAGGTTGACCAGGTCTTGGGCCATGATATGGGGCAGGGCGCGCACCGGACGGAAGTAACGATTGAAGATGGTCTCGTCGCTGTGGGAGTAGAACAGCTCCTGCATCAACACCTCGTCGGTAGGCTTCACCGGCCGTATGTTCACCGACACCCCACCCTTCAGGGTCACCTCGGCCTCGGCCCATTCGGGATAAAGGTCCACGTCGGAGATGTGCAGCACTTGGTCCGGGTAGAGATAGGCGTCGGCCTTGGCTTGGCGCAGCAGCTCGGCCCGGTGGCGGGGATGGGCAATGTTGATCAGGGCCAGGGCCCGCTCGCGGATGGAGTGGCCGTGCAGATAGGCCACCCCGTACTCGGTGACCACGTAGTCCACATCGCCCCGGGTGGCTATAACCCCCGCCCCCTCGGCCAGGTGGTGCACTATGCGGCTGGTGGCTCCGTCCTTGCTGGTGCTGGGCAAAACGATGATCGAGCGGCCCCCTTTGCTCATGGCCGCGCCCCGGATAAAGTCCAGCCTGCCCCCGATGCCCGAGTAGAAGTGATAGCCCTCCGACTCCGAGGACACCTGGCCCGACAGGTCGGCCTGCAGGGCGCTGCCTATGGAGACCATGTTGTCGTTCTTGGCGATCTCCAGGGGGTTGTAGACCTGATCGCTGGGCAGAAAGATGAAGTTGGGGTTCAGGTCCACGTAGTCATACATGGCCTTGGTACCGATGCAAAAGGTACACACCGAGCGGCCGGGCAGGTGATTTTTGGCCTGGTTGTTTATCACCCCGCTGTCGATAAGCTCCATCATGGCGTCGGAGACCACCTCGGTGTGCAAGCCCAGGTTGCGCTTGTCCTTCAGGTGTCCCAGCACGCCGTAGGGGATGTGGCCGTAGCCGATGTGCAGGGTGTCCCCGTCCTTGATCAGCTTGGCCACGTTGTCCGCGATCTTCTCGCCCACCTCGTCCAGGCCGGGGTAGGGGAACTCCATGAGGTCCTCATCCAGCTCCACGAATACATCGATGTCACTGACCCTGAGGAAGGTGTTGCCCATGGTGCGGGGCATGTGGCGGTTCACCTGGGCGATTACCAGAGAGGCGCTTTCCGCCGCCGCCCGCGACACGTCCACCCCGATGCCCAATGACACATAGCCGTGCTTGTCCGGCGGGCTCACCTGGATCAGGGCCACGTCCAGTTCCAGCTGGCGGGAGCGGAACAGTTTGGGGATCTGGTGCATGAACATGGGGGTGTAATCCGCCTGGGCGCTGGCCACCGCCTGGCGGGTGGAGTGGCCGATGAAAAAGGCGTTATGGCGAAAGCGGCGGTCAAAGCGCTGGTCGGTGAACCCGGCCTTGTCCAGGGTCACGAAGTGGAGGATCTGCACGTCGTGCAGCTCGTCGGCCCGGTCCATCAGCGCGGTCACCAAACCCCGGGGCTCGGCGCAGGAGGTGCCCACGAACACCCGCTGGCCCCGCTTGATGGCCTTGACCGCCCGGGCCGGGTCCTTGAGACGCTTCTTGTAGACTTCCCGCCAGGACATGGTTACACCCCTTCGCGTTGTTTAACTTATTAAGTTATCACGCCGCGCCCCAAGGGGGAAGGGCCGCCGGCCCGGTGGCTGGCCGGACCGGCGGCAGGAGGAAAGGAGGGGGAGGTACGTTGGCGGGTCAGGAGGAAAGCAAATGAGTGAGTATCTCCTGTAAAACCTTTTTGCCTTGCTGCCAGCTATTCGCCTCTTCCAGGGAGGCGCACACCGCTTGGGGGCTGGCTGGGTCGCTGACTACCCAGCGGTCCTTTTGTTTACTCAGTTTGAGTCGCTTTTGGGATTTAGCGGCCTTGGCGTTTTGGGCGATGAGGCCGGCGTTAAACCTGGACATCTTCCACCGCCGTTATGCTCACCGGTTCGCATTGATAGGCTATGCTGTCGGTCACCCCCACCAACACCGTGCAGGGGGTGGTGGCGGTGATGGGGCTGAGCGCGCCCGCCCCGCCTACCAGAGCCACGGTCTCGCTCTGGCTGCCCACGGTGAGCTCCAGGGAGGCGGGCGGATCCTCACTGGAAACCATGACCGCTACCACCGCCTGGTCCTCGCCGTCGGCGGTAATCTCGCTCTGGTCCGGGATAAGCTCCACAGCCACCTTGACCACCACCTGGCCCTCAACCACCCGGTGGGAGGCCAGGGCCGCCTCGTCGGGACCGTCGAGGGTCGAGAGGCCTAGGGACTGCCAAGCCAGCACTTGCGGCGGCGTAAGGCACACACCCCGGATCTCTCCGGTGAGCGGTTCATAGGCGATTATCTTCGATTGCATGCAAACCTCCTTATCTGGCCATACCGGCGGGTAGGGCGAAACCCCGGCAGTGGACCTGCACGGAGCCGCTACCGGACCAATAGACGTGGTAGTAAACGTTGCCCGCGGCGTCGCACATCATGCTGAAGGGCGTTATGTAATCTCCCGGCGCGTTCTGCTTGGCGATGGCCCCGGCGCTGGATCCCTCCGTGCCGTCGGAGCCCATGTATATCCAATAGACCTGAGCGTTGGCTTGGCTCATATAGATTTGGCCATACCACCACAAACGACCCAATGAGGGCAGGCCCACCCCCAAGGCGGTGGGCGAGGTGGCTGGAGAGCTGGTATTGAGCAGGAAAATGGAGCCGGAGGATATCTGGTATGTCCTGCCGTCGCAAGAGAAGGAGGCAATCCCCCCCGAGCCGTCGCTACGCATTACTCCGATAACTCGCTCGGGTCCGATGTACCAGGCCTTATAAACGTCGCTCCAGGAAGGAGCCGTGGTGTCCAGGGTGATACAGGCGGCGTCGATCTCGCTGCCCGAGGCCGGGGCTTGTACTTTAAGGTAGAGCCAAGTGTGGGCCGAGAAGCCGCTCAGTCCGGTCTTGGTGAGGGTGGAAGATATCTGGCAGAGGCTGCCCTGTATGTCCACCTCACCGCTGCCCAAGGTGACGACGTTGGCCGAGGACCAGGCGGGGAGGCATCCGACCAGGGCCGCCGACCCGCTGCCGCTCACCGCCCCGCCCTTGGTGAGCTGGGTCACCTCTCCACCGTCCGCGCCCCGAAAAAACAGCTCGGCCAGGCCGCTGCTTTCCTTCACATACAAGGCCGCCTGGTCCGTTTCGGTATCTGGATCGGCTTCCTGTACCAGCAGGGTGGTCCGTTGGTGTAGCCCCGCGCTGTCGTGCTCGGCCAGCATCAGGCGGTTGAGGGTGTCCTCCTTGGTGGGGTGGCCCGCGCCGACCATCTCCTCGTCGTACTGGATTCTCAAATCCGACATGTTCTCGTTCTCCTAATAGTCGTTGCGGTCCCGTTCGCCCCCGGCCTCCAGGGAGCCGTCGGCCAGGCTCCGTCCGTCGGCCAGGGTGGCCAGGGTTTTGTAAAGGCCGCTGTCCAAGAGGCTGTAGGTTATGGCCCCGCTGTCCAGGTCCGGCCGCAGGCTCAAGACCCGCACGATCTGGTTTTTGAGGGGCCGCCCCTGGGTGTCCCTGAGCCAACTCAGGCTGAAAAGCACGGCGTCGCCTTTTTCCAGGGGCAGGTTGATCAGGGAGTTATCCCGGCAAGAGATGATGCGGCGGGGACGGCCCAGCAAATCCACCAGGCGCTGGGATACGGTGCGGGCCACCGGGGACAGACGCACCCAAGCCAAATCCAAGGTGGTGGCGGCCAACCCGTAGAGCCCCTGAGCCCTGAGATCCTGGGTGTCCAGGCCGTCGAAGTAGGCCTGATACTCCTTGGCCGCGAAGTTGTAGGCAAAGTTGACCGGGGCCCGATTCACCAGATCGGCCAGCTTGGCCTGCACGCTCAGATTGCTCAGGTCGCCTTGGCGCAGTTGGGCGGCCACGTCGCTCTCGCTGATTGAGCCCGCCCCCAGGTCCAGAAACACCTTGAGCCGCCCATTGCCGCCCAGCCACCAGGATCCCAGGAAGTCGGCCAGGATTGCGGTGAGCAGCTTGCCCAGGGCGGCCTCCTTGCTTATCACCCCGGCGGCGGCGTAGCCCAGATACTCGGCCCGGGCCCAGGCCCGGCTGAAGGCGGCCTGGTCCAGGTCATCGGCCTCGGCCCCGGCCAGGTTCACCAGCAGGTCGCGGATTATCTCCACCGGGTTGGCGATGAGACCGCCGTCTTCGTCGGCTCGGCCCTGGGCCCGCACGGTGATGGGCTCCAGGGATTGGGAGTCCTCGGCAAAGGTGGCCGTGGCGATCACCCCTCGGCTCTGAAAGTTGTGGGCCAGGTTCAGAGTGTAGGCGGAGGACTCTATCCGGTTGCCCTCGCTGTCGTAAAGGGTCACTGTGTTGCCCGCTTCCGCCGGGCGCAGGGCGTGTCCGGCCAGGGCGTAGACATGGGCCTGCGTGTCCAGGCACACCGTCTCCCACAGCCCCCCGCTGCCCCCCAGGCTCATATCGCCGTAGACCAGGGGCAGCAGGGCGGTGTCCTTGCGCGGGGCGGAGTAGCCCCCGGCCCGCTTTAGTTCCAAAGTGGCGCCAAGGTCGATCATCACAGGGCCTGCAAAGTGAGGGTTAGCTGAGTTTCTTCCAGTTGGTAGGCGCTGACCTTGCCCCGGAAGCGGCGTAGATAATCCCGGGCGGGAACGCCGGGCCAGCCCACCATCAGCTCTCCCACCGATCCCAGGATGTTCTCCCGGGCCTCCATGCGGCTGAAGGGCAGGGCTCCGCCGTCGTTGGCCAGGGTCACGGCCAGGCTGTCCGCCTCTTCCTGGCGCAGCCCGGCCAGCATCTCGCCGCTGCCCGCGGTGAGGGTCTCGCGCAGGCAGCCCAGAGAGAGCATCCGCGCCCCCCGCTCCAGGAGGTTCAGGCTGCCTTGACCGGCGGTGCGGGTGCCGTCGGCCAGGAACTGACCGTCGGCCTTGGTGGGGGCGGCCAGGCCCAGCTCGTCGTCCTGGGGGCGGCGGGTTGCGTAGACCCGCTGGCCAAAGGCGTTGACCAGGCTGAACAGCAGCACCGGCTTAAGCCCCCGGTCGCGGCGGGCCTGGTTGAACTCTTGGCTGATCTCAAACATCGCTCTTGACCACCTCTTCCAGGCGCAGCCCCAGGTCCCAACGCCCGCCAGGGGCCTGCTGCTTGGCCAGTTCCGCGCCGGGCAGGCAGTAGAGAGTGCGGCCGGGATCGTCGCTAAAGGGAGTGAAGAACAGGGGCCTCAAGCCTCCTTCGCCGCCCGCGTGCACCGCCCTGAGCATCTCCTCCAGGCCGGCGGTGTCGGCCTGGGCCAGGCGGGCGAACTCCAGCTGGTAGTAAGCGGCCACCGCCCCGCTGCTGCCCGCTATCTTGCCACCGCTGCCGGTGGCAAGATTGCGGAGGGCCACGCTGCCCTGAGCGTAGCCGGAGCGGAAGGTGCGCTGGGGTTCAAAGTAGTCGCCCAGATAGAACAGGCTGGCGCTCAGCATGCCCTGGGGATTGGCCGGATCGTCCAGCTCCAGGCGCCAGTAGCGGAAGGTCTCGTCCAAAAAGCACACCAGGTGGGGCCGGGTGATGGCTGGTGCGGCCACCAGCTCGCCGTCTTCATGGGCAAAGCTCAAGGCCGGAGAGCCCGGGGTGTCGCTGGCCCACAAGCCGAGCGTGGCCGCCTCGCTCAGGTTGTGGTCAGCCAAGACCATTGCCTTCACCCGCCTGGTTTGGCCCAGGTCCGCGCCGATCCACTGCCCGGCGCAATCCTGGCCGCGCCAGCCGGTGTCGCGGTCCCGGTCCATGAGCGCCTGGGGCCCCTGGCATCCGGTGGCCAGGATGCTCCAGCGGTCGCCCTTGTAAAAATCCTGCCCCGGGCCGGGTACCCACTTCACGCTCACTCCGTCGGCTAGAAGAGTCTGGCTCACCGAGGTGGTCACCCCGGAAGCCTCCCAAACCCCGGCGCTCTCACGCTTCCAGCGGAAGGTGGCCAGGCCCACCTCGTCGCCCCCTTCCACCGAGTCGATCTCCACCACCAGCACCTGGTCCAGGCTGCCGGTGTGCTCCCCGGCGGCCAGGCAGGCGGCCGAGCCCAGGGCCTCGGCCGCCGCGGAGCCCACCATGCCCGGCAGGGCCGAGGAAACCCCAATAGCCTGGGGGCCTGGGATGAAGTTGGTGAACATAAAGCGGCAAGTGCTCATGAGGTCCTCCGCGTAATGGGTCTGGGGCCCGGCTGATGTTGACCCAGAGCCTAGAGCGGGTCCCGGCGGAGGCCCACTGCGGCCGCGCACAAATCTATTTCCCCATGCCGCCCCGGTGGTTTGCGCACCAGCCCCGGCGGCGCTAAGATTGTTTTTTATTTGCCGAAACAGGAGAGGGCCCATGGCCGAAGCCAAGGCGGTGACCATTTTCAAGACCCCCGGTTGCGGACGCTGCCGGGCGGCCAAGGAATATTTCCAGGCGCGGGGTTTCAAGGTGGAGGAGGTGGATGTTACCGCCTCCATGAGCGCCAAGCGCCGCATGGCCCGCTTGGCCCCGGGCGCGCGGGTGGTGCCGGTCATCGCCTATGACGACGAGGTGGAGGTGGGCTGGCGTCCCGAGTATTGGAACAAGCGTCTGGGAGGTGCCCTGTGAAGCCGCGTATCGCCGTAACCCTGGGTGACCCCGCCGGGGTGGGGCCGGAGATCGTGGCCCGTTTGTGCGTGCATCCCCCCAGCCTGGACGCCGCCGAGCTGGTGGTGGTGGGCCGCCGCGGGCTTCTCAACGCCGGGGCCAAATCCTGCGGCCTGCCCGCCCCGGATGTGGAGGTGGTGGAGGTGGGCCAGCCCGCCGAGATACGCCCCGGACACCCCAGCCCGGAAAGCGGCAGGCTGGCCGGCGCCTTTGTGGAAAAGGCCCTGGATCTGGTGCAGGCGGGACAGGCGGCGGCCATGGCCACCGCGCCCATCAGCAAGGAGGCCCTCAAGGCGGCGGGCTATCCCGACACCGGCCACACAACTCTGCTGGCCCGGCGCACCGGCACCGAGCGCCCGGTGATGATGCTGGCCGGCGAGCGCCTCAAGGTGGTGCTGGTCACCATCCACAAGCCTTTGCGCGAGGTGCCGGGCCTCTTAAGCGTGGAGGGCATCGTGCACACCGCCCAGGTCACTCACGATTCGCTAAAGCGTTACTGGGGTATCACCTCGCCGCATCTGGCCGTCTGCGGGCTCAACCCCCACGCCGGGGAGGGCGGCCTGTTCGGCGACGAGGAGTCGCGCATCATCGCCCCGGCGGTGGAAGAGCTGCGCTCCCAGGGCATTGTGGCCGATGGCCCTCTGCCCCCGGACACCGTGTTTTGGCGGGCCACCCGGGGCCACTTTGACTCGGTGGTATGCATGTACCACGACCAGGGGCTCATCCCCCTGAAGCTTTTGCACTTCGAGGACGGGGTCAATGTGAGCCTGGGCCTGCCCATCATCCGCACCAGCGTGGACCATGGCACGGCCTACGATCTGGCCGGGACCGGCCAGGCCAACCCGGCCTCCATGATCGCGGCGGTGCGCATGGCCGCCGAGATGGCGGGGGCGGGGGAGTAGAGGACTAGCTAACAACCTCTGGAAATAGCGTAGGTTAGGTAGAGCGAAGCGAAACCCAACAATTCAAAATTGATATTGGGAAATACGAAAGAGAAGATGACGTTTGGCGCTGGGTATTCAGAGGTAAGGTATTGTACGAGGATTTGTTTTTGCCATAAAGAAAGAGCGGGCCTTGCTGACCTCGTTCCCAAAGCTTGTCCAGCCGATGGAAGGACCCTGACTCCGGGGATCAACATAGGTCTCACCGCTCTGTTAAAATTATGTTCATGACCGAAGACTTTGTCAAGCCTATAGCGAGGGCTTGGTAAAGCCAGGCCAAACCCAGCAAACCCTGCCTCCCTCTCCCACTTACCCCTGAAAGCCTATCAAATTGCAGTACAATTAAATTATGGACATATGGCCGGCTTGAGCGGCCGCGTTCATCCTTGATGCCTCTAGCGGGAGGTTATAGAAATGCTGCCCCAAAAACCAACCAGCACTCTGCGCTGGGCGGGAAAGCTGGGATGCCTGCTCCTGGCCGCCGCCCTGGTGCTGCCCCCCGTGGCCCTGGCCCGGGACCACCAAGACAACCAGGGACGAGATTCACAACGTAGCGGGGGGCGCGACTACCGGCACGGCGGCGGGAAGCCCGGCTACCACGGCCGCGGCCGCATCCCTCAGGTGGTACCCCGCATGCCGCCCCATCACCATTCCTACACTTACCGCAAAAAGCGCTACTACAGCTACGGCGGGGTTTACTACCGGCCCTACCCCTATGGCTACGTGGTGGTCCAGCCGCCCCACGGCCTGTTCGTGGCTTCCCTGCCCATTGGTTTCGCCACCCTGCTGGTCGCGGGCCTCACCTATTACACTTTTGCCGGTATTTATTACCGCTCCGCCCCGGGCGGCTACGTGGTGGTGGCGCCGCCGGCCGGGGCGGTGGTCCCCTCCCCACCGCCGCCGCCCATGGTGGCCCCTTCCGCGCCTCTGGGCACGACGGTGGTGACCACCACCCTGCTTAACATGCGTACCGGCCCGGGCATGAGCTACCCGGTGATGGCCACGGTGTCCCAGGGAGCTCCCCTGACCGTATACGGCCGGGCACCTGGCTGGCTCTACGTGCGGACCCCCAGCGGCCAGTTCGGCTGGGTGGCCTTGCGTTTCACCAACTCGCCTATGGCGCCGGTGCCCAACGGCTAGGCCGGGGCAAAGGTTTCGTTCGCAACCAAGGCGGCCGGTCAATGCGACCGGCCGCCTCGCCTTGTTGGCATAGGGCTTTGAAGCGAGGAGAGGGTTTGCCTTGGTTTTTGTATTTGATAACAACAAGTGTTGAGCAAACTCTCTTTTTGGTCCATAATACCCCTGAGCGGCGGCGCGGCATACGCATCCTCAGATGGCCGTAACCCGGTGATCTTTCAGCCAACCGCCGCCATAAACCAGCAATTCGCTAAAAATTGGGGGTGCGCATCCGCCTTGGCGGCCTTAACCTTTATACATTCGCCCCGTCCAGGGGGACGGCCCCGGCGGCGGCGAGTTTATGTAATCGCAAGCAAACAGCATAGGCCTGGTAAATGCTCAAGAACATCACCGTCCGGGGCGCCCGGCAACACAACCTGAAGAACATCGACGTCACCATCCCCCGTGACAAGCTGGTGGTGGTCACCGGCCTGTCCGGCTCGGGCAAGTCCACCCTGGCCT
>JAHLLJ010000126.1 GCA_020444205.1 Deltaproteobacteria bacterium | reverse complement strand
AAAAGACGACTGACCCACCCCGATTACGGCAACTTTGGGCATAGTTCACTCCTTGGGAAAATGAGGGAGATGCTCCCCCCCGTATATTCAAATCATAGCAACCGCGCTGAGTCGCGAAGTCATTTGCCTAGGTAAACCGGCTTGCGCTTTTCAATAAAAGCCTTGGCCCCTTCTTTCATGTCGTGGCTCGCGCTAAGGCCGGCCCATAGGTCAGACTCCACTTCCAGGGCTTCATGCAAAGGCAGGTCGCGATTGCGGTTTATGGCCTTCTTGGCGGCAGCGACTCCCAAGGGGCCCCGCTTGGCTATCTTGCGGGCCAACCCCAGGGCCGCTTCCATCACTTGGCCCTGGCCGGTCACTTTTTCCACCAGGCCGTATTGCAAAGCCTGCGCGGCGCTGATGGTTTCTCCGGAATAAACCATTTCCTTGAATCGCCCCATGCCCAAGAAGTAAAGCGCCCGCGCGGTGCCGCCGTTGCCCGGGAAGATGGAGAGCTTGACCTCTGGGAAGCCGAACTGGGCATCATCAGAGGCATAGCGTACATCGCAGCACAGAGCCAACTCCAGGCCCCCACCAAAGCAGAAGCCGTGGATGGCCGCGATGACCGGCCGGGAAAAATTCTCCACCACCTCATAGACTTTGTGGCTGCGCATCAAACGGCGCTTGGCGCTCTCAGGCTCCAGGTCCACAAAGGCCTTGATGTCAGCTCCGGCCACAAAGGCCTTTTCCCCGCCACCGGTGAGCACCACCGCCCGTATTTGTTCCCGGATGTTGTCCAACTCCAGAAACACCTTTTCAATGGCCAGCTTGGTGGCCACGTCCAGGGCGTTCAGGGGAGGATTGTCGATGGAGACTATGGCCACCTGGTCTTTAATCTCGTAGTGAGCTAGGTCCATGACAGGAGCCTCAATCTTCCGCCGGACCCAGCATCTTGCCGTCCTCGCCGTAGCGATACCAGCCAACGCCGGTTTTGCGGCCCAACTGCCCGGCTTTTACCTTGCGGCGCAGAATCATGGGCGGATGCCAGCGGGGCTCCTTGGTCTCCTGATAGATGGAGGACAGGGCCCCAAAGGTCACGTCCAGGCCCACAATGTCACCAGTCTCAAAGATGCCCATGCGCCGGCCCAAAGCCAGCTTCACGCCCTTGTCGATATCTTCCACCGAAGCCACGCCCTCTTCCACAACGCGCATGGCCTCGATACTGGAAGGCAGGTTTATGCGGTTGATGACAAAGCCCGGGCAGTCGCGTTTGACCATGATGGGCTCCTTGCCGATCTGCAGAATAAACCCACGCCCCGCTTCCAACACTTCCGCAGTGGTGCGTTTGCCTTTGATCACCTCCACCGTGGCCATCATGGGAACTGGGTTGAAAAAGTGCAGGCCCAGCACCCGCTCGGGCTTTTGCACAAACGCGGCCAGGTCGGTGATGGGAATGGCACTGGTGTTGCTGGCAATCAAGGCATCAGGGGAAGCGGCCTGGCTTATCTTTTCCAGGACCTCGCGCTTTACCTCTATATCCTCGAAAACGACCTCGATGACCATTTCGGCCTCGGCCGCTTGCTCCATTGAAGGGCTATAGCTGATGCGCGACATCACCTGATCCAGGGATTCGGCCACCTTGCCTTTTTCTATGAACTTACCCACTGACCAGGCGATTTGTTTCTCTGCTTGCTCCAGGGCCTCTTGGACCGCGTCGCTGAGCACCACCGAGATGCCGCTTTGGGCGCAAACCTGGGCAATACCCCGGCCCATGGTGCCGCTTCCCAGGATGAATACCTTGCTGATGGACATGTTTCTGCTCCTATGCGTGACAAGGGCAAACCCAGATAAGTCACACGGGCCTATTCTGTTTTGTCCTTGGTGAATTGCCGCAGGTGCGCGCTGGCCTTGGCATAGGCCTTGGGCACCTGGAACTCTGCGCGTAGATACCCGGGCACGGGATAGGCTTGACCGCCCAGATGGCTTTTCTCTATGCCCTCGGCCAAGCGGCCGGCATAGCTCATGGGCAGGGAGAAAGCCATTTGGTGGTCCTCCACGTGCCCGAAGATGCGGTCGCCGTTACCGGGCAGGATGTATCGCGGCTTGCCGCTTAGTATCACCCGGCTTAAGTATTGCGAACATCCTTGAGCCCCGGCGGAAGACGACTCCACAACTCCGCCCTCCTCGAACAAGGTGGATTGCACCAGGCGCATGGCCTGGCCCGGGGTGCAGTAGATAACCACTGCTTGGGGCTCAAAAGGGCAATCCCCCAGAGGCGCCGCGGCCATGGCGGCTACGCTGCCCGAGGGCATGCAAGTCACCGCCTCCATGCGCCGTCCTCTGGCCTCGTCGCTTTGGTTGAAGGGTGACACCGGAATTTCTCCACGCAAATATTCCGGGCTCATATCCACCCAGCCCATGGTCAACAGCCCGGTAGGACATTCAACTGATTCCGGTGTCACCAAAACTTGCCACCCGTACAGGCGCACCATGGCCATGGCCTGACAGACGAGGACCTTTTCCGGCAGGCCCTTGCCTGGCTTTCTGATTTTCTCCAGCCAGGCCGGGGCCTGGGCCTCTTCCGCGGGGCTGACCAGGCGCACCGCCACCGGAGCGTTGGAAATGAAAAGCCTTTGCTTCAGCGCCCGGTCCAGTTGTTCACACTCACTGCGCCAGGACATTACCTTGCTCCTTTCCCTGCAACCGGTCGGGCCGCCGTCCATTAACCCACATGAACAGCAAGCAGCCCACCAAAAGCACCAGGCCGATTATGTCGGTCATGAGTTCCGGCGCGGCCAGCATCAAACCCGAGGCAAACAAAACCGGCCTTAGCCAAAGCTTTGGCCGTCCCAGGCCCAAGACCCATCCTTCCATGGCCGCGCTGATCACCAGCACTCCCAACAGACACCCGGAAATGGCCTGGGCCACCTCCCAAGGCGGCCCCTGAAAGATCAGGCCCGGATTGAGCACGAAAAAGAAGGGCACGAAGTATTTGACCACGCCCAGTTGCATGGACTTGAAACCGGTCTTCATGGGGTCTGATCCGGCGATGCCCGCCCCGGCAAAAGCGGCCAAAGCCACCGGCGGGGTGATGTAGGAAGCCATGCCCCAGTACATGATGAACAAATGCACCGCCAGGGGGTTCAGGTCCGAGCGCACCAGGGCAGGAGCCAAGACCATGGCTAGGAACACGTAGCAAGCGGTGATGGTCATGCCCATGCCCAGCACGAAGCTGGTGATGGCGCCCAGGGCCAAAAGCAGCCAGATCTGCCCACCGGCCAGTTTGATGATCTCACTGGAAAACGAATGAGCCACCCCGGTAATGGAGAGTGCCCCGATTATCATGCCGATGGCAGCCAACAGGGCGGCCAGCTCGGCCAGTACGGTTCCCACCCCACGTACAAAACCGGCCCATTGCTTCAGGCGTAGCGCCTCGTGGCGGCGGGCGGTGGCCACCAGCAGCAACAATGCCGCCGAAACAAACGGCGCCCACACCTCCCAGCGCATGTATAAGAGCATCCACACCAGCAGTAATAGTGAGACGATGTAGACCCAGCCATTCCTGACGGTCACTCCTATTGACGGCAGTTGATCCTTGGGAATGCCTTTGAGCCCGGCGCGGGCGGCGTAGGCGTCCGCCTGCAGAAACAGCCCCGAGTAGTACAGAACCGAGGGGACCACGGCTGCGATACATATCTCCACGTAGGGCAGGCCCAAGAATTCCGCCATGACAAAGGCGGTGGCGCCCATGACCGGCGGCATGAGCACCCCGCCGGTGGAGGCGCAGGCTTCGATGGCCGCCGCGTAGTGGGCAGGATAGCCCGCCTTTTTCATGGCCGGGATGGTGATGGCCCCGGTGGTGAGCACATTGGAAATGGAGCTGCCGCTGATGCTGCCGAACAAGGCGCTAGAAAAGATAGACACCTTGGCCGCGCCGCCTCGCACAAAGCCAAACAGGGCCGAGGCCAAGTCCAGAAAGAACTTGCCCCCGCCTGTGGCCTGCAGGGCCACGGCGAACACCATGTAGCCGATCAGTATGTTACCCACCACCCGCATGGGCAGGCCGATGATGCCCGAGGGGCCCATGGAAAAGTAGGCGGCCAAGCGGCTGGGCCCATAGGACATGCCTTGCAGCAGGCTGGGCAGGTGGGCTGAATATAGTCCAAAGGTGGCGAAGAACAGGCAAAGGCCCGCGAACACTGGTCCGCCGACCCGGCGGGCGGCTTCCAGCACCAACACCACCAGCACCACCCCGCAGGTGAGCGGCACCACGGGAGGATATATTTCCCAGCCCATGGCTCCGATCTCTTCGGCGTGCCAGCAAAAGTACAAGTTGCTGGCCAAGGCCAGCACGGCCAGAAGCACATCGTACAAGGGCGGGTTGTTTTCGACGGCGCGGCCCTTGACGGGATAGATCAAAAATACCGGGGGCAGGAAACAGGCCAGAAGCAGGTAATAATAGGCACTGCCCATCAAGGTGCCCAAAAAATCAAGGTGAAATAGTTGATATAGGGCTGAGAACACCCCCAGCAGGGTAGTGGCCAGAAAATATTTTCCCAACCACCCCTTCAGCTCCCGCCGCCGGGACGGAGCGTTCTCAATGGACTTATCTACCGAGGCAGATCTTGTCATGTGGCCATACCCCTTGCAGTGATGCCGGTGTTACAGGCAGGGAGGCTTGTTCAGCCGCGGCGGAGCTACCAGGCCCCACCGCGGCTTTTAACCTTGTTGATATGCCTTAGAGCAGATTGTGCCCGCGGGCATATTCCTCCCAGAACTTGGGCCAGTCTTTTTGGGAAACGCCTTTATCCTTGGCCGCTTTCTGAGCGGCGGCGTACCCGGCCAACCTGGCCTTTTCCTGCTCCAGCAGCATCTGCTGGATCTTCTGGTGCTCGGCGCTCCAGGCGCCGGCGGCCTTGAAGGCCTCCACCGAGCCACGGTGATAAGGCACCACAAAGGCCCCATTATCCAGCGCGGCGGCACGGGTCCACTTTTTCAGAGCCGCGTGCATGTCCGCATAGATGTCATAGCCGTTGTAGATGGAGCCGGTGATGACCTCGGCCAGCTTGGGCTCCAGGTGGGGGTAGGTCACAAAACCATAGTAATAGGAAGCGATGTGGGCCGGCTTCTCAGGAGAAATGCCTGCGCCCTTTTTGGCCTCGTAAGGACGCAGGTAAGGGCACCAGGAGTTCAAACGCTTCCAACCCGCCTTGTCTTGCGGGGGAGCGGGCAGCCAGTGGATGCCGTGGGGCGAAGCCGCCAGCTCCATGGCCGCGCTGGAGGTGACCAGGCAGTGGGCCGTGTCGCTCGAGCCTTCCAACACCGACTTCCAAGCCGCCTTCCAGGAAGACACCTTGACCTTCTTGACGTCCTTCCAGTCCAAGCCGCCAAATGCCAGGTAGCCGCCGTGCAGGAAGGTGCAGGCGGGAGAGCCGGGTATAAAGGATACGCGCTTGCCCTTGAGGTCGGCCAAGGTCTTGATGTCCGCATCGGCCCTGGTCATCATGCCGGCCACGGCGCCGATGTTGCACGCCCAAACCAGGCGCAGCTTCTGGGGCCCCATGTTGGGGGCGGCGAAAAGCTGCAGCCCGCGGCTGGCCATGAACTGACCGGCTCCGGTGAGGATGCTGAAAGACGCCTCCTGGGTCATGACCGGCATCAGTTTGGATACATCGGTGCCCGCGGGCACCACCTTTACCTTGATGCCGCCTTTTTCCTCGATGGCCTTGCATAGGCCCATGGATATGGCGTAGCCCGTGGAGCCCACGGTATAGGTAGTGGCACTGATCATCTTGGGCAAGTCCCCAGCGCCCGCTGCGGCCGGCAGCAACATCATGGCCGCCACGATGATCAGCATAAATAGTTTGCTTGTTCCCTTCGTTCCCTTCATTTGACCCCTCCTAGGTCTAGTGAATGTCAGTCCGGATTTCTCATTATTTACGACAGCGCATCATTCATAGGCTTTCTCGAACACCGGTGTCTTCCGGGTGTGCCGTGGCAGATCTCCCTCCGGAACCATGAAGACCTTGGGACGCATACGCAGGGTGTCGTGCACCGCCTGGGCTATTTTTTCGGCCAGGGCGTCAAGCTCCTGCTGATCCAAATTCCCTTGGTATTCAACTTTCAACTTCAAGGGGGGCTCCACCCGCGGAGGCGGAGAGTCCAGCACTATACGCATTTGACCGGTTACTTGGGGTTTGAACTTCATCACTTCGGTACGCACCGCGGCGGGATATACGTTGACGCCCTTGACGATTAGCATGTCGTCGGCGCGGCCGACCAACTTAGCGCGGATGCCGTTGAAGCCGCAAGAGGGGCATTCTCCCAGGGAGATCTTGACCACGTCGCCATAGGCGTATTTGACCAGGGGGCAAGCCTCGCGGTGCAGGGAAGTATGCACCATCTGACCCACGGCCCCTTCCTCCAAGGGAACCGACTCGCCGCTTATGGGATCGATCAGGTCGAAGTAGCTGGTGCATACCTCGGGGGCAATGGCGTGCAGGCCCTGATATTCATCAGACATGCAGGAGATGCCGGGAGCATGACCGGCTGGTGACCAGTAGTCAAAGCTGGGGCACTGGTACGCCTCTTCGAGAGTCTTTTTGATCTCCGGGTTGGCGATGCCCGGCTCTCCGGTGGTCAACAGTCCCCTCAGCTTTAGTTCCGACACCGGGTATCCCAGCATCTTGGGACATTTTTCTATTAGATAGAGCGCCAGCGAGGGGGTGCAGGCCAAAAAGGTAGGCCGGGTCAGGTCGGCGAACTTGAGGAAAGTGTCGGTTCCCGCCCGGGCGTCAATGTCGATGGGTAAGGCTCCCAACAACCGCAGGCCCCAAAGGGTCATGGTGGTGGCGTAGATGCCCAAGGTGAAGCAGAACAATCCCCGGTCACCCTTGCCCACGCCGCAAAGAGCCAAACGGTGGGCCAGGCGGGGAGCCAGGAAATCCAGGTCGTTTTTGGTGAAGGTGTAGGTAAAGGTCGGCACGCCGGTGGTACCCGAGGTGGTGCCGGTGAGATAAAGCTCATCCACCGGAGCGCAGAGATGGGTGCCGAAAGTATGCCCCAGCTTTTGGCGGGACTCCTCCTGACAGGCCCGTTCGTCTTCCTTGGTCATGAAAACGGGCAATTTGCGCAGATCATCAAAGGTGTTTATGTCGCCCAGCTCGGCGCCCGCCTGCTTGAACTTGTCCTGGTAGTAGGCGGATGATTCATAACAGTATTTAAGCTGTTCCCTAAGACGCGGGGCCAACATGGCCTCGATTTCGGGGATGCTGAGCCCATCCATCTCGGGCATATAGTAATTAAACCGCTTTTTCATCAATTCCTCCGTCATCGAACAAATGCCTCGCGGGAAGTCCCTTGTCCGCATCCTTTTCCGCGCAAAGGATCATCTTGCGGCTCACTGTCTCAATGTGTTGCCGGTTCAAGGCCACGGCCTCTTGCACCTTGCCGGTGGCCAGCAAATCCACTAATTGGCGGTGACCTCTGATAGTGCCCTCAACCATTTCCGGGGTCGGTGGAATGGCTTCGAGGTAATAAGAGAGAAGCTTGAGCACCGCTCCGACGTTCAACTCCAAGACCGGGCTTGCAGCCACGCTGGCCAGCTTCATGTGAAACTCCAGGTTGGAGGCCACGCGGCGCTCTACATCTCCCTGGCGGTAGTAGTGCTCTGCTTCGTCTACGTTTTTGTGCAGCTCGGCCACATCGGCCGGAGTGATCAGCGCGCCCGCCTCTTGGATCACCACGGTTTCCAGGAGCACTCTGGTGCGGGTAAGCTCGCTCACTTCAACCAAGGATAGCCGGAGGATGTCGGCGAACACCGGCACCAGGGAAGCTACGTCCCTCTCTTGGACAAAGGTCCCCCCTCCATGTCCCCGCCGCACCGTGAGCAAGCCGGTGCTTTCCAGGATGCGGATGGCCTCGCGCACCGCCGAGCGCCCCACAGCTAGCTGGCGGGCCAATTCCGGCTCAGACGGCAATTGATCCCCAGGCTTGAGATCACCGCTGAAAATCGCGACTCTTATGCGGTCAACCACTCGATGATAAAGGCTTTTTTCCCCTAGCGGACTGAATAGGGATCCAGAACCGGCCATATATCAACGCCTCCTTGCTATCTGATGTCAGACATCATATACGCAAACGAGAAACTTAATGTCAATACTTTTTTGCCCTATCGTGTATGGGGGTTAATTTTCATAATGGGAATTCTGAAAACAAAACGCGCCCACAGCCGAAGCCGTGAGCGCGTTGAAAATATGCTTTGGTGAAGGTCCTAAAGGTTGAGTACCGCCTGGAAATTGCCGTCCGGCATCTCATGGAGCTCGGCTTGGAATTTGCGGACCATGTTAAGCATGGAGCGGTTGTCCGGGCTGATGACCCCCATTACCCGCCTCATTTTGCGTTCCTTGGCGATCTCCAAAAGCCGGTTAAACAACAGCTCGCCCAGGCCCTTGCCCTGCCAGGCATCGGCCACGGTCATGCCCAGGTCGGCCTCATCCACTCCAGGGCGTTCCATGATGCGCCCCACCGCCGCTATCTCCTCACTGCCCTCGGGGAACATGACCAGGGCCATTTCGCGGTCATAATCGATCTGGGTGTGGCGCGAAAGCAGGTCAGGAGGCATGGAACGCAATACCCGGCCAAAGCGCTGGAAAATAGTCACCGGCGAAAGCGCATTGAACAAGCGGATCATGGCCGGGCCGTCCTCGGGCTTGATGGGCCTGAGGAAAACATCCACCTCGCCGCTGGTGCGCTCATGGCTCTCGTACTGGGCCGGATAAGGCCGGATGCACAAATGCTGGGGAGACGCCTGCACCGTGGGCTCCACCACCACGCGGGCGTCCAAGGCCAAAGCGCCCTGGGAGTGGCTGAGCAGGGGATTGATGTCCAACTCGCTGATCTCAGGGAAGTCGGTCAATAGCTGAGAAAGTCGCACCAGCACCTCCTCCAGCATGGTCATGTCCACCGGAGGAATATTGCGATAGCCCCTGAGTACCTTGCTCACCTTGGTCTGATCGATGATCCGTTTGGCCAGCAGGCGGTTCAGGGGGGGCAAGCCTATGGCCCGGTCGCCGATCACCTCGGCCATGGTGCCGCCCATGCCGAAGAGGATCACCGGGCCGAACTCGGGATCCTTCTTGGCCCCCAGGATGCACTCCACGCCTTTGACCGCAACCATGGGCTGCACCGTGACTCCGTTGACCCGGGCCTCGGGATCATAGGCCCGGGCACCCTCCATGATCTCCTCAAAGGCGTCCTTGACCTGCCCCTCGTTCTTGAGGCTCAGGCGCACCCCGCCCGCATCGGACTTGTGGGTGATGTCCGGGCTGTCCAGCTTTAGCACCACCGGGAAGCCGGTGAGCAAGGCGCAGGCCGCGGCCTCCTCGGCGCTGGCCGCCCGGTGCACCTTGGTCACCGGAATGCCGTAGAGATCAAGCAGCTCTTTGGACTCGCCCTCGGACATGAGGCTGCGCCCCTCACCCAACACCGAGGCGATAAGGGCCCCGGCCTCGTCTTTGTTGTAGCGAATCTCATGGGGCAGGTTGGAGGGGGTCTCCTGTAGGGTCAGCAGGTTCTTGTGGTACTGGTACATGTACAAAAAGGCCTGCACCGCCCGCTCGGGAGTCTCATAGGTGGGGATGCCCGCCTTGTAGAAAATCTCCCGGCTCTCCATCACCTCGCGGCCGCCCAACCAGGAAGTAAACACCGGGAAGTCGGCCCGTACCAGCTCATCGCTCAGAAGCTTGGCCTTTTGGGTGCTGGGGAACTGGGCCTGGGGAGTGGTCAACACCAGCACGGCATCAAACTCCTTGGCGTCCACGCAGACCTGAGTCACCTTTAGGAAGGTCTCGGGCGTGGCGTCGCCCAGGATGTCGATGGGGTTGGCGTGGCTCCAAAAGGGCGGCAGAATGGCGTCCAGCTTGGCCTTGGTCTCGGCCGAGGGCTGGGGTGGCTCGATGCCGCCGTGCAAAGCCAGATGGTCGGTGGCCATTACCCCCGGCCCTCCGGCGTTGGTCACGATGGCCATGCTCGGTCCCTGGGGCAGGGGCTGCTTGGAGATCAGCTCCGCGCAGTCAAAAAGATCGCCCACCGTGTTCACTCGGACTAGACCGGCCCGCTTAAAGGCCTCGTCATAGATGGCGTCTTCACCGGCCATGGCTCCGGTGTGGCTCATGGCCGCCTTGGCCCCGGCCGCGCTGCGCCCCACCTTGAGCAGGATTATGGGCTTGACCCGGGACACCGCCCGGGCCGCGCTGATGAACTTGCGGTGGTTGGTGATGGACTCCACGTAGAGCAGGATAGCGCTGGTGCCCGGGTCGTTGCCCAGGTAGTCGATGACGTCGCCGAAGTCCACGTCCAGCATGGAGCCCATGCTGATGAAGTGACTGAAGCCGATGTCCTGGGTGACCGCCAGGTCCAGCACCGCGGTACAAGTGGCCCC
>JAHLLJ010000125.1 GCA_020444205.1 Deltaproteobacteria bacterium | reverse complement strand
TCGGGTTATGAGCCCGACGAGCTACCGAACTGCTCCACCCCGCGACAAATGTGGAAGTGAATATACCCGTTGACCCCATATCTGTCAACCGAGCGCGCCATTTGGTGGGGTTGCGCCCTCTGCCGGGCTGAGATAGGATTCTATCGTCCGCACGACGCAGATATCATTAACTAAACAAAGGATGCTTAATTATGAACGTTCACGAGTACCAGGCCAAGGAGCTTATGGCACAGTTTGGTGTGCCGGTTCCTAAAGGTGGCCTGGCGCATACCCCTGAAGAAGCAGTGGATGTAGCCCGGGGGTTGTCCGGCGACGTCTTCGTGGTAAAGGCCCAAATCCACGCCGGGGGGCGCGGTAAGGGTGGCGGCGTGAAAGTATGCCGCACCTTGGACGAAGTAAAAACCGCAGCAGCCTCCATCTTGGGCATGAACTTAGTCACTCACCAGACCGGCCCCGAGGGCAAACTGGTCAAGAAAATATGGATTGAAGAGGGCACCGACATCGCCAGCGAGCTGTACGCGGCGGTGGTGCTGGACCGCGGCGCCGAGCGCCTGGCGGTGATGGCCAGCCCCTCGGGAGGCATGGACATCGAGAAGGTGGCCGAGGAAACCCCCGAGTTGATATTCTCCACCCGCATGGAGCCCGGCCAGCCTATCTGGGACTTCCAGTGCCGCCAGCTGCTTTTCGGCTGCGGCCTCAATGCGGTCCAGGTGCGCCAAGGCACCAAGCTTATCCACGGCCTGGTGAACATGGCCATGGCCAAAGACGCCACCTTGGTGGAGATCAACCCCTTGGCCATCACCGGCGAGGGCGACCTAATCGCCCTGGACGGCAAGATCAACTTTGACGACAGCGCCCTGAGGCGCAATCCCGACATCGCCGAGCTCAAGGACCCCAGCGAGACCGATCCCCTGGAGTTGGAAGCCACCGAGTTGGGGCTCAACTACATTCGCTTGGACGGCAACGTGGGTACCATGGTCAACGGCGCGGGCCTGGCCATGGCCACCATGGACGTGGTCAACATGGCCGGAGCCAAGCCGGCCAACTTCCTGGACGTGGGCGGCGGAGCCAACGAGGAGATGATCGGCAAGGGCTTTGAGATCATCTTGAACGACCCCAACGTGCAGGCCATCCTGATCAACATCTTCGGCGGCATCCTCAGGTGCGACGTATTGGCCGCCGGCGTGGTCAGCGCGGCCAAAAAGATCGACCTCAAGGTGCCCTTGGTGGTTCGCCTGGAGGGCACCAACGTGGCCGAGGGCCGCAAGATCCTGGAAGAGAGCGGCTTGGCCTTTGAGGTGGCCGGTTCCATGAGCGAAGCCGCCGCCAAGGTAGCCTCGGTGTTGGGAGGTCAAAAATGAGCATCCTGGTAAACAAAGACACCCGCGTGGTGGTGCAGGGCCTCACCGGCAAGGAAGGCATGTTCCACGCCGAGCAGATGATCGCCTACGGCACCAAGGTGGTGGCCGGCGTCACCCCCGGCAAGGGCGGCCAGAGCGCCCTGGGCGTGCCGGTGTTCAACACCGTGGCCGAAGCGGTAAAAGAAACCGGCGCCAACGTGAGCCTGGTGTTCGTGCCCGCCGCCTTTGCCGCCGACTCGGCCTGCGAAGCGGCCGAAGCGGGCGTTGATCTGGTGGTGGTCATCTCCGAGCACATCCCGGTCATGGACATGATCCGGGCCAAGGCCTTTTTGAATGACCGCGGCGTAAAGATGGTGGGCCCCAACTGCCCGGGCATCATCACTCCCGGCGAGTGCAAGATCGGTATCCAGCCCGGCTACATCCACACCCCCGGCACCGTGGGCCTGGTCAGCCGCTCCGGCACCCTGACCTATGAGGTGGTGCATCAGATCACCTCCGCCGGTCTGGGCCAAAGCACCTGCATCGGCATCGGCGGCGACCCCATCATCGGCCTGAACTTTGTGCAGCTTCTGGAGTTGTTCCGCGAAGATCCCGGCACCGAAGCGGTCTGCCTCATCGGCGAGATCGGCGGCGACGCCGAGGAAAAAGCCGCCGAGGTGGTGGCCGCCGGTTATCCCAAGCCGGTGTTCGGCTTCGTGGCCGGGCTTACCGCCCCTCCGGGCAAACGCATGGGCCACGCCGGGGCCATCATCAGCGGCTCCAAGGGCCGGGCCCAGGACAAGCTGGCCGCCATGGAAGCCGCGGGCATCACCGTGGTGCGCGCCTTGGGCGAGTTCGGGGCCACCGTGGCCCAAGCCCTCAAGTAGCAAGGAAAATGGGCGTGGCCGGCATCGGCATCATAGGTCTGGGCAGGGTGGGACGCTGCCTTTTGCGCGTTCTCGCCTCCCGCAACCTGCTGGGCCGGGTGCGGGCCATCGCCGAACTAAACCCCGGGGGACGCGACAACCGCGTACTCACAGAGAATCTGGCATACCTATTGGCCGCCGACTCCACCTACGGACCCTTCCCGGTCCCGGTGGAGTCGGCCGGCGTTTCCCTGGTGTTGGGCGGCCAGGAGGTCCCGGTTCATTACAACCCGCACCCCCAACAGGTGGGCTGGTCCGGGGCCGGAGCCCAGGTGGTGGTGGAAGCCAGCGGCGACCCACAAGCCACCGCCGAGGCGCGGGGACTGCTCAGCCAGGGAGTGACCAAGGTTCTGTTCACCCGTTCGGCGGCCACCGCCGACGCCACCCTTATCCGTGGCCTGAACCTTGACGCCTACGACCCGGCGGCCCACCGCCTGGTCTCCTGTTCCACCTGCACCGCCAATGCCCTGGCCCCGGTGCTGGGCGTGCTGCACCGCGCTTACCGGGTGAGGCGAGGCTCCATCGTTTCGGTGCACCCGGCCCTGTCCGGCGACACCCTGCTGGATGCCCCGGCCCGCGAGTTCGCCGCCGGACGCAGCGCCCTGGGGGTGCGCGCGGTGACCAGCCAGGTGGCCCGCACCGTGGGACAGGTGTTGCCTGAGTTGGCCGGGCGTCTCACGGCCATGAGCCTCAGGGTGCCCACCGCGGTGGTCAATACCCTGGTGGCCGACCTGGTCTTGGACGCTCCCCCGCCGGACAAGACCGAGGTGGAGGCCCTGTTGGAGCAGGCGGTGACCGGCGGCACCCTGGCCGGGGTTGCTGAATTGGAACGTGGAATCATGGGGCGCCCAAGGGCTGCGGCCGATTTTCAGGGCGATCCCCATTCAGCTCTCATAGACCTTAATTGGCTGGCCCTCAGCGGCGAGCTTTTGCGCATCCATCTTTGGCACGACAACGAGTACGCTTATTGCTGCCGCGTGGCCGACACCTTGGAGTTAATCCTGAGCCGGCTTTAGTAAGCTGGCACTGGAGGCCCTTGATGCCCTTCAGCAAGCACGGCTACCCGCGACCCCTAATCTTGAAAAGCGGCGAAGAGGTATGGCTGCGCCCGGTGCGCCCCGAGGAAGACGACAAAGAAATGTTCGCCTTTCTCTCGCGCCTGAGCGCCGATGACCGCTGGTATTTGGACTTCGACGCGACTGACCCGGAAACGGTGCGTTACAACTTCATCAACTACAATCCCAACAAGGTCCTGCCCATCGTGGCCACTAACGCCAAGGAGCAGATCGTGGCCCTGGCCACCTTGGAGCGCAGGCCCAAGGGCGCCCGGGCGCACATCGGCCGGGTGCGGGTGGTGGTGCAGCCGTTTTACCGCAACCAGCGCCTGGGCACCTACCTGCTGCTGGACCTGATCCAACTGGCGGTGAACCTGGGGCTCAGGGTGCTCACCGCCGAGTTCATCAAGGGCATTGAGGACAACGCCATTCGGGCGGCCAGACGCCTGGACTTTTTCGAGCAGGCGGTTGTGCCCGAGTACGCCAAGGACTCGCGGGGCAACCGCTACGACCTGGCCATCATGGTAAAACGCATTCACCGGGGATACGACGACTTCTAGCCCTCACGGAAAATAGCTTTGAGCAACACCCCCCGACAGCGCAGCGTAGAGACTCCCCAAGGCGAGGTATTGCTGCGCGACCGGATGGGCCCGGCCGAGACGGCCGAAATGGAGTTGGACCAGGGCATAGGGGTGTTCAGCGCCTACCGCTCCATCCTCACCAGCAAGGCCAGCCTGACCACCGTGGCCGCTCAGCCCCAGGCCAACTTGTGCCTGGCCTTGGCCGGAGGCAAGCGCATTGTGGGCTATTGCGTGCTGCGCCCTCCTCAAGAGGGCGAACGCTGGGCAAGGCTCCGGCCGCCTATCCTCTACGAGCTGTTCGGCGAAACCGCCAGGGGATGGCGCGACCACAAGCTCATGCGCCCCATGCTGGAAATGTTGGTGGACGACGAGGCCAACGAAGAGCGCATCCTCTATATAGTCGGCTATTCCTGGACCTGGGATTTGGACCACACCAAAAAGTCTTTGCAAGAGTACCGCGACACCCTTATCCACCTGCTTTCACCCTTGGGTTTCAAGCAATACCCCACCAACGAGCCCAACATCAGCCTGCGCCCGGAGAACCTGTTCATGGCCAGAGTGGGTGCGTCGGTGACCAAGGATACGGTCAAAGCCTTTCACAACCTACTTTTCGGCATGGGGGAGGATTAGAGGCCTCCCGCACGCAACCCCTGAAGCGCCAAATCCTTTGAGGGCAAAGGCTTTGGCGCCCGGGGGCTTTGAGGTACAATCGCACATTATGTACGTTCCCTCACAGCAGCCTAGACGGGTGCTGCAGCTAATTACCCGCCTCAACGTGGGAGGCCCGGCCCGGCTGGTGGCCTGGCTGGTGCAGGACATGGACCCCGCCGCCTTCCATCAGACCCTGGCCGCCGGGCGGGTGCACCAGGGAGAGGACGACCTGGGCCCGGAGCTGGGGGAACAAGGCCTCCTCTGGCGCGACCTGCCCCGTCTGGGCCGCAGCATAAACCCGCTGAACGACACGCTCAGCCTGGCGGCCATCCTGCGGTTGCTGTTTGAGACCAAGCCCCACATCCTGGCCACTCACGGGTCCAAGGCCGGCCTGCTGGGGCGCGGCGCGGCGCTTTTGTACCGTCCCGTGGCCGCTCTGGCCGGGTGGCCCTGTTTGCGCTGCGTGCACACCTTCCACGGCCACACCTTTCATTCTTACTTTGGGCAACACAAGGCCCGCCTGTTTTTAAGCGCGGAACGCCTGCTGGCCCGCTGGGCCACTTGGCGTATCGTCACCATCAGCCCGCGCCAGTACCGGGAAATCGTGGATACCTACCGGGTGGGCCGCCCCGGCCAAACGGTGGTGGTGCCCCTGGGCATAGACCTGACGCCCTTTGCCGAGACCGGGGACGGGCGGCGGCGCTTCCGGGCCGAGCTTGGCCTTGGCGATGACGAGCTTTTGGTGGGCGCGGTGGGGCGGGTGGCCCCGGTGAAAAACTACGATCTGTTCTTGCGCACCGCCGCCGCCCTGCGGGAGCTGTCCCCCGAACTTTTCTCTCGCTGCCGCTTCGCGCTTATAGGCGGAGGCAACGGCGCGGAGATGGCCGCCCTGCGCAAAACGGCCCAAACCTTGGGCCTGGAGCAGCGGGTGAGCTTTTTGGGCAGCCGCGCCGACCGGGAAGCTTTTTTCCCCGGGCTGGACCTTTTGCTGCTGACCAGCAACAATGAGGGGACTCCGGTGGCCATCCTGGAGGGGGGAGCCTGCGGACTGCCGGTGGTGGCCACCGCGGTGGGTGGAGTGCCCGACCTTTTGGGCGAGACCGTGGAATATCTGGAGGGGGGGCCGGCTAAACGCGCCCGGGGCCTAACCGCCCCGGCGGGCGACACCGCTTCCCTGGCCCGGGGCCTGGCCCTGTTGTTGGAGGACAAAGAGCAAGCGGCGCGCCTGGGTGGGGCGTTGAAACAATATATATGGCAAAATCATGCTAAATCGCGGCTGACCGCCGACATGCAGCGGTTGTTCAGCCAAGCGGAAAGCTGAGGATATCCGGTGGAGGACAAATTAGAACAAATCGCCGAAATTCTGGCGGCCAGCACCAGCACGGTGGCCCTTACCGGCGCGGGCATCAGTGTGGACAGCGGCATTCCCGCCTTCCGCGGCTCCCAAGGCCTGTGGGGCAAGTACGACCCCATGGAATACGCCAGTATCGATGCCTTCCAACGCGACCCGGCCAGGGTCTGGGGCATGCTCAACGAGTTGGATGATCTGGTCCTCTCGGCCAGGCCCAACCGGGCCCACCGGGCCTTGACTCAGCTGGAGGTCATGGGCGCCTTGGATATCGTGGTCACCCAAAATATCGACGGACTGCACCAGGAAGCGGGCTCCCGGGCGGTGGTGGAGTTCCACGGCTCCAGCCGTAGGCTGGCCTGCCTGGATTGCGGCCGGGTGTTTGGGCGCAACGAGCTGTCCATGAACGTAATGCCTCCCAGGTGCGCCTGCGGCGGGCTCATCAAACCGGACGTGGTGTTCTTTGGCGAACCCATACCGCAGCGGGCCATGCTGGCGGCCATGGCCGCGGCCCAGGCCTGCACGGCCATGCTGGTGGTGGGCACCAGCGCGGTGGTGGCCCCGGCCAGCCACTTACCCGTCCTGGCCCAGTCCGCCGGGGCCAAGGTAATCGAGATTAACCTGGAGCCCACTCCCCTTACCGGCCGGGTGGCCGACTTCAGCATCAGGGCTGACGGGTCCGACGTATTGCCGGTGTTGGTGGAGCTGGTAGAACGGCACATGCAGCCCCAAGCCGCCCGGCCAAGCGGCCTTGCCTGAGCGCCTGGGCTATGCGACCATGTAGCACCTTGCCCAGGGAGGGGTGATGCCCACGCCCAAACGCACCCAACATATATGGTTGCAGATGCTTCTGGGTCTGACCGCCGGGGTGGTGGCCGGGCTACTGTCGCACACTTTCTGGGAGATTTTTGGCCTGCCCGAACGGCCCGGCCCGGCCGCTTGGGGCGAAATGGTGCGCCCGGTGGGGCTAAAGCTCTTTGTATCCATAGGCCTGCCCGCCGCCGCGGTGCTGCCCTCCATTGTCCTGGGGGTGCTTTCCTACATGCTCTCCGGGGCAGGACCCCAAGCGCAGGAACATTGCCGCCAGGCCCAGCGCCTGGACGCCTACACCTACCTGCTGTTGGCCGCAGGGGTGGTGCTGATATTGGTGTACAACGTATTGGGCAACGGCACCCTGGCCCTGGGGCTCATTTACCTGGGCCTGGCCACGGCCAAAGTGGCCATTCTCATGCGCCTGCTTTGGCGGGCCTATCTGTCCCCAGTCCAGGGAGAGCAGCGCCCCCTGAGGCGTCAGGGCCTGGTGGCGGTGTTCCTCACCGCCTTGGTAGCTTTCAGCCTGCCCGCGCCCTGGCTCTCCCAGATAATCAGCTCGGGAGGGGGCGAGAGCGCATACCTTATGCAGGCCCATGCCGTGACGCACGGCCAACCCATTTCACTGGAGCCTGGGCAACCAGGGCCCGAGCAACGTGATTTTTACTGGGACACCCAGACCCCGGATGAACCGGACCGGCCCGGCGGGTCACTGGCGCCTTTGTTCGCCCTGATCATCGCCCCGGCTTACGCAGTGGGGGGCCGCCTGGGAGTGCTTTTTTTGCAGGCGGCCCTCATGGCCCTGAGCGCGGTCACCTTGCTTTCCTGGCTAAGGGTAGTGGGGGTACGCGCCGGCCCGGCCACCGTGGCCACCGGGCTCACCCTGGGGGCCGCTCCGGTGTTCATAGCCGGGGGTATGGTCTTGCCCGAGGCCCCGGCTATATTGCTGACCCTGTGCGCCCTGCGCCTGCTGGCCTGGGCCCGCACCCACCCCTGGAGCGCCCTGCCCCTGCTGTTGGTTGCCTGCCTCCTGCTGGTGGGCCTGGAGCTACGCTACAGCGCCTTGGCCGCCGGGCTGTTCCTTATGAGCTTGTTCGAGCTGTTGCGCCGTCCCCTGAGCCCCTGGGTGGCCGGAGCCCTTGCGACGATACCGGCGGTGGCTCTGGGTCTGGCCCTGTTTGGTCCCTGGACGCCTTGGCCCTCGGTGCTGGCCTCGGCGGTGAATGAAAACATGGCCTGGTGGCGCCAGGCTCTGTATTGGTGGACTCCCCTGGCCGCCTTTTCCGGCGGGCTGTTTTTAGACCAGGCTTACGGTTTGTTCCCCGCCGCGCCGGTGCTCTTGTTGGCCTTGGGCGGCCTTCCTTTCAGCTTGAAGCGCCGCCCCACTCCCAGCTTGCAATACCTGATCCCCGCTGCAATGCAACTGGCGGCCCTGTGCTTCACCGGCTGGTACCGCTGGCACGGCGGCAGCGCCCCGCCCGGGCTGTTGGCGGTGGTGCTGGTGCCTCCGGCTGCCTTGCTCATGGCCCCGGTGCTGGGCGCGCTCAGCCGCCCCTGGTGGCGCCTAGCCTGGTGGCTGCCCGCCGCCATGGGCATTATCTACACCTGGCTGCTCACCCTGATGCCATGGTTGCGCCAAGCCCTGCCCGGCACGCCCAATCCCCTGCTGCTGAGTCTGAGCCGCCGCCTGGGCCTGGACCTGGGCCGCGCCCTGCCCAGCGGCTTCGGCGCCTGGCCCGAGCTTTTGCCCGCCACCTGCGTGGCCCTGGCTCTGGCCGTTTTCTATGGCCTGTGCGCCTGGCGCCTGCCCTCCCCGGGCCCGGGCCTGCCTTCCTGGCGGGCCAACGAGCTGCTCATTCTGGCCCTGGCCCTGTGCTTGGCCTCCTGGGGATTGGTGCTGGCAGCCTCTCCTCTACCATAAGCCTACTCACCACCTATTATATGAGATGCTTTTTCCTTGACTTAGACTAGACCCGCGTATAGTATGAAGCTATCCGTAAAGGTGGAGGAGGCTCATGACCCGTGGACTAACCAAACGCCAGGCCCAAGTTCTGGAGTTCATAGAGGAGTTCACCAACACCCACGGATACCCCCCCACGGTACGCGAGGTGGCGGCGAACTTCGGTTTCCGTTCCCCCCGGGCGGCCCACGACCACATGAAAGCCCTGGAGAAAAAGGGTTTCATGCGCTCCCAGGCCGGACGCCCCCGGGCCTTGGAGGTATTGCACAGCCGCCGGGGCATACCGGTGCTGGGCAAAATCGCCGCGGGTCAGCCCATCTTGGCGGTGGAAGACGCCGAAGAGGTGCTGGGCCTGGAGGCGGGCTTTTTCGGCTCAGGCCGCTTTTTCGCCCTCAGGGTACGGGGCGACTCCATGGTGGGCGACCACATCGCCGAAGGCGACCTGGTGATCATAAGGTCCCAGGAAGACGCCCGCCCCGGAGAGGTGGCGGCGGTGCTCCTGGGTGACGAAGTGACCTTGAAGCACTTCGTGCCCCGGGCCGACGGCCTGGAGCTGCGCGCCGCCAACCCCGCGGTACAGAGCATCATGGTAGGCCCTGAGGACGATCCGCCCCGGGTGTTGGGGGTTATGGTGGGCCTGGTCCGCAAGAACTAGGCAACCGCGACAGCCACCGCCATGGCGCGTTGCCGTCCGCGCCCGGCCTTTGAGGAAATGTTGGGTTTCGGGCTAAAAAGCCCTCTACCCAACCTACTCCATTCTTATTTAAATCAATTCATTTGCGCGGGTTGGGCAGAGCGAAGCGAACCCCGACAAGACCTAATCCCCCACCATTTCCACTCTGGAGAAATTCATTTCTTTCCCTCCGGCACAGCCAGGCGGCCGAAAGCAAGGCGTCCGACGAGCGCAGGCCACAGGCGTGGCAGAGTCACGCCGAGGCCTAAGCGATGTCGGCAACGCGGCTATCGGTCGCCTGGCGCAGCCGGTCGCGCTGCCCTAGTGTAATGACCGCTAGGTCAAGCTCGCGCGATAACCAGCCAAATCTTCTACGGTTAGAACCGCGTAATCATTGGCCTGGCCAAACTCCACGATGCGCGGCAGACGGGCCATGGTGCCGTTGGGGTTGGTGAGCTCACAAAGCACCCCATAGGGCCTCAGACCGGCCAGGCGCATCAAATCCACCGTGGCCTCGGTATGCCCCCGCCGCTCCAGGACCCCACCGTCGCGCGACTGCAAGGGAAACACATGGCCCGGCCGGTTGAGGTCGCCGGGTTGGGCCCCTTCGGCGATGGCCGCCCGCACCGTGGTCAGCCGGTCCGCGGCCGAGACTCCGGTGGTCACTCCCTGGGCCGCCTCAATGGACACGGTAAAGGCGGTCTGATAGCGGCTGGAGTTTTGAGGGGTCATGGGGGGTAGATCCAGGCTCCGCACCTTGTCCGAGGGAAGACACAGGCACACGATGCCGCTGCACTCACGGATCAAGGCGGCCATCTGCTCCTGGGTAAGGCTCTGGGCCGCGAAGATGAGATCGCCTTCGTTTTCCCGGTCCTGATCGTCGGTTACCAACACCCCCCGGCCCGCACGCACTGCGTCCAAGGCCCGATTGACCCGCTCCAGGGGACCGCCGAATTGCTGTAATAAAGCTTCGCCCATGATCGTACTCCTGCATGTGTTTCGCAGTTGAAGTTATGGGCGGGGAGACAGAATAGGCACACGCGCGGTGCCGGCCACGCCACGCAGTGGCGTCCCGGCACCCCGAGGGATGCTGACTGTCTTATCCTCTCTCATCCGGACTGTCACCGTCGGCTCTGGC
>JAHLLJ010000124.1 GCA_020444205.1 Deltaproteobacteria bacterium | reverse complement strand
AGGGGTCGAAGATGCGGGCCAGGTTGGCGTCGGCGATGCCGATGCCGGTGTCGGAAACCGCCAATTTCACCTGGCCGTTTTCGGTGGTGGTGGTCACGCTCACCGTGCCGCCCTCGGCGTTGATGGCGTCCACCGCGTTGTTCACCAGGTTGAGTAGCACCTGCTGCAGCTCACTGGGGCTGGCCGCCACCCTGGGCAGGTTTTGGTCCAGGGCGGTATTGAGCTTCACCCCGGCGTAGCGCGACTTTTGCCCCACCAGGCCCAGCACCTCGCTCACCAGACTGTTTATGTCCACCGGCTTTACGGTGGGATCGGTCTTGCGGGCAAAGGACAAGAGCTTGTGGGTGATCTGCTTGCAGCGGTCGCCTTGCTCCTGGATCTGCTGCACCGCCCGTTGGATCTCGGCCAGGGTTTCCTCGCTGAGGGGGCCTTCGTCGGACATCAAGTCCTCGATCCAGCCTGCCTCCTCCACCATGATGGCCACCGGGTTGTTGATCTCGTGGGCGATGCCCGCGGCCAGCTCGCCGATGGAGGCCAGGCGGCCCGCTTCAATCATCTTCTCGTTCATGGCTTCCTTTTGTTCATCTGCCTCGGAGATGCGCCGCACCAGACGCCGCACCAGGATGATGGTGGCCACCACGATGAGTAGGCCGCCGATCACAAAGATGGCGATAGCCGCCCGCTGGGCCTGCACCAGGTGCACAAAAGCGTCGGACACCTCCTGCTGGGCACAGATGATCCACTGGCCCTTGTTTAACGGGGCGGCGGCGTAGATCATGTCTTGACCCAGGGAGTTGGGACGCTCCACTATGGTGACCTTGCCCGGGTCCAGGGGCTGTTGCAGAAGCTCCCGCCAGGCCCCGGAGGCCAGGATCACCTCCTGGCGGGGCTTGGTCTGAAATTCGCCTTGGTGGTTGAGGATGAAGGCAAAGCCGGTCTCGCCTATGCGCAGGTTCTCCACCAGGGCGTTGAAGTACTCAAGGTCGATGGTGGCTTTGAGCAGCCAGTTGCGGTCCTGGTAGCGTTTCTTGACCGCCACGATGAAGTGGGGGCTGCCCCTGAGGCCGGCAAAGACGTCGGAGATGATGTGCTCGCTCTTTACGGCCTGCTTGAACCACGGGGCGGTGGAGTAGTTGGCCCCGGTGAGGCTGTAAGGCCCGGCGTAGGCCACCTGGGCCCCCTGGTCGTTGACCAGGCCCAGGTCCACATACACCCCGTTGTATTCCTCGCGCAGCAAGTTGAGCTTGGTCTTGAGCAGGGCCGTGTTCTCCAGGTCGGGCACGGTGTAGGAACGGGACAAGACCCTGATGTCGGCCAGGCGGTCGGCCAAAAAGGCGTCAATGGTGCGGCGGTGCTTGTTGAGCAGCACCTCCAGGTTCTCCTCCACCTTGGTCTGGTAGGCCTGCTTGAACTGATAGAGGATGATGGCGCCCGTAAAGAACAGAGGCAGCAGGGAGATGCCCACCACGAACAGCACCAGGTTGCGGGTCAGGGTGCGGTAATAGGCTCCTGGTCTTATGCGGGCGGTTTGCATGGGCACACTTCCTGTTCAAGTTGCTGCCCATGTTATGGCAAGGCCTGTGCCAAAATTCACCAGCGGTTCACGATTTTAAGCGCACAAATTAATTAGCTGTAATTTCAATAATATGTTCGGCGATGCCTGGAAGGGGGCGCGGCCGCGCCTGGGGCGTGGATACCGGGTGAAGGGTTTTTGACTGTCGGAATTCTTTACAGGCTGTAAAGGTATGCGACGGGTAGGGGATTAGCTGAGGCTGTATTTTTTCATGCGGGCCAACAAGGAAGGCCGCGACACCCCCAGCAGGCGGGCGGCCCGGCTGCGGTTGCCGCTGGTGGTCTCCAGGGCCTCGCTGACGATGATCTCCTCCACCCGGCTTAAGAGGGCGCCCAGCAGGCGGCCCCGCCCGGCGGCGATTCCCTGGCGGCACCAGGCCCGGATGGCCTGATCCATCTCCGGGCTCAACGAGCCGCCCGGCCCATCGCCGGGCTCCAGCACCAGGGAGGCCACTTCCTCGGCCCCCACCGGGTGGCCCCGCCCGAAGATGAGGCATTTTTCCATGGCATTGGCCAGCTCGCGCACATTGCCCGGCCAAGAATGGGCGCTAAGAAGCTCGTAGGCCTCGGGGGTGATGCCCGGGTTGCGCACGCCCAGCTCGTGGGTGACCTTGGCCAGGAAGTAGTCGGCCAAAAGGGGCACGTCCTCGCGCCGCTCTCTGAGGGGAGGCAGGTTGATGGATACCACGTTGAGGCGGTAGTAGAGGTCTTCGCGGAAGCGTTCCTCCTTGACCGCCTGCACCAGGTCGCGGTTGGTGGCCGCAATGATACGCACGTCCACCTGTATGGGCTGGCGGCCGCCGATGCGCTCCACGGAGCGCTCGGCCAGAAGGCGTAGCATCTTGGCCTGGATAGCCAAGGGCATGTCCCCGATCTCATCCAGGAACACGGTGCCCCTGTCGGCCTGCTCTATCTTGCCGATGCGCCGGGAGGCGGCTCCGGTGAAGGCCCCCTTTTCGTAGCCGAACAACTCGCTTTCCAGCAGGGTTTCGGGGATGGCCACGCAGTTGACCACCACAAAAGGCTTGTCCGCCCGGGCGGAGTGTTGGAACAGGGCCCGGGCCACCAGCTCCTTGCCGGTGCCGCTCTCGCCCTGGATGAGCACCGTGGCCCCGGTGCCCGCCGCCCGGCCTATGGCCTTGTACAGCTCCTGCATGGGCCGGGAGTTGCCCAACAGGGCGTCGCCGGCGGTGATTTCCTGGCCCTGGTTCATCTGCACCGGGGAGCGGATGAAGCGCCCGGCATCCAGGGCCTGCTGTACCAACTTGGCGAAGTCCCCCAAAACCAGGGGATGGGTCACGTAGTCAAAGGCCCCCAGCTTAGTGGCCTCTATGGTTTCCGAAGTGGCTCCGCTGGTGGCGGTGATGATAACCGGCAGGCGGGGGTCGCCTTGCTTGAGATGCTTCAATAGCTCCAGGCCCCCGCTGGGCGGCAAGGCCGCGGCCACGATGGCCAGATCGGGCGGGTTGGCCGCAACCTCGGCCACGGCTTCGCTCATATTGGCGGCCTGGCTGACCCTCAGGCCCTGCTCAATGAGCAGGCGCTCCAAGGTCTGGCTATGGGCAGGCTCCGACTCCGCTAAAAGCACCCTGAACACGATGGCCTCCCAAAATAGGTGCAATCATAATATGGGCAATCGCGGAGCAAATATCAAGTGAAACGATTCACATCCGGCGGGTTTTTTAAGCTTTTCCAAGGAGCCATGGGGTGGGCTGGGCTAGAATTTTTCCGGCAAAATGTCGCGCATCTTCCGGCGCAACTCCGTGGGTGTAAAGGGCTTTTGGATAAATCCCGCCAAGCCCTTGCCGGTGAAGCGGTTGGTGGACTCCTGCTCGTTGTAGCCGCTGGTGAGTAGCACCTTGACGCTGGGCTTGAGGCGGCGGAGCTGTTGGAAGGTTTCCTCGCCGGACAAGCGCGGCATGGTCATGTCCAGCACCACCAAGTCCATTTCCCCCAGATGCTTACGGAACAGGTTCAGGCCGTCCACCCCGTCCTGGGCGGTAAGCACCCGGCAACCCATCTTTTCCAGGGAACGGCAGGTGACCTTGCGCACCGTCTCGTCATCATCCACCAACAGCACCTGTATGGGTTTGCTCAAGTCGCCGTCGGTGGGCAAACTTTCCGCAATGCTTTGCACCGCCACTTGGCTGATGGGCAAAAGCACCTTTATGGCCGTGCCCTTGCCCGGCTCGCTGTAAACCTTGATGGTTCCGTTGTGGCTGCGGATTATGCCCTGCACCGCGGCCAGGCCCAGGCCCCGCCCGGTGAACTTGGTGGTGAAGAAGGGATCGAAAATCTTTTCCTGGGTTTCCAGGTCCATGCCCACCCCGGTGTCGGATACCTCCAGGTAAACATAGGTGCCGGTGGGCAAATCCTCCTCCAGGTGGGTGGAAGCCAGATAATCGCGGTCCACCATGGTGGTCCCGGTGCAGATGGTTATGGTGCCGTTTCGCTCTTGAAGGGCGTCGGAGGCGTTAGTGATCAGATTCATGATCACCTGGCGCATCTGGGTAACGTCGACCTGCACCGAGGGCAGGTTTTCATCCAGGTTCAGGCGAACCTGGGCCTGCTTGGAGATCACGGTGTTCAATAGGCTGCTCAACTCGGTGACCAGGCTGGAGAGGTTGATGGCTTTGACCACGAAACGGCCCCGCCCGGAGTAGGCCAAAAGCTGGTTGGTCAGATCGGCCAGGCGCCGGGCCGCGGTTTCGATCTGCTCGAAGTAGACCCCCACAGGCGATTCAGGGGAAAGGTCCATGCGGGCCAGCTCGGCGTTGCCCAAGATGCCCATGAGCATGTTGTTGAAGTCATGGGCGATGCCTCCGGCCAGCACCCCCAGGCTTTCCAGCTTTTGTACCTGCAAAAGCTGCTGCTCGATCTTCAGCCGCTCGGCCTCGGCCTTTTTCAGGGCGCTAATGTCCTGCTCCACCGACACCAGGCAAATGCGGCCGTCTATCTCCAGAAGCTCCCCGGAATAAAGGGTGGGCAGCTCACTGCCGTCTTTGGTGTGGCGCACGATCTCCCGGTTGCTCACCGAGCCCTTTTGCTTTATCAGGTTGACTATCTCCCGGCGTTCGGATTCCGAGGACCATACTCCCAGCTCCAGGCTGCTCTTTCCCAACACCTCATCGCGGGTGTAGCCCACTCCTGCCAGGAACGCCTCGTTCACCTCCAGGTAGGTTCCGTCCTCCAAAAGGCTTATGACCACCCAAACCGGGCTGTGGTGAAAAACCTTGTTAAACTTTTCCTCGCTGGCCTTGAGCGCCTGCTGGGATTGCCAACGCTCCAGGGCATAGCGCACCGCCTTGCCCAAGGACGGAGTGCTCATGTCGTTTTTGTTGATGTAGTCCTGGGCCCCTTCCCGCAGGCAGGCCAGGGCAACCTCGCGGTCACCCAGCCCGGTGAGGATGATGATGGGCGTGTCCGGAGCAACCTCGTTGAGCTGGTGGAAGGTGTTGATGCCCTGGCTGTCCGGCAGGCCAAGGTCGGACATGATCAGATCGAAGCGTTCTTGCCGCAATAGATCACGTGCCGCGGCAACGGTCTCCGCCCGGGCCAAGTCGCAGGCCACGTCGGGAGACTCCTGGAGATATTCTTCCACCAGGCGGGCATCGCCTGGGTTGTCCTCGACCAAAAGTACATGGCAAGGGTAGTAGCTCATCATCTGCACTCTATCCGGGCAGGGCTATTGGGAGTCGGGCAGCTTGACGATGGTAAGCCAGAAATTCTCCACCTGTTGCACCACCTCCAGGAAGCGGTCCAGGTCCAGGGGCTTGGTGATGTAGCAGTTGGCGTGCAGATTGTAGGTCTTGAGGATGTCCTCCTCGGCCTGGCTTACGGTGAGCACCACCACCGGGATGCGCTTGAGGTCCGAATCGTCCTTTATCTCCGCCAATACCTCCCGGCCGTCCTTGCGCGGCAAGTTCAGGTCCAGCAGGATCACGTCCGGCCTGGGGGCGTCGGCATATTCCCCCCGGCGATGCAAAAAATCCAGAGCCTTCACCCCGTCGTCCACCCAGTGCAGGGTGTTGGCCACCTTGTTTTCCTTCAGGGCCTCCTGGGCCAGCCGCGCGTCGCCGGGGTTGTCTTCCACCAGCAGAATGTTGATCGCTTTCTGTATTTCAGAGCTCAAAACGATATCTTCTCCGTCACTCTTGGGGGATGGTGAAGTGGAAAGTGGATCCCTGGCCGGGCGTGGATTCCACCCAGATGCGGCCACCGTGGCGCTCCACGATTTTTTTGACCAAAGCCAGACCTATGCCGGTCCCGCCGTAATCCGCCTTGCTGTGTAGGCGCTGGTAGATGATGAAGATGCGTTCAAAATATTGCGGGTCTATGCCCACCCCATTGTCGCTCACCGAAAAAAGCCATTCACCATCCCGGGGATCGGCTTTTATGCTGACCCGGGGCGGCTGGGAGCCTCGAAACTTGATGGCGTTTTGCACCAGGTTTTGGAACACTTGCACCAGCTGGACCTCGTCGGCCACCACCTGGGGCATCCGGCTTTTTTGCACTTCGGCGCCGGTTTCGCCGATGATCACCTGGAGGTTGTTCAGGGCCAAGTCCAGGGCCCGCCCGCTGTCGGTGGGCTGCAAGGGCTGTCCCTTGGTGGTCACCCGGGAAAAGGCCAGCAGGTCCTGGATGAGCATGCGCATGCGCTCGGCCCCGTCCACCGCGAAGCCGATGAACTCATCGGCGTCTTGGTCCAGCTTGCCGCCGTAGCGCCGCTTGAGAAGCTGTACATAAGAGCTGACCATGCGCAGCGGCTCCTGCAGGTCGTGGCTGGCCACGTAGGCGAATTGTTCCAGCTCGGTGTTGGAAGCCTCCAACTGATGGGCCTTTTCCTTCAGGTCCAGGGACATCTGCTGGCGCTCCAGAAGCAGCCAGTAGCCGGTAGAAAAGGACTCCACCACAACCTGGTCCTCCTCATCGAAGCCGCCCGGCTTGTTGGCCAGCCCGACCAGGCAGACCACTTCGTCGTCGCGGATGATGGGAACTCCCATGAAATTGCTGATGGCCACGTGGCCCGGGGGCCGGCCCTTGCCCGAGGCTTTTCCCGCATAATCGTTTTCAATGAAGGTTTCGCGGGTTCTGATGGCCTCGGCCCAGAGCCCGGCTTCCTGCAGGGGGAAATGGGGGGTGTCTTTTTGGATGTGGCAGTCCTTGTGCACCTCCCGGCTGAACTCCTCCAGCGCCAGGCGTTGCTGCTCCGGCTCCACTCTGCCCAAAAAGGCATATTGGGCGCCGGAGATGGCCAGCAGGGAAGCCAGGGCCTTCTCGCCGATCTGGGCCTGGGGCTCGTCCAAGTGCTCGTAAAGCTCCCACAGCGCCTCCAGACGAGTCAGCATGCGCTCGCGCTTGGCCTCGGCCAGCTTGCGCTCGGTGACGTCCGTGAAGATGGCCAGCAGGCGCTTTTGGCCGTTCATGCTGATCACCGTGGTGGTTATCTCGCTGAAAAAGACTTGGCCGCCCTTTCCCTTGTCCCTGGTTTCGCGCTGTACTCCCCGGTCCTGCCTGGCGGCTTGCAGCACCTCCTCCCGCAGCCCCGGCTGGTCCAACCCCACCAGGCCGTCCAGGGCGCGTCCCCGTATTTCCTCAGTGGTGAAGCCGTAACGCATCAAAAAGGCCTGGTTGCATTCCAGCACCCGGCCCTCGAGATCCATCAGCGCCAGGCCGTTGGTCAAATTCTCGTAGATGGCCCTGTAGGCTTCGGAGCTTTCGCGGCTCTGGCGTTCCGCCAGTAGGCGAGCCTTCATTTCCCGTTGCATCTCGTCCAGGGAGACGGTGGTGGCGGCCAGGACCCTGGCCCTGCGAATAAGGGCCAAAAACACCAGGGCTATGAGCACGATGCCCAAAAGGGAAAAGGCCAGGCGGCGCCAGTTGTCCTGCCAGAATTTGTCAGTTGCCTCGCCCAAGGAGCTGGTGGCCACCACGGCCAGGGGCAACGCGTTAAGCCGCTCGTAAGCCACCAGACGCTCACCATGCCCGGGTTTGGGCCGGCTGATGTAACTTGCCCAGGCGATGTCATCTTTGAGCCAATGCAAGACCCGTTGGTGCTTTATGACCTCCCCTGGTTGCCAGTCCTCGCCCGGGGCCTGGGCCAGGACAAATCCCTCCAGGTTTATCAACCCGGCCCTGCCGCGGCGCCCCAGGTGCAGGGAGTCGATGAAATCGTCCAGAAAGGGAGGGGTGACCGCCCCGGCCACTACCCCGCGTATTGCGCCATCCGGCCCGAACATAGGCACGGCCATGGAAAAGTAGGGCTTGCCGGTGTAGGTACCCTTTCTCGGCTTGCCTACCTGATAGCCGTTTTTCTGGGCGAGGGCCCGGTTAAAATAGCCTCGTTTGGAGATATCGATGTTAGGAGCGGGGAACTCGTTGGTGAGAAGGCGCACCTTGCCGTTTAAATCGGCCACCCAGACAGCCCGTATTTGGGGGGAGGAGGAAACCACCTCGCCCATCTCTTGCCAAAGCTCGCGGGAGTCAGATATCTGTTGCCAATTCAAGTCCTTGACCTGGGAGGTGGCACGGTACAATACTTGCTCCGCCCCTTCCATGGTGCGCAGCATGTGCTCCGCCAAGGCGTTGGCGGCGGACGCGGTGTTTTGCTCGGCCGCGGCCCGGTGGTTCCGGTAGTTCAAATAGGTAAGCCCGGCCAGGGCCGCCAGCAGCATTGCCACCACCAGGATCATGGCCAGCAACAGGGATCGGGGGGTGTTGATGGAAAAGGTTTTGGCTGTATTACGAGCTGATTTTTCGGTTGTCATTTAAAATTTTGATTCCCACAAGCTGGCAATATTTCAAATTCGAAATATTTAAAGTTCTTGCCGACCGCTTGGGGCAGGTAGACGGCGCACCCCATCTTGGAGCATCTCACAAGGAAAATAGCACAGCCGAGTCGGAAATAAAACCTTAAGTTAGGGTGATAGTACGGATTTAACCACACCTGCCGAGCGCGGCGCGCCGGGCATCTCGCTTTAGGCTGGGGCTTTGCAACCTCCTGGACAAGGCGGGCGGGCCGGTCTACCATTAATTGATATATCGTGAAACCCGAGGAGGGCCGGTGAAGATAGATTTAGGTCAAGCCCTGGACAACTTACAGCAAATGAGAGCCGAGGGCGGTAAGGAATCAATTGCCAACGCCCTGTTTGTGGTGGGCATGGCCCAGATGCAAAAGGGTCGTCCCGCACCGGCCAAGCAGGCCCTGGACGAGGCCCTGGAGCTGTGCCGCGAGTTGGGAAACCGCTCCGGCGAGGGGCAGGTGCTGATGCGCCTGGCCGAGCTGGCCCAACAGGCCGGTGACCTCGGCCCGGCCAAGGGCATGTTGGACCAAGCCCTGGAGAGTTTTGTCCAGGCCCAGGATGATCCCGGCCGCGCCGCCGCCTTGGAGCGCCGGGCCCGTTTGTTTCAGGAAACCGGCGACCTGGGTGAAGCGGCGGCCTCCTTGGAAGAGGCCCTGGCCCTGGCCGGCAGGGCAGGCGACGAGCTCAGCCAGATGCTCCTGAACCAATATCTGGCTCCGGTGTACCGGGGGCTGGAGCAAAACGACAAGGCCCTGGAGGCCTACCGCCGTTTGGGCGCGCTGAGCCAGAAAAACAACGAGCCCCAGCGCGAAGCCCTGGCCATGGTGGGGGTGGGCACCTTGCTGGCCGCCAAAGGCCAGGCCGATGAGGCTGAAAAGGCTTTTCTGGGGGCCGAAGAGGTGTTCAAGCGCCTGGGCCAACCCAAACAGGCTGAGGTGGTGGCCGCCGAGCGTCACCGCCTGCTGGGCCCCTAAACTTCCACGTCCATCATCCATCGCCGATCATAGGCTGTTAGGGGTATATACATGAAAATAAAAGATAAAATTATCACCTGTATGGTGGCGTCCCTACTGTGCCTGGCCCTGGCCGCTCCGGTGGCGGCCATGAGCAAGGCCGAAGCCGGCCTCAAGGTGGAAGAGGCCCGCATAAGCCTGATGCAGTTCACCAGCTCCCCTGACACCAGCACCCCCCGCTGGCTCCTGGCCCGCTGCAAGGGGGTGGCCCTGTTCCCGGGCATGGTCAAGGCGGGCTTCATCGTGGGCGGCAACTACGGCACCGGGGTCATTGTGAGCCGCCGGCCGGACGGCTCCTGGTCCGGCCCGGCCTTTTTCATCATGGGCGGGGCCTCCATCGGCCTGCAGATCGGGGCCCAATCGGCGGATTTGTTCATGGTGATAATGACCAAGACGGGTCTTGACGCGGTGCTCAGAAACCAGGCCAAGTTCGGGGTGGATGCTTCGGCTGTGGCCGGGCCGGTGGGCCGCGACGCCCAGGCGGCCATCGCCGGGGCCAGCACCCAGGCCGACCTGTACTCTTATTCGCGTAGCGCCGGGGCCTTCTTGGGCGCCTCGGTGAGCGGGGCGGGCATCGAGTTTGACAAGGAGGCCAGCGCGGCCTACTACGGCAGGCCGGTCACCGTGGCCGAGATCTTCGACGGCAAGGTGGAGCTACCCCCCAGCGCCAAGGCCCTGGTGGAGGCACTCGAGAAATTCTAGTAGGTCGGTCCGCGAATTTCATGGTGGCTGGGAGACATCGAGCTTAGGTATTTGTATGAGCTTAGTGGGGAAACCCTAAGCCTAATTAAGGCTCGACTAGAATTCGGGCCCGGCACAGCCAGCCGCCGGCAGACAAGGCGACTGGCAAGCGAGGGCCGCAGGCATAGCTGAAGCTACGTCGAGGCCCGAGCGCTGTCAGCAACGCCGTATGCCGGTGGCTGGCTGTGCCGGGCCGAGGCTAACAGGTGCCGCAGCCCTTGGCCCTATGATCGTCATACCAGCTTTTCACCAGGCCCTTCAGCTCCGCCCGGTCGGCCTCCAGCATTCGGCCGATCTGGGATTTGGTAAGGATGCCGGTGAAAAATGCGAACTTGCATAGATAGATGAGAGATTCCCGAGAGGGGGAGTCTGCTTTTTCCGAGAGCCAGCCTTCCACGCCCTGCGCCTTGATAGCCGAGCGCAACTGTTGGTGACGCTTGGCTATATCAGGGTGATCCTGGCTCAACAAGGTCCGCGCTCCTGGCCTAAAGTAGTGAGTTGAAATAATAACCGCGCTCCGCGCCGTGGGCAAGCGAGGTCTTTTTTGGTTGACACGGCTTGTGGGCCTTCCTATAATCGCGCCATTGTGAATATAGGGACTTACGGTTCCGTCTT
>JAHLLJ010000123.1 GCA_020444205.1 Deltaproteobacteria bacterium | reverse complement strand
AAAAGACGACTGACCCACCCCGATTACGGCAACTTTGGGCATAGTTCACTCCTTGTTACACAGGTTGCCGGATCGGCTGGTAGCGGCCCGGCTTCACTTAATAGCTGCAATATAGCTGTGAGCATAATTTAATTTTGCTTTTAGCACAAGAAAAACCGCAGGCAGTGCCAGGTGCCAAATTAATAATAGTTGTGATATGGTGGGGAGAATTATTTTCCGTAATTTGAGTAAACCAACCTTTCCACCATCGACCAGCCTTACTCGTTTAGTTGAAAGGTCCTGCCTATGCCGGCGGTTAAAACCAATTACACCCGCCTGCTAAGCATCGCTGTTTCTTGGCTAATCCTGTTCACCGGCCTGCACCTGACCGTATTGTATTCATATAATCTCTTTCACGGCCTGGCTGAAATATTTTCGGTGGTGGTGGCCTGCGGCATCTTCATGGTCGCCTGGAACACCCGCAGCTTCAACCGCACCCCATACCTCACCTTTATCGGTGTGGCCTATTTGTTTGTAGCTGGGTTGGACCTTTTGCACACCCTGGCTTACCAGGGCATGGGAGTCTTCCATCACCCGGGCGCAAACTTGGCAACTCAGCTTTGGATAGCGGCCCGTTATCTGGAAGCGATTTCGCTCTTGGCCGCCTCCCTGCTGGCCCTGCGCCAGGCAAAAGCTGGGCTGCTTTTGACGGTATACGGCCTGTTGACCGCCTTGATAATGCTGGCGATTTTCAGCGGCCTGTTTCCAACCTGCTACACACCGGACGCGGGCCTCACCCCTTTCAAGATAATCAGCGAGTACATCATTTGCCTAATACTGGTAGCGGCCGGATTGGCGTTTTGGCGGCGGGGAGCCTTGCTGGACCCGTTGGTGTTGCGCCTGGTTATGGCCTCCATAGCCTGCACCATTGTCTCTGAGCTCTGCTTCACCGCCTATGCCAGCGTCTTCGGTCCGGCCAATCAAATTGGCCATTACTTGAAGATCATCTCCTTCTACTTGATCTACCGGGCCAGCGTGGCCGCCAGCCTCAAACGGCCCTATGAAGTGCTGTTCCGTGACCTGGGGGTGCGTGAGCAACGCCTCAGGGCCAGCGAGGGACGCCTCAGGGCCATCCTGGGCAATGCCGCCGCCCTCGTGATTTTCCTGGCCCCGGACTGGAAGATGCACGAGTTCAACCTGGGAGCCCAGGAGATATTCGGTTGGCAGCGAAGCGAGGTGCTGGCCCGCGACTTCCTAGGCCTGCTCATTCCCCCCGAACAAGTGGGGGCCGTGGAGAGCATTTTACGCGACAGCCTGGCCGGCAAGCCCCAAAGGCAGATGGAAACGGTGATGCTGGACAAAAATGGCCAGACCCATCACATCTTGTGGAACTGCACCCGGCTGGACGACGATCAAGGACAGGGCCTGGGTGTAGTGGTAAGCGGATTGGACATCACCGTGCGTATCAATTACGCCAGGGAGCGCGAGAAGCTCATTGACTCCCTGCAAGCGGCCCTGGATCAGGTGCAAACCCTGTCGGGCCTGTTGCCCATCTGCTCCCATTGCAAAAAGATCCGCGACGACTCGGGTTACTGGCGGCAGATTGAGCAGTACGTGGAAAAACATTCTCAGGCCGAGTTCAGCCACAGCCTGTGCCCCCAGTGCGCCGGCAAGCTCTATCCCGAGTATTTCTCCGACTCCGCCGCCGAGGCCTCGCCCGGGGCAAAAATCTCTGGTAATCAACCGAAAAATCGTTAGATTTATCCAACCGGCTGGGTGAACAACACACCTGCCGCCTGTTGTGGGCTGCCTTTGACACCCACTATGTTGTTGTGTTAGGTTTTTTTAGCCCAACATGTTGGGCGTAAATATAGGCTCTGCTGGTTCCGCGCCCACTTGGGCCCGGGACGGCGGGCTGGAGTGCTTGGGAGGTCTTCCCGTGCTTGATCTCAAATTCCTCCGTGAAAACTTGGAGTTGGTAAAAACCGCCGTGGCCCGGCGCCAGGCCGAGGTGGACTTGGCCGGTTTCGAGGAGTTGGACGCCAAGCGCCGCCAGGTGCTTCCCGAGTTGGAGAGCCTGCGGGCCAGGCGCAACGAGGTGAGCCAGGAAGTGGGCCGCATCAAGCGCGAAGGTGGTGACCCTTCGGACATCTACGCTGAAATGAAGCAGGTGGGGGGGCGCATCAAGGAGCTGGAAGGCGAGTTGTCCGGGGTGGAGGAGTCCATCAAGCAGGTGCTCATGACCATCCCCAACCCGCCCCACGCTTCGGTTCCCGTGGGCAAGGGCGAAGAGGACAACCCGGTGGCGGAAACCTGGGGCGAGGTGCCCCAGTTCGACTTCGAGCCCCTGAACCACTGGGACATCGGCGAGGCCCTGGGCATCATAGATTTCGAGGCTGCCGCGCGCATGACCGGCAGCCGTTTCGTAGTGTTAAAGGGGGCCGGGGCCCGGCTGGAGCGGGCGCTGATCAACTTCATGCTGGACATACAGACCACCGAACACGGCTACCGCGAGGTGCTGCCTCCGTTCATGGTCAACAGCCAGGCCATGACCGGCACCGGCCAGCTGCCTAAATTCGCCGAAGACCTGTTCAAGCTGGAGGGCACCGACTACTGGCTCATCCCCACCGCCGAGGTGCCGGTGACCAACCTGCACATGGGCGAGGTGCTGGACGCCGAACGTTTGCCGCTCAAATACACCGCCTACACCCCCTGCTTCAGGGCCGAGGCGGGCAGCCACGGCAAGGATGTGCGCGGGCTGATCCGTCAGCACCAGTTCGACAAGGTGGAGTTGGTGCGACTGGTGCGTCCTGAAGAGAGCTATCAGCACCTGGAGGAGCTCACCGCCAACGCCGAGGAGATATTGCGCCGCCTGGAGCTGCCCTATCAAAAAGTGGTGCTGTGCACCGGCGACCTGGGCTTCTCCGCGGCCAAAACCTATGACCTGGAGGTTTGGCTGCCCGGCCAGAACCGCTACCGGGAGATAAGCTCCTGTTCCAATTTCGAGGACTTCCAGGCCCGGCGGGCCGGTTTGCGCTTCAAGGAAAAGGGAGCCAAGGGCACCAACCTGGTGCACACCCTTAACGGATCGGGCTTGGCCGTGGGCCGCACTCTGGTGGCCATCCTGGAAAACGGCCAACAAGCCGACGGCACGGTGAAGCTGCCCTCCGCCCTGGTCCCCTACATGGGCGGCATGGACACCATCACCACGGAGGAATGATTAAGCTGGTGAAGGCGCACATGGCCAGTATCAAAGCGCGGGTTTGCCTCCCCTGGTGGTCGGCGGCGCTTTGCCTGACCCTGGCGGTGTTGCTGACCGCGGCGCCGGTTGCCTGGGCCAGACCTGTCTCCCTGGGCAAGGATCAACTCGCCCGATTGCTGGGCGGCGGCTGGGCCCCCCGTCTGTCGGGTGGATACACCCTGGAACTCAAGAGCGACAAGCTGGGCCGGGTGCGCCTGGAGCCCACCATCAACCCTTATTTGCAGTCCCAGGCCGAGGCATGGCTCAAGCCCCTTAAAAGCCGCCGGGCGGCCATGGTGGTGGTGGAGCCGGCCAGCGGCAAGGTGCTGGTGCTGGCCGGGGTGCGCCGCCGCCGCCTGGACCCGGGCGTAGCCCTGGACTCCAACGCTCCGGCGGCCAGCCTCTTCAAGATAGTCACCGCAGCCGCGGCCATGGAGGAAGCTGGTCTGGAGCCGGAAAGCCGGCTGGGCTACGTGGGCCGCGCCCACACCTTGTACCGCTTCCAGCTCAAGGAAAAACCGCGCTACCGCCCCCGGCAAGTGACCCTGACTAAAAGTTTCGCCTCTTCCAACAACCCGGTGTTTGCCCGTCTGGGCATTTTCCAGGTGGGCGGAGTCATGCTCACCAACTACGCCCACTCCCTGGGTTTTGAAAAGCGCATGCCCTTTGAGCTGCCACTGAAGTCCAGCTGCCTGGTCAAACCGGCCAATTCCTATGGGGTGGGTGAGATGGCCAGCGGATTCAACCGCGTCACCACCATGAGCCCCTTGCACGCGGCTCTGGTGGTGTCGGCCTTTATCAACGGCGGCCGCCTACCCGAGCCCTACATTGTAAAGCGCCTCACCCGCGCGGACGGTATGCTCTACTACCTGGGTAAGCCCCGCCTGGGCCCGCGCATCATAAGCCCGGAAACCTGCGATCAGATGCAACGCCTGTTCGAGGCCACGGTGGAGATGGGTACCGCGCGCAAGGCCTTCAGGCGGCTCCATCGCGACAAGGTGCTAAAACACCTGGAACTGGGCGGCAAGACCGGTACCATCCGGGGGCCGGACCGAAGTGAGCTGTTCGAGTGGTTTGCCGGCTATGGCCGCGATCCGGAAAGCGGACGCACCCTGGCCGTGGCCGCTTTGGTGGTGCACGGCAAGGTGCGCTACGCCAACCCCAAGCGCCTGGCCCGCCGCATGCTCAAGGAAGCCTTCCGCAGCAGCACCTTTTACGCCAAAAAGAAACCCGGCGCCGTTCATTAGGCGCCGGGCTCCATGCCCGGTTTCTTTTTGCCGCCGCCGCAACGGGGGCTAGGTTCGAACAGGCGAAACCTGTTGCCTACCCTGACACAGCCAGCTTATGGCAGACAAGGCATCCGCCAAGCGAGGGCCGGAGGCGTAGTTGGGCTACAGCGAGGCCCAGGCCCAGCCGGTAACTACAATCCCTTGTTCACCGGCGTCTTCTTCTTTCGCGTCGTCGGCTTGAGGGTAAAGGCAACTATGTTGCTCACTCCCTTGCTTATCATGCCGCCAAACACCTGCTGGGAGAAGCTGAGCACCAGGGCCGGGCGGCCCACGTTGCCCACGTCGCCGATCACGTAATCGGTCACGTCACCCTGGATGCGCGGGGTGCGCCAATCCTCCACCATGGACAGCCCGTTCCAGCTCATGCCGTAAATGGTGCCTTGGTAGATCATGCGGGTGTGCTCCATGACCATACCGAAGCGGCCCTTGACCTGCAGGCATAGTATCTCGTGCCGCCCATCGTTGTTCAGGTCGGTCAGGTACAGGCGGCTATAGAGATACCACCAGGAGGACTCGTAGTCGGTGCCCTGCAACTCCATGTATTCCAGGAACTTGCTGGAGGCGTTGTAGGTCTCGCCGCTAATCCACATCTGCTGGTTCTTATCGTTGTACACCCTCAGGTGCATGGTGGGGCCGATCAATATGGTGTACAGGCGGCCCGAGGCGTTAAGGTCGGCCAGCACGAAGTTGAAGATCATGGCCGTGTCGGGCAGATTCATCTCGCGCTCTGTGTCCAGCGTGCCGTTGTTGTAGTGCATCTTGTACACCGGGCCCCAGAAGGGGCTGTCCACGGCGGATTGCTGACCAAAGAGCCACTCGCCCTTGCCCAGGGGGTTGGGCTGAGCCCTGAAGTAGTAGGGGATGCCCTTGGCCTTCATGCGGGGCCCGTTTTCGCGCCACTCCAGGACGAAGCTTTCCACGCTTTCAAAGAGGCGGTTGGACACGTAGATCTCAGGCCGCCCGTCTCCGTCAACGTCGGCACAGTCCACGTACAGATAGTCGCCCTTGGGGCCGTTTTTGAACTCATACATCAGGCGGAAGGCTCCGCCGGTGAGGCGGTAGAAACGCAGCCTATTGGGGAATAGTACCAAAAGCTCATTCTTGCCGTCGCCGTCGATGTCACTCACCGCCACCGAGTTGATGATGCCCCTGAGCCTCGGGCTACGCCAGTAGCGGTCGCTTTCCACGCCGGAAAGCTCCTTGAGGAAAAGCGGGTTCAAGGGGCTGATGTTTTCCGGCAACTTGTCCAAGCTGGAGCTGCCCACCGTGGCGGTATTGGTAGCCTGTTTGGCTTCGTTCTGAGCGGCTATGGCATCTGGCCGCTTGAATATCTCGGCGTTGATGCGCTGGGCGAACTGGTTGATCTGGGGAATAACCGCGTCCAGATCCTTGGCGTGCACAAAGGCGGTAAGGGCTTGGCCGGGCTGGTCCACCTTGAGCACCCGGGCGTCCACGCTGATGGTCTTGCCCAGTTTGGTTACCGAGCCGTAGACCACCACCTGAGCGCTGAGATCCTTACCTATCTCGCGGGCCTTGGCCTCGTTGTAAGGCGGGGGAAACTTCTTGAGCAAGGGAGCCACCAGGTCAGGTTCCACCACGGTAACCTTGTCCTGCCAAGGCAAACGGGAAGCCAACATGTCCCGCAGGCCCTTGACCAAAAAGGATATGTCTTCCTGGCTGTTGGCGGTGAACGGTAGGATCACCACGCGATTGGGGCCGGCGGACCAGGCAACCCCGGCGGTAAGGGAAATGCTCATTACCGCCAGCAAGGCTACCACGGACCATAAGACACGGCTGCGTTTCATAAAAACTACTCCTCCCACTTCGACTCCACCCGCTCGAGCGGGGCTTTGGCATGGACTGCCAAGCTGTAACACGGCCCGGGCTCCAACGTCAAGAAAGGGCCATCGGCCCAATCACTTGACACAGGCCGCCTAGGACACCACAATTCAGCTATGGCGCGCCTCGCCCCACCGTGGCGCACAAGCATATAGTTTACCAGTTACAAGGGAGCCCGGCATGGAGTGCCCGCACTGCCAACAGGAATTACCCGCTCTTCCCTGCGCCAACTGCGGCCAAAAGGCCCTTACCGGCGCGGCCTTTTGCCATAACTGCGGCCATGAGCTGCCCGCCCCGGAAGGCGAGGAGCCCAAACTGCTCACCTGCGCCTCCTGCGGCCACGTAGCCCCGGAATCGGCCAACTACTGCGCCCAGTGCGGTGAGTCCCTCAGGGAAGGCGACGACCTGGTGGAAGGCCAGATCGACTTCGGCGATCTGAGCGACCGCACCGCCTGCAGCGACGGCAACTGCATCGGCATCATCGGCGCCGACGGCAAGTGCACCGAATGCGGCAAGCCTTACACCGGCCCGGCCGAGTAAGGATGAACTGCTGATGTATCGCCTCATGGTGACCGGCCGTTTTGCCGCGGCCCACAACCTGCGCAACTTCAAGGGCCGCTGCGAGGCCCTGCACGGCCACAACTGGCGAGTGGAAGTGGTGGTGGAGGGCGAAAAGCTGGACAAGGCCGACCTGCTGATGGACTTTGGCGAGCTAAAGCAGCTCATGAACCAGGCCATGGACAAGCTGGACCACTGTCACCTCAACGAGGTGCCGCCCTTTGACCAGGTGAACCCCTCCAGCGAACAGATCGCCAAGTATCTATACGAGACCATCGGCCGAGGGCTGCCCGAGCACGTTAGCATGTATTCGGTCTCGGCCTGGGAGTCGGACGACAGCCGGGCCACTTATCTGGGCGCATAGCCCTTAATTCGCGGCAAGCATGTTTGGAGGAGCGGGTGCAAACCCGCTCCTTTTTTCAGCAAATCCTGGGCAAGGGCTCGCCGGATAGCATGTCCAGGATGCGGCGGCCTCCCACGCTGGTGTTTATCCACACCCGTCCGGGCCTGTCCCCGCCGCAGCGGCCGATAATGGCCCCGCCCTTGCCTCGGGGATCGGCCCGCATGGCTTCCAGGGCTGTCTTAGCCTCACCGGCCTCCACGATGCAGATCAGCTTGCCCTCGTTGGCCAGGTACAGGGGGTCCAGACCCAACAGTTCGCACACCCCGCCCACCGCCGGGTCAATGGGTATGGCCGCCTCGTCCAGCTCGATGCTCACCCCGCTCAGGGCCGCGATCTCGTTGAGGGCGGTGGCCAGGCCGCCCCGGGTGGGGTCGCGCAGGGTGCGCAGGCCCGGGCAGGCGGTGATGAGTGCGGCAGCCAGGTGGTTGAGCGAGGCCGAGTCCGAGGCGATGGGCGCGTCCAGGCCCAGGCCCTCCCGGGAGGCCATGATGGTCACCCCGTGATCGCCCATGGTGCCCGAGACCAGCACCGCGTCGCCGGGCTTGGCCCGAGCCGCGCCCAGTTCCAGGCCGCTGGGGATCACCCCGATGCCGGTGGTGTTGATGAACAGCTTGTCCGCCTGTCCCCGGCCCACCACCTTGGTGTCCCCGGCCACCACTTTGACCCCGGCCTCGCGGGCGGCAGCGGCCATGGAGGCCACCACCCTCTCCAGGTCAGCTATGGCCAGTCCCTCCTCCAAGACAAAGCCCACCGTGAGGTAAAGGGGGATGGCCCCGCGCATGGCCACGTCGTTGACCGTGCCGTGCACCGCCAGGGAACCAATGTCCCCGCCGGGGAAAAAGATGGGGTCCACTACGAAGCTATCGGTGCTCACCGCCAGGCGGCCCGGCGGCATCTCCAGCACGGCGGCGTCGTCCATCTGGCCCAGCAGCTCGTTGCCCAGGTGCTTGGCGAACAAGCTGCCCACCAGCTCGGCGCTGGCCTTGCCCCCGGCCCCGTGGTCCAGCAGGATGCTTCCCTCAATGGGCATGTATTCCCTCCAGCTTTACTAAAGCATGGCCCCCACTTGCCAGGGCACGAACTCCTGATCGCCAAAGCCCAGGGCTTCGCTCTTGGTGGGCTGGCCCGAGGCGGTGGTGAGGATCAACTTGAAGATAGTCTGGCCCATTTCCTCTACCGTGGACTTGCCCTCGGCGATGAGACCGCAGTTAATGTCCATGTCCTCGGCCATGCGCGCGTACATGGCGCTGTTGGTGGCCAGCTTCAGGCTGGGGGTGGGCTTGGAGCCGCACACCGTGCCCCGGCCGGTGGTAAAGCACACCAGGTTGGCCCCGCCCGCCACCATGCCGGTAATGGAGGGCATGTCGTAGCCCGGCGTGTCCATGAACACCATACCCTTGGCGCTCACCGGCCGGGCGTACTCGTACACCTCCACCAAATTGGTGGTTCCGCCCTTGGCCACCGCGCCCAAGGACTTCTCCAAGATGGTGGTGAGCCCCCCGGCCTTGTTGCCCGGCGAGGGGTTGTTGTCCAGGCTGGCCCCATGCAGGGCGGTGTAGTCTTCCCACCAGCGGATGCGCGCGGCCAGCTTTTCGCCCACCTCTTGGCTAATCGCCCGGCGGGTGAGCAGATGCTCGGCCCCGTAGATCTCCGGCGTCTCGCTGAGGATGGCCGTGCCGCCGTGGGTCACCAGCAGGTCGGCAGCCGCACCCAAGGCCGGGTTGGCGGTGAGCCCGGAGTAAGCATCCGAGCCGCCGCACTCCAGGCCCAGCACAAGGTGGCTGGCGGGCAGGGTTTGCCGCCGGGCCTGATCAGCCACGGGCAGCATCTCCTTTAGTAGGTCCACTCCCCAGGCCACGGTCTTGGCTGTCCCCCCCGCGTCCTGGATGTTCATGGCCCTGAGCAGCGGCCCCTGGCTCAGGTTCATGTTCTCCATTAGCGAACCGAGCTGGTTCACCTCGCAGCCCAGGCCTACCAAGAGCACTCCGGCAAAGTTGGGGTGGCGGGCATACCCGGCCAAACAGCGCTGCAAATATTCAAATCCCGTGCTGGCCGCGGACTGGCCGCACCCGTTGCCGTGGCCCAGGGCCACCACTCCATCCACATTGGTGTACTGGGCCAAGAGCTCCGGCTCCAGCGCGTCGGCGATAAAACGGCACACCGAGGCCGAGCAGTTCACCGTGGCCAGCACCCCCAGATAGTTGCGGGTGGCCGCCCGGCCGTCGGCCCGTAGATAACCCGAGAAAGTGGCCTGCTCCTCGGGCGGTACGTACACAGTGGGCTTGGCCTCAGAGCCTATGGCCAAATCGCGTTCAAACTGCTCGAAGTGCAGGTTATGCGAATGCACGTGCTCCCCAGCGGCTATCGCCTGGGTGGCGGCCCCGATGATCTGGCCGTACTTGCGCACCGCCTGGCCCTGGGATAGATCACGGCGGGCCACCTTGTGTCCTGCCGGGATATCTTGCTTGCAGGTCAAACCGTAGGGCTCCAGCTTGGCCCCTGCGGGCAGATCGGCCAGGGCCACCAGAATGTCGTCGTCAGGATGCAGCAATAGGACTTGGGTTTTCTGGTCAGTCATGGGTGTGGTCCAATCTCGCGCTTTTCAGTTAAGGGTATCCGAGCCTAATCAATCTTCGCGGCGGTAGCGATACCAGGCCGCGCAGGTGCCCTCGGCCGAGACCATGCAGGGCCCCACCGGCGCAGAGGGGTTGCACACCCCGGCGAAGAGCTTGCACTCTGGCGGAGTCATCAGCCCGCGCAACACCTCGCCACAGCGGCAGCCGGGGTGGTCCTGGGCGGGCGGCACCTCCACGTCGAAACGCTGGGCCGCGTCCAGGTGAGCGTACTCTGGGCGCAGGGCCAGGCCGCTGGCCGGGATCATGCCCAGGCCCCGCCAGGGCGCGTCCATTGGCTCGAAGAAGCGGTTCATTAGGGCCATGGCTGCTGGGTTGCCTTCCGGCCGCACCGCCCGCTTGTACTGAATCTCCACCTCGCTACGCCCCTGTTCCACCTGGTTGACCAGCATAAGGATGGAGGCCAGCACGTCGGCGGGCTCGAAGCCGGCTACTACGCAGGGCAGGCCATGCTCCTGGGCCACCGGCCCATAGCAGGCCGTGCCGATCACCGTGGTCACGTGGCCGGGGCACAGGAAGCCGCTGAGCCCCAGGTCAGGACCGGAGAGCAGGGCCTCCAAGGCCGGAGGCAGCAGCTTGTGCGCGCTGAGCACGCTAAAGTTAGTCAGGCCTCTTTGCCCGGCAGTCAGCAAAGCAGCGGCCACGGTCGGGGCGGTGGTCTCGAAGCCGATGCCCAGAAACACCACCTGCTCATCGGGCCGTTTCTCGGCCAGGGCCACCGCGTCCAGGGGCGAGTACACCACCTCCACCGCCGCGCCAGTAGCCCGCTCGCCGGCAAGGGAGCTATGGCTGCCCGGCACCCGCACCAAATCACCAAAGGTGGCCACCACCACCCCCTCGGTCTGGGCCAGCTTCACCGCCCGGTCGATCTCCTCGGTGGCGGTGACGCACACCGGACAGCCGGGGCCGGAAACCATGCT
>JAHLLJ010000122.1 GCA_020444205.1 Deltaproteobacteria bacterium | reverse complement strand
TAACCCTGGTGGTGGTGCCGGTGATGTGGGATCTCTTGGAAGGCTGGATGGCCCGCCGGGCCAGGCGTAAGCAGAGAAAGGCGGCGCGCAAGGCGGAGGCCGCTGCTTAGTTAATGGGCGGGGAAAAACCCCGCCCCCCGAACGCATAAGCACCGCCCGCATAGCTCTACCAAAGGGTATTCCCGCCTGATCGAACTCGCTCTTGATGCGCTCGAAGCACTCCACTTGGTATTTAAAAAATAAAACAGCGGTTGTTTGCCTTCGAATATCAAATGCTGCGGCACAAGTAATTATTATCAAAAATATCTTGACACCTCCCCACTTAAAACATTAAGGAAGTTAATACTACTCATGAATGGGGGGATATTATGGAACGCATATCTTTAACTGATTTTGTTGATTTCGCCATTAGCTCGGGAACGCCCAAACTAACTAAAGTAAAACAAATTAAAAATCGTCCTGATGACTACCATCCCTCAAGAGACTTTTATAAAAAAATTAGGGAGGCCATAATTGAATTCCACGAGGCAGGCAAGACAGATAAAAAACTTTTCGACAAAATTTTAAAAGACTTACATAAAAACAAAATTGAACACTACCGTGCGTGCATAAAAGGATATAAAAAATTCTTAGGAAGGAAAAAGCTACAATGGTTTTCTCCGCCTACGGATGAATGGTCTCCAAGCGGTATCAGCATCAGAATCAACCCAGAGCTTGGACTTACCTTTGATGGTGTGCCACATGTGATAAAATTGTATTTTAAGAAAGATGGCCTTTCCAAAAATAGAGTTGATATTATTTTACTGCTTCTCCACCACACTCTCTCCAGTCAATCCTTATCTGGCACAAAGTTCTGTGTGTTAGATGTCCAAAAAGGAAAATTGTTTGGCAACGAATCCCCAGACCAATCCTTCATGCCGTTATTGCTGGGTGAGGCCCAGAGCTTTAGGGTTATGTGGGACCAAGTCTGAAAAGCAAACTCTGTCTTTACATACTATCCCTCTTATATTCGGGGATCGTCGATGTCGGCCGACTGCAGCAGGACAGCCCGCCTGGCCCGGCCAAAGGGTATTCCCGCCTGATCGAACTCGCTCTTGATGCGCTTGAAGCACTCCACCCTGGTGCGGAAGGCCTTGACGTTGGGCACCCAACAGCGGCCCGAAACCTCCACCCCGCTGTCGCCGAACCTGAGCACCCAAAAGCGCGGCGGGGGCTTGGGCAGCACGTGCTCGTGCTCGCCCATGATCCTGAGCATTATCTCCTCGGCCTTGTCCAGGTCCGCCTGATAGCTCACGGTCACGTCCAGATCCACCCTCAGGTTGGGGGTGAAGTGAAAATTGACCACCGTGCCGTTGAGGATTTTGGCGTTGGGTATGAATACGGTGCGGCCCTTGAAGGTTTTCAGGCGGGTGTGAAACAGGTTGGTGGCCTCCACCTTGCCGAAGAGCCCCTCGATCTGCACGGTGTTGCCCACCTTGAAGGGCAGGTTGGGCAACAGAGGCTTTAGCAAAAAGGCCAGCACCAGCACAGTAATGGCCGAGGCCAGCATGAGCCGCACCACCAGGTGGGGCTCCATGCCCATCAAACGCAAGCAAAAGGTCAGCGCCACGGCCACCACCAGCACGAACAGCACCGCGCCCACCAGCCCGGCGGTGCGCGGCGGGGCTCCCAGGCGGGGCAGATAGCGGCGGCAAAGCCAAAAGACCAGCTTGGCCGTTACCAGGCCCACCAGCAGAAAAACCAGGGCCTTTAGTACCATGGGACCGTAGGTCAGTCCCAGTTCGCTGAACTCCTTCATTTGCGCCTCCAAGCCCATAGCGCCTCCTCGGCTGATGTCGTCATGGCTATTTTGACCCGGCGGGGCCTTGCTTTAAAAGCCTTAATACCTCATCTCTTGACAACCACCCCCGCCTCTGAACAAATTGGGGTCAGGGGAGGGGCGAAGGGCCGCCTCCCAGGCACTCAATCGGCGACGACTACTTTTCCCAAGGAAGCAAAATCGTGGAAAGAACCCTGATTCTCATCAAACCCGACGCCATGGCCCGCGGCCTGGCCGGCACCGTGCTGTCTCGCTTTGAGCGCAAGGGCCTGAAGATCGCGGGCATCAAGATGATCCAGCTCGACGAAGTCCTGCTCACGGACCATTACAGCCACTTGGCCGACAAGCCCTTTTTCCCCACCATCTGCGAGTTCATGAGCCGCACCCCGGTCATCGCCCTGTGCCTGGAAGGCCTGGACGCCGTGGAAGTGTGCCGCAGCGTTTGCGGAGTGACCAACTCCCGCAAGGCCGCGCCGGGCACTATTCGCGGCGATTTGGGCATGAGCATGCAGGCCAACCTGGTGCACGCCAGCGATTCGGTGGAGACCGCCAAGGCAGAGGTGGCCCGCTTCTTCAAGGAGGAGGAGCTGTTCGGCCACGAGCAGCCGGTCATCAACTTCCTTTACGCCTCCGACGAACGCGGGTAACCCAATGACTCCAGACGCCCCCACCCACCTCAGCGAAGAGGAGATCATCAACCTGGTGGCCTCTTTGGCCGGTGGGGCGGGGGGCGATCTCGCCGTGGGCATTGGCGACGACTGCGCGGTGTTGGGCGGGGCCCAGTCCGGCTTGGTGGTCACCACCGACCTGCTGGTGCAGGGGGTGCATTTCGAACTGGAGCTTATGAGCCCGGCCGACGTGGGCCACCGCTCCATGGCCGCCAACCTCTCGGACCTGGCGGCCATGGGGGCCAATCCGGCCTATGGCTTCTTGTCCCTGGGCCTTCCCGCCCATCCCCAGGCAGCTTTCGTATCCCAGCTGGTGGGCTCCATGGTCTCCCAGGGACGGACCTACGGCCTGAAACTGGCCGGAGGCGACACGGTCAAGTCCCCCCAGGTGGTCATAAACCTGTGCTTGCTGGGGGCCATGGGCAACCTGGAGCCGTTGCTGCGCTCCGGCGGGCGCCTGGGCGACGCGGTATGCGTCACCGGCCTGCTGGGGGGCAGCGGCGCGGGCCTGGCCTGGCTGCGGGCAGGCCGCGATCCGCACGATCCCGACGCCGCCGACGCGGTGGCCGCCCATTGCCGCCCGGTTCCCAGGCTGGAAGCCGGGCGGGCCCTGGCCGAGTCGGGCCGGGTGCACGCCATGATGGACCTGAGCGATGGATTGGCCAGCGACCTGCCCCGCCTGGCCCGGGCCTCGGGCCTGGGCGCGCTGCTGGAGGCCGAGCGAGTGCCCGTGGCCCCGGCGGCCGCGGTGGTGGCCGAGGCCCTGCAGGGCGACGCCCTGGGTTGGGCCCTGGCCGGGGGCGAGGATTTCGAGCTTATGTTCACCTGCGATCCCCAGGACGTGGCGCTTTTGACCGATCTGGTGATGGAAGAGGCCGCAGGCCTTGCCGTGACCCAGGTGGGGCGCCTCACCCAGGGGCCGGGGGTGAATCTCAAAAAACAAGGAAAGGAGGAGCCCATCACCTACATGGGCTATGATCATTTTCGGGAGTCCGCCCCATGAGGCGGCTGTTTGGCTTGTTGACCGTTCTGAGCCTGTTGACGGCGCTGGGCGCGCCGGCCCAGGCCCGCCAACCCACCGGCCTGAACCGTTCCGCCGCTCCCCTTCCCGCCGTATCCGCGCCATCCACCGCTCCCCCACGACATTACGCCCCCAAGCTGCCCGCCGAGCTGACTCTTTGCGGGGTGCGGGTGCCCCTTGAAAGAACCGAGGTGGCCGAGCGCCTGGAACGCGAGCTGATAATCGTGGTCTACGACCCAGCCCAGGTGATCATGTGGCTCAAGCGGGCGGGGCGCTACTTCCCCTACATCGAAAGCCGCCTCAGGGCGAACAAGATGCCCCAGGACCTCAAGTACCTGGCCGTGGCCGAGAGCAGCCTCATCCACTACATCCGCTCCCCGGCCGGAGCGGTGGGCCCTTGGCAGTTTCTGGCTTCTACCGGACGCAGGCATGGCCTGCGCATCAACCGCTGGTACGACGACCGGCGCAACATCATCTTTGCCACCAAGGCGGCCCTTTCCTACCTCGGGGACCTGCACCAGGAGTTCGGCTCCTGGCTATTGGCCATGGCCTCCTACAACTGCGGGGAGCGCCGAGTGGCCCGGGAGATCAAGGAACAGCGCACCAAAGACTACTTCGACCTGGCCCTGCCCCGGGAAACCCAGCGCTACATCTACCGCATTTTGGCCGCTAAGATGGTCTTGAGCGATCCCGAGGCTTATGGCTACTTTCTGCCGCCCGCCGAGCGCTGGAAGCCCATGGCCGGGGAGCGCGTGACCTTAAAGCTGAGACGGCCGGTGCATCTAACCGTGGTGGCCCGGTCGGCGGGCACCAGCTACCGCCAGATCAAGGAACTCAACCCCGAGTTGCGCCGCCGCTACCTGCCCAAGGGACGGGTCACCATTGTGGTGCCGCCGGGGCAGGCCAAGGGGCTGGCCGCCCGCCTGCAAAAGGGCGGTCCCTCGCCCAACCCGGAGAACGAAACCTACGTGGTGCGCCGGGGCGATAACCTCACCACCATAGCCCGGCGCCATGGGGTGAGCTTGGATGAGATCAAGGACGCCAACGAGTTGGAAGGCGAGTGCATCATCTTGCCGGGGCAGCGGCTTAATATACCGGATAAATAGAAAAATGGCGGCGAAGGACTCTTTTCCCTTCGCCGCCTAAAAAATCCCCCCACCGGGCCGCTGCCATGGCGTACCCTTCCCGATGGGGCAGGCAGGGGCTGCTGAAACGCGCCCCAACTTGACTGCCTCCTAATTCACCCAGGGGCAATTAAGCTTAATTTTGCAGACTAGTTATCAACACCAGTCCGTTCCAGACTACGATACCCCCCTAAAAAAGTCAAGCATCCAGACGGGGTATCAGCTGGTCCAAACTTTGGATAAAACCGGCAACTCCGGCAATTTCCGGAAAATTCTCCACACCTTTGGGGGCCATTATCCAGGTGGTGAGCCCGGCCCCGGTGGCGGACCTGGCCCCCATGGGCGCGTCCTCCACGGCCAGGGCCTCGCCGGCCCCAAGGCCGCTGATCTCAAGAGCCAGCAGGTAGGGCTCTGGATCGGGCTTGCCCCGGGTGATGTCCTCCACCGTAACCACGGCGTCCACCAAGTCATTGAGTCCTTGATGGATTAAAAAGCCCTCGGCCACCGAGCGCAGGGTGCTGGTGACCACGGCGGTGAACACCCCGCGCTGGGAGGCGGCGGCCAACAGGCGGCGGCCGCCGGGCATCACCGTGGCCTGGGCCATATAGGCCTGGTCCACAAGCTGGTAATAACGCTCCACCAGCTCGTCCACCGAGTGCTCCAGCTTGTTGTGCTCCTTGAGGGCGCCCATAATGTCGTAAGGGGTGCGTCCGGCCCAGCGGTGAGGCCCACCGCCCATGCGCCGGAGCCCCAGGTCCTTGAGGAAGCGGTCGGTGGCCGCGGTCATCACCCGCATGCTGTCGGCCAGGGTGCCGTCCAGGTCCAAAAACAGGCCTCGCGCCGGGGTTTGCGGCAAGATTTTCCTCCCTCGCGTCCATCAAGGGCATGGCACGCTAACTGCCTTGCATGTATATCTTAATTTTTACTTTACCCTCTAAGGAGTCTCATGGCCAATGTTCATGTAAAAGCCATGGCACCTTCCTTGACTTTGAAGGCGGCCAAAGTTAAGATAACCCCAATATAATGGGCTAGGTGTATCAATGCATAACTATATCTTGGGATTTTTGGCCGTTTTCGCCCCCACCCCCGCCCTGGCCGCCAATCTAGGCGGAAACTCAGGCACCGACGTATGGCAAATGGTGTGGTCCGCCGGACCGGTCGTACAGGGCGTGCTGTTTATTCTCATCACATTTTCAGTGGTTAGCTGGGGGCTCATCCTCTCCAAGCTCAAATCGCTTCGCGAGGCCAAGCGCCAAAACCAAGAGTTCGAAAACCTTTTTTGGAACGCGGGCAGCCTTTCGGCGGCCCAGGCCCAGACCAAGCATTTGACCACCAGCCCCCTGTCCGGCCTGTTCGAGGTGGCCTACAGCGAGCTGGGCAAGGTGATGCGTATGCGCCGGGGCGAACCGGGCCTGCCCTCTGGCGTAATGCCCAACCTCAAGCGGGCCCTGGACCGGGCCCAGGCAGCCGAGAGCACCCGCCTGGGCAAGGCGGTCACCTTCCTGGCCACCACCGCCAACACCGCCCCCTTCATCGGCCTGTTCGGCACGGTGTGGGGCATCATGGACGCCTTCCGGGGCATCGGGGCCACCGGCGCGGCCAACCTGGCCACCGTGGCTCCGGGCATCGCCGAGGCCTTGGTGGCCACGGCCACCGGCCTGTTCGCGGCCATCCCGGCGGTGGTTTTCTACAACCACTTCAACCGGCGCCTGGTGGTCCTCGAGGCGGAGATGGACTCCTTTAGCCAGGACTTTTTGAACCTGGTGGAGCGCGACCTTATGCGCCGCCACGGACCGGCGGTGGAAGCGGTGCGCCCCTCGGAGCTGCAAGGGGGCCAAAGCTAAAGCCATGGCGGGCACGGGCAACAAGGGCCGCTTCATGGGGGAGATCAACGTGGTCCCCCTGGTGGACGTGGTCTTGGTGCTATTGATCATCTTCATGGTGGCCGCGCCCATGATGGTCCAGGGTTTGGACGTCAAGCTGCCTGCCACCGACAGCGGGGCGCTGAAGACCTCCGAGGAGCTTCTGGTGCTCACCGTGACCAGCAAGGGCGAGGTGTTCCTGGACGAGTTCAAGGTGGGCCTGGACGGGCTGGCCGGCAAGCTCAAGAACATCACCAACCGCAAGCCCGGCACCAGGGTCTACCTCAGGGCGGACAAGGACGTGCCCTACGGGGTGGTGGTGCAGGTGTTGGCCGAGGCCAAAAAAGCCGGGGTGGACAACCTGGGCATGGTTACCGAGCCGGAGCGGGTCTCCCCGCCCCAAAAGAAGAAAAAGTCTTGAGTGCGGAGGCCCTGCAACGCTTCTCCCTGAGCGGCGGGGACCAAGTGGCCTGGGCCATCGGGGTGAGCCTGGGGCTGCATTTGCTGCTTATTTTGGCGCTGGCTTTTTGGCCCGGCTGGCGCATAACCCGCCCCAAGGCCTTTGCTCCGGTGTACAACGTGGCCTTGGTGAGCCCCGCGGTGCTCAGCCGCCCGGCCCCGCCCCCGCCGGCACCCAAGCCCCAACCGGCTCCGGCCAAGCCCGCGCCGGTGGTAAAGGCCAAACCCAAGGCCAAGCCGGAGCCCAAAAAAGAGGCGGTGGCCCTGAAAAAGGACAAGCCCAAGCGCCTCAAGCCCAAGCGGGTGGTCAAAAAGGCCGACCCCAACAAGCTTTTGGCCAGCCGCCTGAAAAAGCTGGAAAAGGAAGTGAAAGCCGAGCGCCGGGCCGACCAAAAACTTGCCAGCGCCATGAGTCGCCTGGAAAGCAAGGTGGCCACCCGCCAGGCGGCCTCCGGGGCCTTTGCCGCCGGGGCGGCCACGGCCGACACCAGCAGCCTGCGCTTTCAGGTGTATTACACCGAGATATGGGAGCGGGTGCGCCGCCAGTGGGTATTGCCCGAAGCCCTGGTGAAAAGCGCCTCCAATCTGGAGGCGGTGGTGGTGGCCCGCATCCGCCGCGACGGCAAGCTGGCCAAGGTTTGGCTGGAGAGAAGCTCGGGAAACAGCCGCCTGGACGCCAGCGCCATGCGCGCGGTGGAAAAAGCCGCCCCCTTCCCGCCCCTGCCCAGCGTGGTCAGGGGACGCCAGCACGAGATAGGATTGCGTTTCAGACCCGAGGACTTTAACGGCTGATATTCAGCGGAGAGATAATGCGCCGCCTAATCGCCACCCTGACCCTAACGCTTCTCATCCTGGGGTTGGCCCTTCCGGCCTCCGCCCGGGTCTACATCGACATCACCCAACCTTTCAGCAAAAAGCTGCCCCTGGCCCTAACCCAGTTCCAGCCTTTGCCGGACGCGGCCCAAGATCCCATCGGCAACGAGGGCACCAAGAAGCTGGAGCGCTACCTCAGCTACACCGGTTTGTTCGACTTCATGGACCCCAAGAGTTTCCTGGGTGCCCCGGCCCTGGAAAAGGTGGACTACCGCCGCTGGTCGCGCATCGGGGCCGAGCTTTTGATCACCGGCGGCTACAAGCTGGCGGGGGGCATCTTAACCTTGGAGCTTCGCCTGTTCGACATTACCGAGGGCAAGCTGCTGGTGGGCCGGCGCTACGACGGGCGCACCGCCGACCTGGGGGCCATGATGGCCCGCTTTTGCGACGACGTGATGAAGGCGCTCACCGGCGAACGCTCCATATACTCCACCATGATCGCCTTTGTGGGGGCGCGCGAACGGATCAAGGAAATTTATCTGATGCGCTTTGACGGCTCCGGGGTGCGCAATCTGAGCAAAAAGGGCGATATCAGCCTTTACCCCGCATGGAGCCCAGACGGAGCCCTGGTGGCCTACAGCTCCTATGTGAAACGCCGCCCGGCCATATTGGTGCATGCCCTGGCCGGAGGCAGCGGCAAGGTGATCATCAACAAACCCGGCGTGAACCTGACTCCGGCCTTTAGGCCCGGGCATCAGGGGCAGCTGGCCGCGGCCCTGTCCTACACCGGGCAGAACAACATTTTCCTGGTGGACGTGGCCGGCAAGGTGCTCAAGCGCCTCACCGACGGGTGGGGCATCGAGGTGGCTCCCTCCTTCAGCCCCGACGGCAGGCGCATGGCCTATGTCAGCGACCGGGGGGGCAATCCCCAGATCTATGTGTTGGACCTGAGCACCGGGACCAACCGGCGCATCACCTTTGGCCAGAAGTACTGCGCCGCGCCCTGCTGGAGCCCCAGGGGAGACCGTATCGCTTATCAGGCACAGACCAACGGCACCTTCCAGGTGGCCACTATCCGGCCCGATGGCAGCGACAACAAAATCATCAGCTCAGGGTGGGGCGGCGGCGAAGACCCAACTTTTTCCCCGGACGGACGGCTCATTGCTTATGCCAGCCGCCGCACTGGGCGTTACCAGATATATTTAATGTCCGTTGGGGGGGATTACATAACCAGGCTTACCAATCTTCCCGGAGAGCAGACCGACCCTGCTTGGTCTCCCCGGGGAATCATGGTTAAATAAGGCATATAACCCACTTGGCGGGAGGCTTTGACGTGAAAAAATATCTAGTTTGGATGGCTTTGGCGGTACTTTTGGCCGGACTGGCCGCCCCACTGGGGTGCAGCAAAGACACAGTGCCCGGCGCCGGCGCCACCATGACCGAACAGGAAAAGGCCCGCCTGGAGGCCGAGCGTGAGCGCCGCCTGCGCGAGCAGCGGCTCAAGGAGGCCCAGCTCAAGGAGGAGCAGGCCCGCGAGGCCGAGGCCCAGCTCAAGGAGGTGTTCGTCAACACCGACGTGCACTTTGACTATGACCGCTACGATCTGAGCCCCGAGGCCAAGCAGGTACTCAACGAAAAGGCGGCCTACATGCAGCAGCATCCCTCGCTGCAGGTAATCATCGAGGGCCATTGCGACGAACGCGGCTCCAACGCCTACAACATGGCCCTGGGCGAGAAGCGCGCCAAGGCGGCGGAAGCCTATCTGGTGGCCATGGGCATAAGCCCTCAGCGCATGGAAACCGTGAGCTACGGTGAGGAGCGGCCCCTGGTGATGGGCCAAACCGAGGAGGCCTACGCGGCCAACCGCCGAGACCACTTTGTCATAAAGGACTAAAACCGGGCGGCCGGACCGCCCCCCGGGAGGAATCAATGAAGGCAAAAACGCTGGCACCCCTCATGCTCGTGTTATGGATGGCCGCCGCCCTGGGCGCGGGCTGCGCCACAGTGGAGCCGCAGCAGTTTGCTGCCCTGCAATCCCAAGTAACCCGCCAGCATCGCCAGATTATCCAGCTTGAACAAAAGATCGACGCGCTGGAAAAGCAGATCGCCATAAGCCGCAAACCCCAGGCCGAGTTGGTGGCCCAGGTGGCCACCATGCGCCAAGATCTGATGCGCCTATCGGGCCGGGTCGAGGAAAGCGAACACAACCTGGGCAGGGCCATGAACGAGCGCAACTCTCAACAAGCCCAGTTGGCCAAGGAAAACGCGGCCAAGGCCCAGGCCGAAACCGACAAGCGCTTGAGGCGGCTGGAAGCCTACCTGGGAATGAGCTCCGACGGCACCGGGAAAAGCGCCAAGGCCAAGGCGCCGGTCAAAAAGGCCGCCGCCGACCAGCCTCCGGCCGAACCCAAGCCCAAGGACATCTACGACCTGGGCTTAAGGCTGTACAAGCAAAAGTCCTATGGCCCGGCCAGGGACCGCTTTGGCGAGTACATCAAAAAGTACCCCAAGAGCTCTTTGGCCGACAACGCCCAGTACTGGATCGGCGAGTGCTTCTACTCCGAGAAGAAGTTCGAAGAGGCGATTCTGGCTTACAACCAGATGATCAAGCACTACCCCAAGAGCTCCAAGGTGCCCGCCGCCCTGCTCAAGCAGGGGCTTTCCTTCCGGGCCCTGGGGGACAAGCGCACCGCCAAGATCGTCCTGGGCAAGCTGGTCAAGCAATACCCCAAGACTTCCCAGGCCAGGCTGGCCAAAAAGGTGCTAAGAAAACTCTAGCCTTGATATTCATGGCCCGCGCGCCAGCGCTGAAACGATCAAACTAGGCGGGAGCTCTGCGGGGCCCCGCCTTTTTACCTCCCTGGGGTAGTAGTGAGGGAGATGAGCCGTGCGCAAGCTGCTTAAGTGGTTGGCCGCAGTGGTGGCCCTGGCGTTGCTCATTGCCCTGGGCCTGTGGTGGTATCTACCCCGGCTCAACACCTATCAGACCGATGGCGAGCTTATACTGCCCGGCCTGAGCGCCCCGGCCAGGGTGGCGCGCGACGCCAAGGGTATGGCCTACATCCATGCCGCCAATCCTCATGACGCCTTTTTGGCCCACGGCTTTGTAACCGCCCAGGACCGCCTGTTCCAGATGGAAGTGATCCGCCGCCTGGCCACCGGGCGCATCTGCGAGCTGGCCGGGGAAGAGGCCC
>JAHLLJ010000121.1 GCA_020444205.1 Deltaproteobacteria bacterium | reverse complement strand
GCGGCGGTGGCCGCAGACCCGGAAGCGGGCCTGGGCCGGGCCGTGGGCCGGGCGCTCATGGAAGCCAATCCCGCCGGTATCAATGTGTCACTATTGGCCGCGGCGGCCCGGCTGGATTTGCCGGCCACGGTGCACGTGTCCATCGGCGCGGACATAATCCACATGCACCCCAGCTTTGACGGCGCGGCCACGGGCAAGGCCACTCACGTGGACTTCCGCCTGTTCACCGCCGAGGTGGGTCAATTAAAGGGCGGAGTGTACCTCAACCTGGGCTCGGCGGTGGTGCTGCCCGAGGTGTTTTTAAAAGCGCTATCAGCGGCGCGCAACCTGGGGCACGAGGCCAAGGACTTCACCACGGTGAACATGGACATGCTGCGCCACTACCGGCCCATGACCAACGTGGTCACCCGCCCGGTGCTCACCGGAGGCCGAGGCCTGAGCATCACCGGCCATCACGAGATAAACCTGCCCTTGCTTCTGGCCATGATCAAGGAGAAGATGGCCGCCTGAGGCTTGCCTAGCCGGGCCGGGCATACTATCTTGTGAATAACAGCCCCGCATCACCAACAAAACCAAGGCGGGCCCGCCGCCGGGGAAAATTTGTCATGCCTATTTACGAGTTCTATTGCCCCCGCTGCCAGGAAAGCTTTGAAACACTGGTCTTTAAGAAAAACGAGAAGGTCACCTGCCCCAAGTGCGACTGCGCCAAGGTGGAGCGCCTGCTGAGTGGCTTCGCCCACAAGAGCGGCTCCGGCGGCAAGATGGTCTCTTCCTCCAGCGGCTGCGCTTCCTGCAACGCCTCTTCCTGCGCCTCCTGCCATTAAGCGGGAATTTTCATGCCCAAGCTGACCATAGCCACCAGAGGCAGCCGCCTGGCCCTGGCCCAAGCCGGGTGGGTGGCCGCCCGCCTGGGCGAATTGCACCCTGATCTCCAGGTGGAGATGGAGATCATCAAGACCACCGGAGACAAGATCCTGGACGTTCCCCTGGCCCAGGTGGGGGGCAAGGGGCTGTTCGTCAAGGAGATCGAGGACGCGCTCTTGGCCGGAAAGGCCGACCTGGCAGTGCACTCCATGAAGGACGTGCCCAGCGAGTTGCCCCCCGGCTTGGAGTTGGCCGTGGTCAGCGAGCGGGAAGACCCCCGCGACGCCCTGGTGAGCCCGGTGGCGGTGGAGGTCAAGAACTTGCCCACAAACGCCAAGGTGGGCACCAGCAGCTTGCGCCGCCAGGCTCAGCTTTTGGCATTAAGACCCGACTTGGAGATGGTCAGCCTCAGGGGCAACGTGGAAACCCGTTTGCGCAAGATGGATGAGCAGGGCCTACAGGCGGTTATCTTGGCCAGCGCCGGATTGGCCCGCCTGGGCCTGAACCACGTGGAGGCCACGGCCATCCCGGTCACCACCATGCTGCCTGCCGTGGGCCAAGGGGCCCTGGGTCTGGAGATACGCTCCGACGATCAGGCCACTCGAGAGCTTATCGCGCCCCTGAACCACCCGGCCACCGCTGCGGCGGTGGCTGCCGAGCGGGCCTTTCTAACTCGTTTGGAGGGCGGCTGCCAGGTGCCCATCGCCGGGCACGCCACCGTGGAAAAGGGCATCGTCAAGTTCAACGGCCTGGTGGCCGACCTTGCAGGCAAACGGGTGGTAAGAAGCGGCGGTCTGGCCCCGCCGGAGCAGGCGGCGGATATGGGCCGCCAAGTGGCTGAGGAGATTCTACAGGACGGCGGCCGGGATATTTTGGCCGAGGTATACGGGGAGGCGCCGAAATGAGCGGTAAGGTTTACCTGGTGGGAGCCGGTCCCGGCGATCCGGGCCTGCTGACCCTCAAGGGGGCCAGGGTGCTGGCCTCTTGCGATGCTCTGGTCTACGACTGGCTGGCCAATCCGGAGCTCTTGGACCTGGCCCCGGAAAGCGCGGCGCGCGTCTACGTGGGCAAAAAGGGCGGCGACCACACCATGAGCCAGGAGCGCATCAACCAACTGCTGTGCGACCTGGCCGGTGACGGCAAGACGGTGGTGCGCCTCAAGGGCGGCGACCCCTTTGTGTTTGGGCGCGGCGGCGAAGAAGCCAGCGCCTTGGCCGCCCAGGGCCTGGCCTTTGAGGTAATCCCCGGCGTGACCAGCGCCATCGCCGCCCCGGCCTACGCGGGCATCCCGGTAACCGACCGCCGGGCCACCACCGAGGTGGCATTTGTAACCGGCCACGAAGACCCGAATAAGCCCGAGTCCACCATGAAATGGGACGCCCTGGCCCAGATCGGCACGGTGGTGTGCCTGATGGGGGTGAAAAACCTGCCTATCATCTGCGCCAAGCTCATCGAGGCGGGCCGAGACCCGGCCACCCCGGCGGCCTGCGTCCGTTGGGGTTCCACTCCCCAGCAGCAGACCGTGACCGGCACCCTGGCCGATTTGCCCCAGAAGGTGGCCGAGGTGGGGCTCAAGCCGCCGGCCATCACCATCGTGGGTCAGGTGGCTGCCCTGCGCCAGGAGTTGGCCTGGTTCGAGAAGCTGCCCCTGTTCGGCAAGCGCATCATGGTAACCCGGGCCCGCTCCCAGGCCTCGCGCCTGAGCGAGGGATTGCAAGCACTGGGCGCCAAGATCATCGAGGTGCCCACCATAAGCTTTTTGCCTCCCGAGGATCCCGAGCCCTTGGAGACCGCGGTGTCCATGCTGGAGGACTTCCACTGGGTGATTTTCACCAGCCCCAATGGGGTGGAGGCCTTTTTCGCGGCCCTGGGCGAGGCGGGCAAGGACGCCCGCTCCCTGGCCGGGTGCAAGCTGGCGGCCATAGGCCCGGCCACCGCCGCCGTGCTCAAGGACCACGGGCTCATTGCCGAAGTCACCGCCCGCACCTTCCAGGCCGAGGGGCTCATCGAGGCCCTGGAGGCCCACGGCATCACCGGCCAGCGGGTCTTGATCCCCCGCGCGGCCCAGGCCAGGGAAGTGCTGCCCGAGACCATCGCCTCCTGGGGCAACCTGGTGCAGGTGGTGCCCGCCTACCGCACGGTGCGCCCGCCCGAGTCGACCATGCTTCTGGCCAAGGCCCTGAGCGAGGGTCTGGACGCCATCACCTTCACCGCTTCCAGCACCGTGACCAACCTCATGGAGATGCTGGACCAGGCGGGGCGTGACGAGTTGGCCCGCCAAAGCAAAGAGGGCGGCCTGGTCATCGCGGCCATAGGCCCCATCACCGCCGACACCGCCCGGGGCTATGGCCTTGAGGTGAAGGTGCAGCCTGAAAAGTTCACCATCGAGGCCCTGATCCAGGCCCTGTCCGCTCACTTCGCCTCGTGAAGCGGACCCACGACGATTTATTTTCCCCGGCCCTAGAGGGATTAAACCCGGCCCAGCGCCTGGCCGCCGGCCAGAGCGGGGGGCCGGTTTTGGTAATCGCCGGGGCGGGCAGCGGCAAGACCCGCACCCTGGTGCACCGGGTGGCCTACCTGGTGGAGCGGGGGGTGGACCCCGGCCGCATTCTCTTGCTTACCTTCACCCGCAAGGCGGCCCAGGAGATGCTCTCCCGGGCCAGGGATCTGAACCCCGACTGCGCCCGGGTGGAGGGCGGCACCTTCCACTCCCTGTGCTACCGCCTGCTTAGGGCCCATGCCTCGCGCCTGGGCCTGAACCGGCAGTTCACGGTGATCGACCGGGGAGACTGCGAACAGCTCATCCGGGGGGTGATCAACGAGCAAAAACTCAAGACCAAGGGCGACCGCCAGTTTCCCAGGGCCCGCACCATCAACGACATAATCTCCAAGTCGCGCAACCAGGAGTTGCCCCTGGAGGACGCCCTAGAGCAATGGGCCGGGCATCTGCTGGGCTACCTGGATGAGATAAGTAAGGCGGCCCAGGGTTTTGCCGCGGCCAAGCGGGCCCAGAGCTTGGTGGACTACGATGACCTGCTGTTCTTGGCCGAAGAACTCTTGCGCGAGCACAACGACCTGCGCCAGCGCTTCTCCAAGCACTGGCAACACCTGTTGGTGGACGAGTATCAGGACACCAATGCGGTGCAGGCCCGTTTGCTCAAGCTGTTGGCCAGCGAGCACGACAACCTCATGGTGGTGGGCGACGACGCCCAGAGCATTTACCGCTTCCGGGGGGCCAGGGTGGAGAACATCTTCGAGTTCCCTGAAGACTACCCCGGAGCCAAGGTGATCAAGCTGGAGCAGAACTACCGCTCCACCCAGGCCATCTTGGACCTGTCCAACGAGGTGATCGCCCAGGCCTGGCACCGCTACGACAAGAAGCTGTTCACCAAGCGCCTGGGAGGCAACCGTCCGGTGTTGCGGCGTCCCCGCGACGACCGGGGCCAGGCCCGCCTGGTGAGCGAACGCATAGGCGAACTCGTCAAGGCGGGCAACAAACCCGAGGACATCGCGGTGCTCTTCCGCGCCTCGCGCGACTCCTACGAGCTGGAGCTGGAATTGACCTCCAGCCGGGTGCCTTTCGTCAAGGTGGGTGGCTTCCGCTTTTTGGAGGCGGCGCACATCAAGGACGCCCTGAGCCACCTCAGGGTCATCGCCAACCCCAACGATTTCCTCTCCTGGCAGCGGCTTTTAATGCTCTTGCCCGGGGTGGGGCCCAAGAAGGCCCAGACCGCCATCAGCCACCTGGTGCAGGCCGACTCCCCGGAGCTGTACCTGGGCCGCCTGGCCTCGGCCCCGGGTCTGGGCGGCGCTGCCTCCCAGCGGCTAGCCGAGCTGATGAGTGAGCTCAGCGATCCCTCGGCCACCCCGCTCACCCTGGTTGAGGCGGTGATAGAGTATTACGAGCCTATTTGCCGGGAGGCTCACGAGGACTATCCCCGCCGTTTGCGCGATTTGGAGGAGCTGCCCGGACTGGCCCGGGGGTTCAGCACCCTTAGCGAGTTCATGGCCGAGGTGGTGCTGGAGCCGCCCAATGCCTATGCGGCCGAGACCCAGGGAGGACGCATCACCCTGAGCACCGTGCACTCGGCCAAGGGCTTGGAGTGGGACCACGTGTTCATCCTCTGGGCCACCGACGGCCGCCTGCCCCCCCAGATGGCCCTCATGGACCCCGAGTCCCTGGAGGAAGAGCGCCGCCTGATGTACGTGGCCTGCACCCGGGCCGCGGGCGAGCTGACCATCCTGGCGCCCATGGAGTCGTATCAGAGAGGCCGGGGAGTGGTGAGCAACGAGCTGAGCCGTTTCTTGGCCGAGCTGCCCACCGGGCTTATGGAGTCCCCCCGGGAGAACATCTTCGAGGTGCCCCAGCCCCAGGCCGCCGCGCCCCAGAGCCGGGGAAGCATGCGCCAGGACCGGCCCTTCCCGGTGGGCAGCCTGGTGGAGCACAACACCTTTGGCCAGGGCCGGGTCATGGGCTATCAGGGCGGCAAAAAAATACTAGTGCATTTTGAGCGTCACGGGCTAAAAATACTGCTGCTGGAATTCGCCAACCTCAATAAGGCATAACCCCATGTCCTCTGCCCAGAGCGCCTACCAAAAGGCGGTAAGCAAGCTCTACGAGCTGCAAAAGTTCGGCATCAAGCTGGGGCTGAGCTCCACCCAGAACCTGCTGAAGGGCCTGGGCGACCCCCACAAGGGCCTGGCCTGCGTGCACCTGGCCGGCACCAACGGCAAAGGCAGCGTGGGGGCCATGCTGGAAGCGGCCTTGATCAGGGCCGGGGTCAAGGTGGGCTTTTACACCTCCCCCCATCTGGAGCGCTTTACCGAGCGCTTTCGCGTGGACGGCAAGGAGATCAGCCAGGCCGAGGTGGTAAGGCTGTGCGAAAGGGTGTGGCGGGTGGTGGATCATCGCGAGCCGCCCACCTACTTCGAGTTCGTCACCGCCATGGCCTTTGAACACTTCCGTGGCCAGGGGGTGGAGCTGGCCATCATGGAGACCGGCCTGGGCGGCCGCCTGGACGCCACCAATATCTGCGAGCCCCTGGTCACGGTGATCACCAACCTGAGTCGGGAGCACGAAGACTACCTGGGCAAGGGCCTGGCCAGCATCGCCTTTGAGAAGGCGGGTATCATCAAGCCCGGCGTGCCTTTGATCCACGGGGTCACCCAGCCCACGGCCCGCAAGATCGTGGAAGACACCGCTCAGGCCAAGGGCGCTCCCATCTATCGCCGGGGCCGGGAGCTTACCTTCCGCCGGGGCGCGGGCGATTCCTTCAGCCTTCGCGGGCGCATGTGGACCCTGCCCCACCAGAGCACCAACCTGGTGGGCCGCCACCAGCCCATCAACGCCTGCCTGGCCCTGGGCGTGGCCGAAACCCTGGCCGAGACGGGGGTGCCCCTCACCGCCGATCATCTGGCCCAGGGGCTGGGCGAGGTCTACTGGCCCGGCCGCCTGGAGCTCTGGCCCAGCGAACCGGGCCAGCCCCCCCTGTGGCTGGACGGAGCCCACAACCCCGGCGCGGCTGGGGCCCTGCTGGCCAGCCTGGAAGGCATGCGCCAGGGGCGCAAACCCCTGGTCATGGTGGTGGGGGTAATGGCCGACAAGGAGGTGGGCAAGCTGTTGGGCCTTATCTTGCCCGCCGCGGACATGGTAGTCTACTCCCGGCCGGTGTACTCCCGGGCCGCCGCGCCCGAGGTGTTGGCCGCCGCCGCCCCCGCGGACGCTCCGCCCGGAGAAGTGGAGCCGGACCTGAAAAGGGCCATGGAGAGGGCCCGGAGCCTGGCCGGACCCCAAGGGGTAGTGCTGGTAACCGGCAGCCTGTTCACCGTGGGCGAGGCCAGAACCATTCTCAGCGGCGGCATTAGCGACTTGCCATAATTTTCTGCATCTGCTACGGTGCGGCAGCGAAATATTTATGCTTTCAACGCCTTTTTGGAGGTGGAAGTGCTCGCAATCAGGCGTGTATCACTACTCGGAAAAATCATGTTGCTGCTGGCCGTCATGGCTGGCTTTTTTTGCCTGCCCCAGGCATCACAAGCCTTAACGCCCCCCAGCAGCGGAACCCTGATGCGCGTGGATGCCCAAGGTCCGGTGGACGTTCGGGCAGACAAGGTTTTTTATAACGAAAAAACCGCCACTTATAGCGCCGAAGGCGAAGTGGAGATAACCAGGGGCAAGACCAGGCTCATGGCTGACAAGATCAGCCTTAACGCCAATACCCTGGTTGCCGAGGCCCAGGGCCGGGTGCGCCTGAGCGGCCCAACCCAGGTGGTCACCGGCAAAAGCATGGTGGTTGACCTCAACAACAGCACCGGCAAGATCTACGACGGCCGCATCTTCATTAAAACCACCAACTATTACATAACCGGCGGCGAGATAGCCAAGACCGGCAAGGAGACCTACCACATCCAGCGGGGCAGCTTCACCACCTGCGACGGGACGGACCCGGCCTGGAAGGTCACCGGCGAAGACATGAAGATCACGGTGGAGGGCTACGGCACGGTCACCAACGGATCCTTTAGGGTAAAGGACATCCCTATCCTATGGACCCCCTACATGCTGTTCCCGGCCAAGAGCAAGCGCCAGTCGGGCATCCTGTCTCCCTCCTTCGCCCAGACCCAGCGCGACGGCTTCTCCTTCAGTCTGCCCTACTACCAAACCCTGGGCGAAAACCAGGACGCGACCCTGGTGCTCAACTACTACACCAAGCGCGGCCTGGACCTGGGTCTGGAATACCGCTATGCCCTGGATAACTACTCCAAGGGCATGTTCATGATCGACTACATGCCTCACGACAGCAACGGCGAGGCCTTGTTCGATGAGGGTGAGAACTCTCAGGTCTATAACAGCCGTTACTGGTTCCGCGGCATGGCCAACCAGAGCCTGTTCAACGGCACCATGGACTTAAAGGCCAACATCGACCTCGTCAGCGACCAGGACTATCTCAGGGAGTTCACCTTCGGCTACAGCGGCTACAACGCCACTGACCGGCGCCTGTCCGAGTGGTTTGGCCGCAACCTGGACGACAACACCTCGGTGGTGCGCACCAACACCATCAACTTGTCGCGCTCCTGGTCTTCGGCCACCTTCAACGCCGGAATCCTTTACTACGACGACACCACCGGCGACAACAATGCCACCCTGCAGTCGCTGCCCACCGTAACCTTCGACGCCACCACCCAGCAGCTGGGCGACAGCGCCTTCTACTTCGGCATGGGCTCGGCCTTCACCTACTATTACCGCGAAGAGGGCAGCACCGGGGCCGTCAGCGACGTGAACCCCTACATCAGCCTGCCGCTGAACTTCAACGACTACATCGAGTTCGAGCCCACCTTCACCTGGTTCCAGCGCTTCTACGCCGTGGACACCGACGATGCCATCGGCGACCCCAAAAGCAACGGCACCAACCAGGTTTTCGCTTTCAGCGCCACGGCCAGCACCTATCTTTATCGGGTGTTCGAGTTCGGCACGGCTGAAGATCCCTACAAGATCAAGCACGCCTACCGGCCGTTCGTGACCTATGACTACCGTCCCAGCCTGGATGAGGAGGACATCCCCGACCTGGCCCAGTTCGGCAGCGATCGCACCAATCTGGTTTCCTACGGACTCAAAAACACCCTGACCAGTAAGTCTATGGCCCCCAACGCCGAAACCGGCGAGATGGAGGCGCTATACCGGGAGTTCCTGCGCCTGAACCTGTATCACAGCTTCGACGTGGTGACCTACCGCTCCGACGACGACGACGACCATTACTGGGGCGAGATTTCGGCCACGGTGGAGTTTCTGCCCACCGACAAACTGTATTTCCAGAACACCACCTCCTGGGACCTGTATAGCAACGAATTTACCAGGGCGGACTTTTTGGTGAGGGCCTCGGACAACCGCGGCGACAGCATCACCATGGATTATCGCTACGACAACGAGGGCGTGAAGCAGCTCAACACCTGGGTTAAGGTGGCCCTGACCCAGGAATGGTACGCCGGGTTCATCAACCGCCACGACTTTGAGGGGGGAAGCGACTTCCAGACTCAGTACGAGCTGGGCTACCAGAGCCAGTGCTGGGGCGTCAAGGGCTTTTACGTGGACGACATCACCCAGCGCGGCTTCTTCCTGGTGTTCTCCTTGGGAGGCTTTGGCGAAATCCTGAGCTTGGGTCAATAGAAAAGGCTCTGGGGCTTTCTTTCATCAGGCCCTTGACAGAACCCGGTACAACCCCTATAAATACAGCTTCGACACGCGAGGGCGAGTTGCGCCCTAATCGCCCGACATTACATAGTTAGGCTTGAGGTCATGAAGAGCTTTGTAGCCAAAAAACAAGATATCAACCAGGACTGGTTCGTGGTGGACGCCACCGACCTGATCCTGGGCCGTCTGGCCAGTGAAGTGGCCCGCCGTCTGCGGGGCAAGCATAAGGCCATTTTTACTCCCAACGTGGACACCGGCGACTTCATCATCGTGGTCAACGCCGAGAAGGTCCGCCTTAGCGGCCGCAAGATGGATCAGAAAATGTACCATCGCCACAGCGGTTACCCCGGCGGAATCACTTCCATCAATGCGCGGCGCATGATGGACACCTTCCCCGAGCGCGTTATCACCAACGCGGTGCGCGGCATGCTGCCCAAGAATCGCCTGGGCCGCCAGATGATTAAGAAGCTGAAGGTTTACGCCGGACCCGAGCATCCCCACGAGGCCCAGCAGCCCCAGCCGCTGAGCCTGTCTTAGGGGAGGAGCATTTAAGATATGAGCGACACGCGAGTATACGCCACCGGCAAGCGCAAAAACGCAGTGGCCCGCTGCTGGTTGATTCCCGGTGGCAGCGGTCAGATCTACATCAACCGCCGCGTTGCGGACACTTACTTCACCAGGCCTACCCTGCTCCAGGTGATCCGGCAGCCCCTGAGCCTGACCGACAACCTGGACAAGTTCGACGTCATGGCCACGGTTCGCGGCGGAGGCCACACCGGCCAGGCCGGCGCCCTGCGCCACGGCATTGCCAAGGCCCTGGCCGAGCAGAACCCTGAGCTGCACAAGACGCTCAAGAAGGCCGGTTTCCTGACTCGCGATGCTCGCAAGAAGGAACGCAAGAAGTACGGTCAGCCCGGCGCCCGCGCCAGGTTCCAGTACTCCAAGCGCTAAGAGCGCGGCCAATACCGGCAATTCAGGGGAAGGTCCGCTCGGGCCTTCCCTTTCTTATTGGGAGAATGCGTGATGATTCCGGTCGCAATAATGGGTGGTTCGGGATACACCGGGGTGGAGCTGATGCGGCTCATCGCCGGGCACCCCGAGTTGCAGCTCAGCGCGGTAAGCTCGGCCAAGTTCAAGGACCAAGCGGTGGACGAGGTGTTCGGGGCCCTGGAAGGGGCCGGGGAGCTGAGCTTCGTGGACCACGATCCCCAGGCCCTGGCCCAGGGAGCCAAGCTGGTTTTCCTGGCCGTGCCCCACAAGGCGGCCATGGCTGCCGCGCCCTCCTTATTGGAAGCCGGGGCCAAGGTGGTGGACCTTTCAGCCGACTTCCGCATCCACGATGTGGCGGTGTACGAGAAATGGTACGCCCCTCACAGCGCGCCGGAGCTCCTGCCCGAGGCGGTGTACGGCCTGCCCGAGTTTTACCGGGAGCAGGTCAAGGGCGCCCGGTTGGTGGCCAACCCCGGCTGCTACGTGACCAGTGTGCTGGTGCCCATGGTGCCCCTGCTCAAGGCCGGGCTGGTGGAGGCTGAAGGCCTCATCGCCGACAGCGCCTCGGGAGTCTCCGGGGCCGGGCGCAGCGCCAAGCTGAACCTGATCCACGGCGAGGTGCATGAAAACTTCAAGGCCTACGCGGTGGACGGCCACCGGCACACCCCGGAGATGGAACAGGAGCTTTCCCTGGCCGCTGGGAGCGAAGTGCGCCTGACCTTCACGCCTCATCTGTTGCCCATGGACCGGGGCATCCTCTCCACCATCTACGCCCGGCCCAAGGCGGGAACCGACGCCGAGGCGGTACGGGCCTGCTGGCAGGAGGCCTACGGCGACGAGCCCTTTGTGCGGGTGTTGCCCCCCGGGCGGCTGCCCGCCACCAAGGAGGTGCGGGGCACCAACCGGGTGCAGCTGGGCGTGGC
>JAHLLJ010000120.1 GCA_020444205.1 Deltaproteobacteria bacterium | reverse complement strand
ACGCCGACAACTTCAACTTCAACGGCAACCTGACCTTTGACCTGCCTTGGCAAATGCAGGCCGGGGTAGGCCTGCTCTACTCCAAGGGCACTACCGGCATGCCGGTCTACAACCGCAAGAACAGCCCTTACTACGATTCCGGCAAGCCCGATGCCGACCAGGAGGAGCTGGGCGGTCCAGGCATATCATCGCGCCTCAAGCAGGGCGTGTACGCCTGGGGCGACAACAGCGAGATCGAGGACACCAGCAGCTTCTTGAACGCCTTTTTGATGAAAAAGTTCGAGGGCGGCCATGCCCGTCTGCGGGGCATGCTGTGGAACGAGGAAACCACCGAAAGCTTCTACGACGCCGCCAACTCCGGCAAGAAGATCTACGAACGCGACAGCACCCCGGAAGAAGACAATTGGCAGCTGTTGGGTGACGTGGTCTATACCCTGGGGACCCACACCCTGGAGGTGGGCGGAGAAACCCGCACCTATGGCTGGGGCGGGCAGAGCGTTCCCTATATCGACAAATCCTACTTCACCGGGGCCATCAGCTACTTCAGCTTTGTGAGCGAGGGCTTCGAGGGCCAGCCCAATTGTCTGCACTACAGCGCCCTGTACGCCCAGGACACTTGGAAGCCCCTGAGCCTGCTGGATGTGGAGTTCGGCTTGCGCGGGGAGTGGTTCGACGCTGACGAGATCGACCCGGCCGCCTTTGGCTTCCCGGCCACCGCGGTGCCCACCAGCATGTCCGAGAGCAACCTGGACCCCCGCCTGGGGGTGCGCCTGCGTCCCTGGGAAGGCGGCGAGCTGGGTCTGCGCGTGGGCATCACCCACCGCTATCCCAACTCTCCGGAGTATTTCTGGTGGTATCTCAACCGGGGCTCGGGTTACTTCAACACCGACCTGAGCCCGGAGCGTGCCGTGCAGTACGAACTGGGCTTTGAGCAGAAGTTCACCCAGCGGGCCAGCCTGGCGGTGCGCGGCTACTACTACGACATCAGCGACTACATCTCCTCCACCACCGTCCCCGGGGTGGGCACCGTGGTCTACAACATCGACGAGGTGAAAATCTACGGCGGCGAGCTGGAAGGAGTGCTGGCCCTGCCCTGGAACCTTAGCCTGTGGGCCAATCTGACCCTGCAGAAAGCCGACAAGAGCGGCGATCCCTGGGACGTGGGCAACCAAGCCAGCAACCAGTTATCCAACTTCCCCGAGGTGATGGCCAACCTGGGCCTGGACTATCACTGGGGCGAGTTGCTCAAGGCCGGGCTGTCCATGAACTACGTTGGGCCGCGTGACTATATGAGCGGCACCGAGGCCACCGAGCTGGGCTCCTACGTACTGGTCAATTGCTATGCGAGCTATCGCTTCCTCAACACCTCCTGGGGCAATTGGGAGGCCCTGTTCAGCGCGGCCAACCTTCTGGACCAGGACTACGAACTGGAAGCGGGCTACCCCATGCCCGGCCTTACGGTCATGGGCGGCTTGCGTTTTCTGTTCTAAGCAAGGAGCATCTGATGAAAACCAGAACCATACCGCTGCTTCTGCTGAGCCTGCTCCTGTGCGCCGTTCCTGCATGGGCCGGGAGCGACTCCTTGGCCCAATTGTGCCGGCGGGCCGTTTCCCTGACTTCACAACGCCTGGGGCCGCTGGAGCAAGCCTCCTCCGTGGCCTGCATCACCAACGCAGGATATGCCGCCTATGGGCAGCAGGGTACTTTGCCTCTGTTGGATGAACTGCCCCGCCTCACGGCCATAAGCCCCGGTCGGGGTAACTTGTTGGTGCGGCCGGGAGCGCCTTGGGAGCCGCTTTACTTTTTGTTCTTAAAAAAGGAGGGGCCGGACAAGCTGATGGCCATCTACCTCCAACTCAAGGAAGGCAAGCTCACTGCCGGCCCGGCCCTGAACCTGCATTTGGGTGACGGCACCCCGCTGAAGCCCTTCAAAAAAGTGCTGGGTCCCATGACCTTCAACTTGGTCACCCTGGCCAACGGCTGGGCCATGGGCCTACCCCCGGACCTGATGCGCGCGGCGCTCAAACACGGCCACCTATGCTGCGGGGTGTTCACCGGCTATTTCACCGCCCGCTACATCCTTAAGCATATGCCGCTCACGCCCGGCCAAGGCTACATCTATATCGGCGCGCCTGCCTGGTGCCAGGACGACTACATCACCGACTACCTGCGCCTCACCCCCGGCACCCACGGCTACCTGACCATGGCTTATCCCTGGTGGCGTCCCTGGACCACCGACAAGCGCGCCTATAAAAACCTGGGCGGGGTGGTTATTCGCTGGGACAACCAGCGTAAGACCGGTAGGGCCTGGGTGTTGTCCTTTGATTGGCATAACGACGAGTTCCGTAAATATCTGGGTAAGCCTGACCTGAAGCTGGATTGGAAGGGACAACCCTGGCTGCATATGGCCTATGACCGCTTTTTCATGAGCAGGCTGGGCCAAACGGAACACTTCGTATCAATGCTTAAAAGCGAGCCCCTAAAGGGCCAGGCCCAATTGGACCGCCTTACCCGTTTGGGGGCCAATCCCTTAGGGATTTTGTTGGGACCAGATCCATCCTGGCCAGACAAACCGAAGCAATAACCATGCAGTAATCTTTGGAGTGCTTGAAGATAAATATATTTAATATCGGTAAGTTGCAGGTTTTGACTTAAATGGCGGGAGGTGCCGTGAGATCATATTCAGGGAACTTAAAATCCCCAGGCCTGGCGGCCGAGCGAGTTCGAGCCCCGCCCCGGGCACCAAACTAAAACAAGGGGTCAGCCTTCATGGCCGGCCCCTTCGTTTTGGGTGATAAAGGCTTGTGGCGCCCGCATTCTCCCCAGATATCGTGCAAAATCCAGCGCCGCTTGGCCAAAACCCCACCCGGTGGAAATCTAGGAAGGGTAATCTGTAAGCGCAATTGGTGAACAGGACAAATTATATTGCCGGAAATAACTATATGGGGAACTATCTTTTTTCAATTTGTATCGTTCCGGACATCCCTTGTATATACTCGCTCCCCGATATGGCATGCCCCAGTTCATACAATCCCGAGGCAGAGCCGAAACTGCCGTAGAACATGACTACGTCTCCCCAGGGCGCATAATAGGCAAGGGTTCCTACCCGGGCATCCGCTTGCGGGGTATTTTGGGTGTTCAGCTTCTTTGGCGGATAGAATATTTTTTCGTTGCTGCTGTAATTCTCCACTTTGATGCTAAGCGGTAGTTGGGCATATAGCTCTTTGGCCGCCTGGCTGTTGTTGAGTTCGAAAACCGTGGTATTGCCCTTTGCTTTCACGCTAATTTGCATAGTGGCTTTGGTTTTGGGTGCGTTGGTTTCGTTCTTTTGGATTAATGCGCTACCCGACATTTTCGCGATCTCCTCGATTCCGGCCAAGTTGATACCCAGACGGTGCATTTCATCGCCCGCATAAAAGTCCTCATAGAGCATAAACGCATCGCCCCAGGGCTCATAGTAGCTTAGCTCACCCTTTTTCCCGTCGTGATACGCTTCATTCTCAGTCACGCTCAGCCTTTGGGGAGGATAGAACATCCACTGGGCATCACGGAAATTGGTCAATTCAAGCTTCAGCGGCAACTGAGCGTAGAATTGCTTCGCGGCAACCGTGTCATAAAGTTGGAAGGTTGCCGTATGCCCCATAGAGGTAATTTTGACCTGCATATCGGATAGGGTAAGTCTGTTTTCTTCCGTTTTAGCAGGTTTATCATCAGCTGCCATGGAGGCTTTTGCTGCTACATTTGTAGCGGCAAATAGGCTGCAAATTAATAATCCAACCATAAAACCAGATAAAATGTATTTCACGGGATACTCCCACCAAAAATGTTTCAGGGCGGCATCCAGGGCCTGGCCAAACAACAGGCGGTCAAATATGCTACGCCCGTGCGACCACAACAAAATACAAACGATAAATTATTTATGACTCCTAATCTGCATCACATGGAATATCCCGGCTTCTTGTATAGCCTGTCCTGGTTCTTTTTGATATCCGGGTCGTAGACCTTGGCTTTCCAGCCCGATGCGGGCACTTCTTCAATGGCCACGGAAACAGACCCTTCCCCGACCTCAGCAATTTCCACGACGTCTCTGGCGATCGCCTCGGCCAGCTGAATCTTGACCTTTTCGGATCTTCCGGGCCACATCTTGACGATCACGTGAGGCATGGTTTCCATCCCTTTTGCTGTGGTTGACACGGCCCTAAAGCCGGTAATCTGCTTGGCCCCGGCCACGGTGACGAAATCAAATACCAACACGGTGCACATGGCGGCCACGGCTTTGCTTAGAAAACCTCGGCGTGAGAGCTGCTCATCCATGCTTGCCCCCGCTTAGATCACCTGGCCCCATTGGTGAAATTCCCGTGGATCAGGTTATTTCCTGTTGCTCAGAACCTCGTTCAGAACCTCTTGGGCGCTTTGGGCCTGGGCCTTGCCGACCTGGGTGTCGAGTACCACGATGAAATCCTTAATCTGCTCTTGAGTCAGCCCGGTGTTCATGGCTGCTCCCAGGTGGAAAGCAAGTTGACCCTCGGTGCCTTTCATGTTGGCCAGGGCGGCGATGGTCGCCAGTTCCCGGTCCTCATGGGTCAGCACGTCACGGGCAAAGATGTCCGCGAACAGGTGCTCCTTGAGAAAAGTATCCATGACGGGCGAAAACTGCTGCCATGGGGTGCCGGAGATATCCTTATCAAGCCCCGCGAGCTTTGCCCGAACTTGGGCTCCATATTTGTCCCTATCCAGATCAGAAGGAATGGGGCTGGCTTGTTTGCCCTGCTCATCCTGAATGCCCTTGGCCTTCCGCTCTTGCATTACCCCCATGAAGGCTCCCATGGCGTTCAGGCTGCGGGGAAAGCCCGCATAAGCATACAAATGCACGATGACTTCCTTGATCTCATTGACGCTCAGGCCGTTGTCCAGCCCCTGATTCAGGGCGGGCTTGAGGCGGACGATGTCGCCCTCGGCGGTAAAGGCTGCAATGGGGATGATGGCTTGCTGCCTTTGGTTTAAGGCATGAGGTTTTTCCATTTTATTTCCCTCCGAGGCGATGGCCCAACCCGGGGTCATCAGAGTAATCATGATCAAAAGCGAAGCGACCCCGGCCACGATTGCCCACCGCTTATTTACCGAGATATTGCTCATCGGTGACCTTTTCCTTCCAGATGACGTTCTTGCCATCCTTGACGCCGGTGATGACCAAATGCTTCATGGGGGAGTCGGGCGTGGCGCCGTGCCAGTGATCGATGTCGGGCGGGCACCAGATGGTGTCGCCGGCTTTGAATTTGACGATTTTGCCGTCTCGCGTGCCGGTCAGGCCCACTCCGGAGACCACGATCATGTGTTGTCCGGCGGGGTGCAGGTGCCACGCGGTCCTGGCGCCGGGCTGAAAAGTGACATATGCGCCGGAGTATTGAGCGGTTTCATTGCTGGGGAACAGCAAGTCCACCTGGACCTCGCCGGTGAACAGGTTTTGGGGGCCCTTGAAGGACTTTTGCGAGCCCGCCTGGTAAAGCACCTGCGAACCTTGGCCTTGCTCCGGGCCTTTGGGGGAGTCGGCGTATGCGGGCGATACAACCAGCAGCGAAAGGGCTAAAATCAGGATTAGCTTTTTCACGGTTTTCTCCTTAGAGCTTAATCAGTTCGTACTGATCACTGCCCATGTTCATCTCTTTCATGTAGGACAACTGGCGCAGGCCCTGGCGGGATTCAATGCGTTCCTTGAGATCGTGGAGCTCTGCTTCAGGCAGCCTATAAACCATGTCAATGGAAGCCTGTTCCACGGCCAGGATATCGGTGGAAGCCAGGATGCCGATGTCGCGCGCCTTTACCGGAGCGGCGTGCACGCCCACGCAGTCGCAATCCACGGACATGTTGCGCAGCACGTTAATGAAAACGATACGTTTGCCGAAATGGTCGATCACCGCCTTGGCCGACTCCACCATGTTTTCCTGGAAGGGCTCGCCCTTGAGCCATAGCTCGTAATGCACGTTATCCGGGGCGGCGTGGACCATCTTCTTGCCGATGGGTCCATCCGCGCAGCCAATGGCGATGTTCTTCATGGAGCCGCCGAAGCCGCCCATGGCGTGCCCTTTGAAGTGAGTCAGCACCACCATGGAATCGTAGTTGAGCATGTGCTTGCCCACTGACATTTCCTTGAAGCGCCTCCCGCCTTTGACCGGGATCATCACCGCCCCGTCTTCGTCCATGATGTCCACCGGGCAGAAGTCCCAGCCATTGATCTTGATGGTCTCCCGATGGTCGGCGGTAGTGAACCGCTTGCCCTTATACAGGGTGTTGGTTTCCACCAAGCTGCTGTTGGGGATCTGCTGCTGCAGGGCTTTCACCATGTCCCGGGGCAGAATGTTGGGGCCGTGCGGTTCTCCGGTGTGCAGCTTGATGGCGGTTTTGCCGGTTATCCCTTGGTTGATACGGGAGTAGATTTTCAGCAGTCCGTCGGCGCTGAGGTCAGTGGTGAAAAACACCTGGGCCTTGTCCTTGGAGGCGGCAAAGACGCTGCCGGCGTCCGTGAGGTTTGCCGTGGCCACGGCGCCCAGGACCAGAGCGCTGCTTCTTATAAAACTGCGGCGTGAGATATGCTTTCCCATGTAAGAAACCTCTTGCTTATGCTGATCCAAATGCGCTGTTGGCTTTTGTCTACTTCAGGTTTTCGGTGAAAAAGACGGTTAGCTTGTCCCACGGAATAAGATTGACCCGATCGTAGAGATCCACATGCCCGGCACCCGGCACGATGTAGAGTTCCTTGGGTTCGCCGGCCCGCTTGTAAGCGTCCTGGCTGAACTCGATGGAGTGCGCCTTGTCACCGGTGATGAACAGCATGGGACGGGGGGAGATCGTCTCAATGTCCTCGAACGGGTAAAAGTTCAAGAACTTGACGTTACTAGAAAGCGTGGGATGGGTGGTGAGCTTCGGCGAAGAGCCTTTGGGAGTGAACTCTCCCCTGGGAGTGCGGTAGAAGTCATAAAACTCGCGCGCAATGGGGTGAGAGCTTTCATCCACCTCATGGGGCGTACCACCGGTGTATTTGGTTTCACCTCCGGTGAACTCCACATAACGCTGTTCTGCCGCCTCTTTAATGCTCTGCTCTCTCTGATCCAAGGTAAAGGAATGGTTGAGGCCGTTACGGGTGTAAGCGCCCATGTTGTACATGCTCACGGTGGCGATGGCCTTTAAACGCGGGTCTATCTTGGCCGCGTTGACGGCAAAGCCTCCGCTGGCGCAAACCCCGATAATGCCGATCCGCTCCCGGTCAACAAACGGCCGGGTGCCCAGGAAATCAACCGCCGCGCTGAAGGCCTCGGTTTGGATATCCGGCGCAACAACGTTGCGAGGCTGCCCCTCGCTCTCGCCCCAGAAAGGTAGATCCAGGGACAAGGTGATGAATCCTCGCTCGGCCATTTTGGTGGCATACAGATTCGCACTCTGTTCCTTCACCGCGCCATAAGGGTGGCCGACGATGATCGCGGGATATTTTTTGTTTTTATCCATGTTGTTGGGAGTGAAAAGGTTCCCTACGACTTTCATGTCGTATTGATTTTTAAACGTAACCTTTTGCATGGTTACGTCATTGCTTTTGTAGAAATTATCTGCCCCTTCCGGCTTGGCTTGGGCTGAAGGCGGCATGCTTAGCAAGAACATCGCGCCCAGCGCGAAAGTCAAAATACCCAGGTATGTATTTAAAGGCATTTTAGGCCTCCTTTACCTCTTGGGGCTAAGCCCCGTATTGTTTGTCGCTGACCTTTTCCATCCAATTGGCAGCCGAGCCGTCCAACTCTTCCTGAATGGCGATATGGGTCATGGCCGTGGAGGGCGAGGCGCCGTGCCAGTGCTTTTCCTGCGGCGGGAACCAGACCACATCACCGGGGCGTATCTCCTCGATGGACCCGCCCTCGCGCTGCACCCGGCCGCACCCGGCCGTGACGATCAGGGTCTGTCCCAGGGGATGGCTGTGCCAGGCGGTGCGCGCTCCAGGCTCAAAGGTGACATTGGCGCCGGTTACCCGCGAAGGGGCATTTGCCTTGAGGAACAGCGGATCGATACGCACGGTGCCGGTAAACCACTCGGCCGGTCCTTGGACGGATGCCTGTGATCCGTTGCGGGTAATATTCATCACTTGCCTCCTCTTAATCTTGAGGTCCTCTTTACTGAATCATCTTGATGATTTTTGCGGGCACACCCGCGACCACGGCATTTGGGGGAACATCTTTGGTGACCACCGCGCCGGCGGCGATAACCGCGTTATCTCCAATGGTTACCCCAGGCACCACCGTGGCATTGGAGGAAATCCACACGTTTTTTCCGATAACAATGGGGAAGGGAAAGGTCGTGTGGCGTTCTTGCGGGGAAAAGCCGTGATTCAGGGTGGACAGGACGACATTTTGGCCGATTTGGGTTCCGTCACCAATGGTAATGCCTCCACGGTCCTGGAAGGTGCATCCGGTGTTCAGGAAGACACTTTTGCCCAAGGTAATGTTCTTGCCGAAGTCCGTATAAAAGGGCGGGAACATAAAGCAAGAATCGTCAATATCCTTCCCCGTCAATCGGGAGAACAGAGCGCGAACCTCCTCTGGTTCATGGTAAGCACCGTTCAACTCCGCTGTGATACGCAATGCTTCGTTGGCGAACTGGGTTAAAAGGACTTGAGCCTCAGTCCCTCCCACAATCGGTTCGCCGCGTTGGACGAGGTCCATAAATTCTTCTCTAGTCATCATTTTAACCCACTCGCTCCAATGATTTCGGTTGCCAAACGAAGCTGTCCTACAAAGCCGAGCGCAGCACCTTTACGATGTCCGCCTCGGTCATGGCCGGACGCGCGGGCAAATTGCCGTCTTCGTCGTGTACGATGCGCAGGGTGTCCTGGGCATAGCGGGTGATCAGCGAATCATCGATGTTCAACTCCGAAAAGCGCGTGGGGCAGCCGAGGGACTTGAGGAACTCTTCAAAGCGGTCGATGCCCTTAAGGGCGCAGTCCAGGTCATCGGCTCCTTTGGCCTTGAGGCCGAAAATGCGTTCAGCGAACTGCACGAACTTTTGCGGCCTGTGTTCGGCGGCAAAACGCATCCAGGCGGGATCGATGATCGCCAGGCCCGCCGCGTGGGTGATGTCGTGATAGGCGGACACGGTGTGCTCGATCATGTGCACTGGGTAGCCCCCATTGGTGCCCGCGTTCACCCAGCCGTTGAGGGCCAGGATGGAGGCATATTGAACCTGGCTGCGTGCCTCCAGGTCGTTGCCGTCGGCAAGGGCCTTTAGGCCCCACTCCATGGCATTGAGGATGACGCCCTCGGCAAAGCGGTCCTGAATGGGGGTGCCGTCCACGCCGTTGAAATAAGCTTCGGTCACGTGGGTGATGATGTCGCACACCCCGTAGGCGGTCTGGTCTTGGGGCACGGTCAGGGTGAGTTCGGAATCCACCAGGGCGACCCGCGGAAAGAGGCATTCGGCCTGCATGAAAGACTTTTCTTGGGTCTCCTCGTTGGAAATTACCGCGGCCATGTTCATCTCGGAACCGGTGGCCGCCAGGGTGGGCACGGTGATGATGGGCAGCGCGCTGGTGGGGATGTGCGGATCGGGCTGACCGTGAAAAATCATGTCCCAGGGATCGCCGTCATACAGGGCTGCCGCCGCGATCGCCTTGGAGGCGTCCATGGTGCTGCCGCCGCCCAAGGCGACGATCACATCGCAGTTTTCATCACGCACGATCTGGGCCCCGCGCCGCACGGAGGTGATCTTGGGGTTGGGCTCCACGCCGGAGCACTCCGCCACGGCGATACCGGCATCCTTGAGACTCGCCAGGGCGCGGTCGTAAATCCCGCTACGCTTGACGCTGCCGCCGCCGGTGACGATCAAGGCCTTTTGGCCATAATGGCCCGCCACTTCACCCAAACGCGCCAGCGCGCCGGGCTCAAAGATGAGACGAGTCGGATTGTAATATTCAATTTGCATGGTTTTCTCCTGGTGCCACTCAACGCGGTGAGACTGTGATTGCTCTTCATTCTTAAATTGGTAGCGTCTGTTCCCTTTTACGATCCGGGGCCTGAAGCCTTTTGCTTTGAGTTCGCCCCTTTTGATGTCTTAAACCTACTCGTTCAAACCTGGGACAGGTATCTCGATCCTGCCCATTTATTGCCTGATTGTCCGAGAGTCGCGAGCATCGTATTGTGCGCCCCGGCAAGGTTCTGGTAATATTCCCGAAACAAGCTGCTGGGAGAAATTAGGTGGATATACGCAATATTGCTTCTATGAGCCAAACTGGCGAGTTAGGCGCCGCCCAAGAGGGGCTGGCGCAGAGGATTGCCCGATGGACCGAAGGAGTAAATAGCCTGATCACGGCAATCCCCGCCTTGACCCTGCACCGCTGGGAGGCGCCCACCGAGCCCACCAGCTATGTGCTCGAACAAAGCATTTGCCTGATCGCCCAGGGAACCAAGCGGGTGCTGCTGGGGGAAGAGGAATACACTTACGACGCCAGCAGCTTCCTCTTAACCTCTTTGGGCCTGCCGTTGGTGGCCAACATCATTGAGGCGAGCCCTGAAAAGCCTTACCTGGGTTTGACCCTGGAGCTGGATCAACGCGCCATTGCCCAACTGATGGTAGACAGTGATCTTCCCCAGCCCCGCACCCAGCAGACACATCGGGCAATGGCCATCGGCGAGGTCACCTTGCCCATGCTCAAAGCGTTTCAACGGCTAACCGACCTGCTGGGCAGGCCGGAGGACATCCCCATCCTGGCGCCGCTAGTCCAGAAAGAAATCCTCTACTACCTGCTCATCGGCGATCAGGGGCCGCGCCTCAGACAGATCGCGGCGGCGGGAAGCCGAAGCCATCAGATCGCGCGGGCCATCGACTGGCTGCGGGACAACTTTTCGCAAAAGCTCCGGGTCGATGACCTGGCGGCTGAAACCGGCATGAGCACCTCGACCTTCCATCATCACTTCCGTGCCTTGACCGCCATGAGTCCCTTGCAGTTTCAAAAAAATCTGCGGCTGAACGAGGCCAGGAGCCTCATGCTCACCGAGCGCATGGATGCGGCAACCGCGGCGTTCGAGGTGGGCTATGAGAGCCCGTCTCAGTTCAACCGCGAGTACAGCCGTAGGTTCGGGGCGCCGCCTTTGCGCGACATTCAGAAGCTGCGTCAAGCGGTTGTTGTTGAGAATGGATAAGGAATTGATTGCAGGAAATTTATACGCGCTGCCCGGCAAAGCTTGCATAAGGCGGGCGATCGCGCATTAAGCA
>JAHLLJ010000119.1 GCA_020444205.1 Deltaproteobacteria bacterium | reverse complement strand
CCAGCCCTGCACCGCCACCATGCCGTCGCGGGCGTCGATGCCGATGACCACCCGCTGGGGGAAGCGCTTGGCCGCCTCCAGGGCGGTATCAGGCTCCCGGGCGGCCAGGGTGCCCAGGATCACCCGGTCCACTCCCAGGGCCAAGGTGTGCTCCAGCCCCTGCAGGTCGCGCACTCCGCCGCCCAGCTGCACTGGAATGTCCAGGGCGGCGCAGATGCTTTTTATCACCTCGGCGTTGGCCGGGTGGCCTTCCACCGCGCCGTCCAGGTCCACCACATGCAGGCGCCGGGCTCCCAGCCCCTGCCAACGCAGGGCCATGGCCACCGGGTCGTCGCTGAATACGGTTTCGTCATCCATGCGGCCCTGGCGCAAGCGCACGCAGCGGCCGCCTTTCAAGTCTACGGCGGGTATGGCTTCCAAGGCTTTTACTCGGTTTTGGCGTCGGCCTTGCGCCAGGGGAAGCGCTGGAGCAGACGGGTCATGCCGATTCTGCCCAACTCCTCGGCGGTAAACCAACGCAGGCCGTGCTTCATGTACTGGTTGAGGTTCAGCAAGTCGGCGGAAAGTGACTGCTGGGTTTCGTCAAAGCTGTTCTTCCAGATCACCGAACCGTCTCTTACCCGCACGATGGTAAGGTCGAAGGCCACCGAGGCGGGCTTGTCCACGGCGTATGCCGTGCCCTGGCGCTGACGGAAACGAAAGATGAAGCCCACCAGCACTGCGTCGGCCCCCAGCTTTTTGGCCGCGGCCACCACGTCCTTGCGCAGGTTGTCCTTGTATTGCCGCCCCGCGATCTGGCCGAAGACCAGGCCGGTTTGGGCATAGGGCACAAAGGGTATCTTGGTGATCTCGGGCAGGTCGCTGTTCAAGGCCTGGTCCAAGACTTTTTCGGCCCCGGGGATAATCTGGCCGGTGTTGAAGACCGCGCCGGTCAACGGGCAGCACACCGTGCCGCCGGGTTGTATGGGCGAGTCCACCTTGACAAAAGGCATAACCGCCATCTTTTTGGGCACCCAGGCAAATTCCTGCCTTACGGCCTGGCTCTGACCCGTGGATGAGCAACCCAGGCTGAGAGCCAGGGCAGAGATAAGCACAGCCGCGGCTATAAGGGCAACGCTCCGGCCTTTCATAAAACCCCCTTGGTCGAGGAAACGCCGCGCTTGCGGGTTTCCGGCGCGGTGGCTTGGTCCAAGGCCCTACCCAGGGCCTTGAAGGCGGCCTCCAACATGTGGTGATCATTGTCGCCATAAAGCAGGCGTACGTGCAGGGTCAGGCCTCCGGCCAAAGCCAGGGCCCGCCAAAATTCCTCGGCCAATTGGCCGTTAAACTCCCCTACCGTTCCGGGGCAGCGCTGGTAGACACCCTTGTATAGGGGGCGGTTGGATAGATCCACCACCACCTGGGCCAGGGATTCGTCCATGGGCACAAAGGCCGATCCATAGCGCACCAGGCCTTTGCGTTCGCCCAGGGCCTGGCTAAGCGCCTTGCCCAGGCAAATGCCCACGTCTTCCACCGTGTGGTGGGGGTCCACTTCCAGATCGCCCTTGGCTTTGAGCTTCAGGTCGAAAAAGCCGTGAAAGGCTACATGGGTGAGCATGTGGTCAAAAAACCCCACTCCCGTGGAGATCTCGCTCTTCCCGGTGCCGTCCAAATCCAGGGAGAGGCTGATGCTGGTCTCCTTGGTTTTTCGCTCTATTTGGGCGCTTCGGCTCATGGCATACTTCCTCACGGCAAAACGGCGGGCAAACCCCGCCCCGGACCCCTGCGGGCCCCATCGCTTGAGATGCTAGCATGCCCCGCGCTGACTGTCGAGAGGTTAGACCCGCCGCCATGGTCAATAGTGTCAGGCCTGGTATATTGTTAGCAGTGGTAGGTGTGCCCTGGCCCGAGGTTGACTTTGCCCCGGGCCGCCGGTATATTCCCACCACGCCAAAGGCCCCCTTGGGGCGCGCGGTCAAATGATGTGGGGCTGTAGCTCAGCTGGGAGAGCGCCACGTTCGCAACGTGGAAGTCGAGGGTTCGAGTCCCTTCAGCTCCACCACTTCTTTCTTTTTCGCCTGAATATTCAATGAAAATACGGTGAGAAGCGCGCTATTAAGCATCTGCGCGGCCTCATACCCGGTGCTGTGGCCCGCGTGCTTGCCTGGCAAGATCGGTGGTCCGGGTTTGGCTGATAGGTGGCTCGCGGTTGAGCGGCGGCGGGAAAAATGCCCAAGAACCGCATTATTTAAGCGGTAATCCTTGCTAAACACATCGCGAATGTAGTTTAACTAGTCAATTGTTCAAACAATAGTGCGCGGGCTTTTGGCTCAGCGCCTGTTCTTAGTTGGTTTCGCGAAATCATTCCTTTTTGGAGCTGCCCCATGATTCGTATAACCCGCAAAGTCTTCAGTGATTTAGCCATATGGATGACCGGGCTGGGATTGGCCATGGGGGTGGTCTTTCCCTTTTTCATGGTCCTTATGGGCGTGCCGTCCAATCTTGTTCTGACCTTTTGGTTTTTTGCTGCCTGCATGGGAGCCGGTTTCGTGGTGGGAGCGGCCAACATCGGCCTGGCCCGTGGCGTGGTGGGCAATCGCCTCCGCCTGCTGGCCGAGCGGATGCGGGTGGTGGAGGGCAACCTCAATAAAATGGCCCAAGGTGATGGCATGGAGGAGTGCTCCTCAGAGGACTGCTACATAGCCATCGACTCCGACGACGAGATAGGCGAGAGCGCACAGGCCTTTAACAACTTGGTGAGCGCCCTGGCCGCGGCCCACCAGAGTGAGGGCGTGGTGCGGGAGTTTAGTCACCTATTGGCCAGTCAGTTGGAGTTGGACGCGCTTACCGAGCAGGCGCTACACAAACTCATGGATCACACCAAGGCCAGCGCCGGTGCCCTCTTGGTTGAAAACGAGGGCCAGCTTAGCGCCAGTGCTTCCCACGGTATGCTGTCGACCGAGGGTTTGGATAACAACGACCACGTGCGCTCCGCTATGCGTAGCGGCAAACGCCAGCGGGTGCTCTTGCCCAAAGGGCTTATGGTTAGTGGCGTGCTCAGTGAGTTTCAGCCGCGCGAGGTGCTGGTGGAGCCGGTCATGTACAAGTCCGTGCCCATTGGGGCCATTGTCTTGGCCGCGGGAGAGGTGTTTGAGGAGGAATCCCTGCGCGGCATGGAGCTGCTGCGCCAAGCTCTGGCCCTGGCCCTGAACAATGCTCTGGCCCATGAGCGCCTGCAGCGCCTGGCCGCCTTGGACGCCCTCACCGGGGTGTATAACCGCCGCTTCGGGCTGGCCCGCCTGCGTGAAGAGTTCAGCCGCTCGGTGCGCGACGCTTCGCCCCTGGGGGTGGTGATGTTGGACCTGGATCATTTCAAGAGTGTCAACGACACCTATGGCCACCTGGTGGGCGACCGGGTGCTGGTGCACCTGGCCAAGCTGGCTCGCAGCGTGCTGCGCGAAGGCGACGTGCTGGTGCGCTACGGCGGTGAAGAGTTTTTGGCCATTCTGCCCGCCGCCTCCCAAGGCGACAGCAAGGAGGTGGCCGAACGCCTTCGCAGGCTGATGGCCGAAAGCTCGGTTAAGGACGGGGAGCAGGAGATAAGGGTTACCCTAAGCGCCGGAGTGGCCTCAATACCGGGGGTCACCGTGGACAGCCCCATTGATCTGGTGCAGCAAGCCGACCAGGCGCTTTACAAGGCAAAAGAGGCAGGGCGTAACTTGGTGCTGGCCGCCTGAAAAATGACTGGGTTTCGGGACTGAACCCCGCAACCCAACTCATACAATCCCTGACGAGAGTTGTGAGGGATGGGTGGCCCCATAGCCTCCTTACCTACTTGTCCACATAAATGTCCGGCCAGCGGTCGTTGCGGCCATCGAAGCTCAGGCGCACCGCCTGGCTGATGGGGCGGGTGGTGTCCCACAGGAATACTTCGTAGTCGGCTTTGTCGTGCTCGTGGCCCTTGGCCGCGGCGCACCAGACCATCCAGCGGCCACCGGCGCTCAGGCGCACAAAATACTCATGGCTGTAAGGGCCGGGCTTGTCCACCCACACCCGGGGGCGCACTGGATTCAGGGTGGAGCGCATCACCCTGGTGCCGCCCCGGCCGTGGGGCTCCACCCAGTGCAAGCGGCGTCCATCCGGGAACCAGGCCAACTCGCAGCCGGGGCCCATCTTGACTAAGCTTTTTTGGGCCAGGTTCACCACGAACACCCCGTTATGCTTGCCCCTGGCGGCTACGGCCAGGAGGTTGCGGTCCTTGGGTGACAGGGCCGGGGTGCCGATGGTGCCCTTCAGGGGCGGGCCGGTGCTGTCGAAGATCACCTTTTCTTGACCGCTTTGCAGTGACTTGATCACCACTTGGTTGCCCCGTAAAAAGCTCACCTCGTCCCCACTCACCCACAGGGGGTAGTCGCCGTTGGGGGCTACCAGGCTCTCGGCACCGGTGGCCAGGTCCAGGCGATACACATCCCATTGCTTCCAGTTGCGTTCACTGACCCAGGGCTTTTGACTGCGGGCGAAGACCAACTGCCGCCCGTCGGGTGAGAAGCGGCAGTAAAAATCCACCCGGTCGTTGTTGGTGAGGCGCATTAGCTTCAGCTCGGGCAGAGTGAGCAGATACAGCTCGTGACTGCCCCCGCGGTTGGAGGACCAGGCGATCTTGGCCTTGAGACCGCTGGTGACGGCGCGTATGGCCTCTTGAACTGCCGGGGGGATGCCATTCGGCACTTGATCAAAGCTGGGACGGCCGGACATGGCATGCACCCACCCGGCCAAGGCCGTGAGCAGCAAAAGCGGCAACAGTATCCACGGCCAGGCTTTGCCCAGATGCTTTAGGGCGCTTTCTCGTTTTTCTTTAAATGTGCTCATATCCAAAAAGTTTACTTGAACACGAGATGGAAGTCCTTGACTTCCAGGGGCCGGCGGCTGGAAGGCGGCACGATCAAAGACAAGGTGTTAAAGGGGATGCACAGTTCCGGGTCCACCACCTTGATGTTGTATTCATGCCAGGCGGGTGTCAGGGCCAGGCGGGCGGCCACCCCGTCGTTTATGTAGAACCATGCCGGGGCCTGGGGATCGCTGCCCGCCTCGCGAGCCCAGAAATGGATGGCCTTGGCGCGCTCCAGAAGGTCTTGGCGCACCCTGCGCTCGTAATGCAGGGTGGGGTGTGGCGGGTACTGGGGCTCGAACACGGCATAGGCCTTGTCTTCAAACAACAGCTTGGTCCGCTGCCGCAGGGTTTGCTCGGAAACCTTGTGACCCCTTTCATGGACGAAAAAACCCAGTGCTTCGCGGTCCACCACGATCAATGGGTGTGGCCAGAGCATGCCCAAGACGCGCAAGCCGCCTTCCCACCTACCCGAGGAAAATAGGCGGCTTAGATGTTTGGCGTAGACATGTTGGAATCCGGTCCACCCGTTGACCAGGAAGCGCCGGGGGCTGGCTCCGGCAACCTTGAGCATGTGGGCGCTGTCCAAGATGCGATTGCCAATGGGCAGAACCATCAGGGTGCAGGGCTCCTGGGTGCTCAAAAAAAGCTCCAGGGCTGGGTCCGGGTAGTTGGTCAGGGGACGGTAAGGGTTGGTGATGGCAATGTCCGCTTCCAGGGTGATGAACACCAGGGCCAGAATTAATGCGGCCAGTTTGACAGAACGTTTTAGGTTCAGGCTCTCAAAGGCGATGGCCGCCACCACCACCAAGGCGAAAAGCACCAAAACGGCGTAGCGGCTGAGCACCCGGGTGGCCCCCAGGACTCCCGCGTCCGAAAAGAAGTACACCACCCAATCCTGGGCCAGCACTTGGTGGCCGTTTGCCCGGATGTTGGGGCCCAGGCTGATGAAAAAGCAAAGCAAGGCGGCGGTGGTCAGCCCGGCCACGAAGCGCCCACGCAGGCTAAGATGACTGGGCAACAGGGATATGGCCAAGCTGGTCCCCAGCACTCCCAGGATGGTCACGTTGAGTACGGTATCACCCAAGTCGCCGCCGAAGATCTTGGGCGAAGTAAAGGTAGCCAAGGCGCACCAAGCCCAAAACAGGGCCAGAAACACCGCCCGCCCCCAGCGCAGGGGTACCTGGGCAGGCCCACCCCCGGCCAAAGCCTGGTCGCCGGGTGTGGGCAGCCAGCGGAAGCGGTACCAGTAGACCAGGGCCAGGGCTACCACTACCAGGCCGGGCCAAAGGATGGCCTCGGTTAGGGCGGCGGGTATGTTCAGGATGGGCCACGGCGTGGCGGTATGGGGAACATAGCCGGAGCAGGGGCGAAGATAGGTTAGGGCATCGGCCGAGTGGAGGGCCATTTCGCTCACGTTGCGCTCTAGTTCCATGCGGTTGTGCAGCAGGAGGTAGGGGTAAAGAAACAGCCAACTCAGGCCCGCCACCACCACCAAGCTGGTGGCCGAAGACAGCCAAAAACGTAGAGAGCGCACCAGCTCCGCCCGTTCGCGCAGCAAAGGCAGGGCCACCAGAGGTATGGTTAGCCCCAGAATGGTGGTGTAGTAAAGGGCGCTCACCGCCTGCATCCAGAAAGCGATCGCCACCAGGATGGCGATAAGCAAGCCCGGTTTTTTGAAAAAGCGCAGCAGCAGCCACAGCACCAGGGGGATGCCGAAGCACAGCTCGCCGTTGAACTCGATGTAATAGGAGGCCATGTAGGGCAGCAAGCAAAAGGCCAGGGCCCCCAAAACCGCGGAGGCGCGGCCCAGATCCAGCTCGCGCAGCAGCAGGTACATGAAAGCGCTGGACAAGGCCCAGAAGAACAGGAAGGTGAGGTTGTAGGTCAGTATGGCGTTGTGGCTCAGGCCCAGCACCAGGGCCGCGAAATAAGAAGGCACCCAAAACAGGTCGTCCAGGGCCAGGGTATAGGCTTGGGGGTAGTAAAAGTTGCCGTGATAGGAGGGCACCAGCCAGTGCCCGTCCAAAATGCGCTGAGCGTTCCAGTTGAGCTTCCAAGCATGCAGGCCCACGTCCCAGTGGGTGGAAACCGCGCTGCCCAAGTGGGCGACCCAGGGCCAGGTGACCAGGCTGATTAAAAGGCAGGCTGACAGAAAAAGCAGGGAGGTTTCGGCCAGGGAACGGGGCCAGCCCACCCCCCCCGGACCTTTGAGGCCCGTTACGCCGGTTGCTGATACTTTGGGTTTGTCTTTGGCGAGGGACGGATTGGGGCAAACATTCATGACCGCCCACCCGAACTGATCTTCATCACTTTCAAAGATGCGCCGGAACCATGATGTATCGTTAGGGCATTATAGGTAAATCATTGAGTTCGCGCAATGGATTCTCCTAAAACGAGCGGTATCTTCAATAGGTTACTGCTCTGAATGCTCGCCTGTCTCCAGAGGGGCGCTACGCGGAATAATTAGCCCCAGGCCTGGGGGAAATGCTACATTTGGGCGGGCAGGTCTAAGTTTTGCAGCAAACCATTCCCATAAAGAGCAAGCAAAAGTGGCTCATCGCGCAGTTGCTGGTGAAGCCTTCGCGGACTACGAAGCGAGGCTGAACAGTATAAAAATTTGACCTCGCGGATGATCTTGGTTTTCAAGGCGCTCCAAACGCCATGGTTGATCTTGTATGCACCAATTTAAATCCGACATCTTGTAGTGGTAGGGATCCTGATCAGGCCAAGTCACCACCCCACCGGGATTTTGAGTCCGGCTCCGCGTCCAGTCATGATTTGGCGGAGACTCGAAAAAAGTAGCCAGGAACTTACCACGCGGCACCATGCATGCAGCTAATTTTACGAGACAAAGCTTGATATGGTTTAGCGGCAAATGGGTGAATAACGAAAAGGCCAAGGCAAATTCAAAATTTACTCCAAACCGATCAACCCTAAAATTTTTATCATGCAAAAGATTGCTCTTGGGCAAACGGTTTCTCAGGTTACGCACGGTTATCTCTTGAGAATACCCCGCGTCCAATAGTGAGCGATTAGAGTCCAGCCCAAAGTAGTTTCCAGGATCCAAATGTCTGACCAGGTGAATTCCCCCTCTTAGGCAACCACAACCTATGTCGATCAGCCGCATATGGGGCTTTAGGCCCAATCGCAACAAATGATCCAGTTGCAATCGCCCGATCTCATCCCACATGCCGCCCACGAATGCGCGGTGCAAGCCTTTGCTTATCTCTTCTCCGGACAAATCTCTTTCATACTGATTTATCTCGCTTGCCAAATTTTGGTCTCCCGTGCCGGGTTATGTGGCAGCCGCCACGCCTCTTTGTTTTTCAGGCCCTCTGGCATTTTTGGTGAACCTTGGGGCGAATCCCACAGACACCTAAATACCACCCGGCCTAATTTTTTAAAGGCGATTGCTTGCCAAAACCCCAGGGAAAACCGTAACCGCCTTGATTTTGATCATAGTAACCCTCTGCACTTTTCCCGGTCAAACATCAGCCTCCTAGGTGGTGCTTCACCAGATGATCCTGCGCTGCATCGAGGATAAATTCTACCTCCCGCCTGGTTTTCCCATACCTGAGTGGTGGATTTGTCCTCCTAAAAAGCAACCGGCAAAATAACCTCAGCCATGGTCAGAGGACCCTGGTTCTGCTACCTTGGGTTGTGCAAACCCACCCTGGGAGGGCGCTGTGAGTGAAGACGGCATCCAGGAACCGGAAAGCCTGGTCATAAACGAGGCCCAATTCCTTTTGGCTGACAAGCGCACCCAACTGGCCACGGTGCGCACCGGCCTGGCCTTGTTGGCCGTGCCCATGAGTATCGTATCCGTATTGGTGGTGACCTCCCGCCATTACCATTTCTGGGACAACTTTTGGTATCTGTTGCCCTTGTTGTTCTTGTGCGTTTGCCTTTTGGTTTTGGGATTCCATTTGGTCTTGCGCGGCGCTGTGCGTTTGCACCGCATAGAAAAAGCCCTGCGTCACTTAATCTCCCTCAGCCCTCATCTCAATCACTTGGAGTGATTCGGGCCACCGGATTTGCCATGTCCGCCTGCTTGTGTTAATACCTGCATCTATCCGGGTATTAACTTCGCGGGAGTGTGCGTCATGAGTGCGGATTCGGATTTGACCCTGGAGCAGTTTTTGGATGAGTGGCCTGCCGCCGAGGCCGGCCTTAAGAAAAGCCTTCTGGCTTATCGTCAGGGGGTGTTGGGCATGCAGGGGGTAGGGGAGAGCTTTCTACCCAGGCCGGGGGTTAGCTATAGCTTGCGCTGGGACCTGAACCCCAGGCCCGAAGGGCGCGAAAAGCCCCTGTTCGCCATGGCCGATGTGGTGCCCCTGGGCGAGGAAGAGCTGATGCTCTCGCTGTGCTTTTACGGCGACGACATCAGCGACCCCGACGAGTTGGGCAACTTCATCCCCGGTGGGCTCTACGGCGAAAATGGCCACTGCTTTGATTTGGAAGGTGACGACCCCGAGTTGGTGGCCTATTGCCTGGGGCGGGCCGCCGAGGCCCTGGGGGCAGCCCGCAAGGCGGTCTAGGCTCCTTCCTGGGCTGCCCACTCCCCCATGGCCTTGCGCAACTGGGGACCTTCGATAGTGTCCAGGCGTTGGGTCAAAAATAGGCTGAGCAGCCCCTCGGTGGCTTTGAGGGTGTTTTCCAACAGGGCCACCCGCTCCAAGACCAGGCCCTCCAGCCCGTCGGGCTCCTCGCTGAGCGCGGCGGTGGTGGGCAGCTTGAGGCTCTTTACGGTTAGCTCGGCTGCTTCCAGGTTCAGGGCGTACTCCTCGCCGTGAATCTCAAAACCAACCCGTAAGGCCTCCACCAGCTTGCCCTGGCGCAGGGCCTCGCGGGCCTCGGCCAGGGAGCCCTCGGCCCCGCTCACCGTGACCCGGGAGCCGTCGGCCCCCATGGCCGGTCCCAGCACCAGGCGCTCGCCCAGGGTCAGCTCCACCCAGCCCAGGTCCTTGACCTCGGCTCCGCCCTCGGTTTCCAGCAGGAACCACAGCCAGGTGAGAAACTCCTGGCCCAGGAAGATTTTCTGCTCCAACAGCTCGGCGAGGTTCATGCGCCTTCCTCCCAAGCCAAGGGGCCCCAGGGCCGGGCCTCTTCCAGTACAGGGGCCATCAGGCTCCCAGCCACCAGGTCCCGGGCCACCAGGAAGGGCAAGCGGGGGGTAAGCTCCAGGCCGAAGCTGGCCACAAAATGCTCCTCGAACAGGTCCATGACCTTGCGGGTGGCCGCGCCCAGCCAAAGCTCATTTCGCGCGGTGTCCCAGACCATCTCGTAGAGCTTGGTTTCCGGGGGGATGCGGGCCAAGAGCTCCAAACGGGCCTTGTCCTTGAGCTCCTCGCGGCGCACCCGGCCCAGGTTGCGGCCCTCGTCCAGATAGCTCTTGGCCTTGTCCATCTCCAAGCGGTGGTACTTCTTTAGCAAGGTGGCGGGCACCCGGCGCTGGTCCACCCTGAGGCCCAGCAAAACATAGGGCTCCATGGCGTAAGACATGTAGGCGAACTCGGTGTCAAAGTAGTCGTTGATGGCGCACCAGCCCACCGAGATCTCCTCGGTAGTGGACTCGATGTCCTTGAAGGCGTGGCCTTTTACCCGGTTGTCGATGAAGTCCCAGAACCCGGCTGGCGGCTCGCCGCTGACCGTGTAGCGGGTGATGGTGGCGCGTCCCTTGAGCAGTCCCATGTGAGCTTGACCCTCTCCTGAATGGTTGGAGGGCCTACTCTAGCGCGGGCGGCGGGGCGGCGCAAGGGAGGCGGCTTCTCGAGGTGCCTCCCCCCGGGCCACGGGCTTATCCACGGCCTTGGCCGCCAGCAGGATGCGGCGCCGCCGGTCCGCGCCCCCCCGGCTGGGCGGGCGGTAGGGCTCTTTGTATTCGCGGCAGGTGCACATATAAATAATATGGTTCGCAAGGCCCGTCTGCGCAAGGGGCGGCTTGACGTGGGGCTTTCAAGGCCCTAATTTTGTTGTGTAGCAACTCAACACCGTCCCGGGAGAAAAGCATGTCCGACAAGGTTGATGCCAGCCAATACGTCTGGGTGATCATAGAACGCACCAGGAACGACGAGAACTTCCTGGGAATGGCCGACGAGGATGGTGAGGCGTTTGTCCCGGTCACCGCTGAAAAAGACAAGGCCCTCATGTTGGTGGGCCAGTTGCCCGAAACCGAGGGGGTGTTCGGCCGTAGCGTGGAGGCCATTCACAAGGCCCAGCTTTTGGGCCAGGCCCAGGACGAGGGATTCAGCGTGTACCTGGTTGACGAGAAGGGGCGGTTGTTGGAGGCGCTCACCGGCCCAACCCACTAAAGGCGGCTTCGCCAGCCACCGGCATACTGCGTTGCTGGCGGCGCCCCAGCCTCGACGTAGCTTAGGCTACGCCTCCGGCTGTCGCTTGCCGGACGCCTTGTCTGCCGGCGCCTGGCTGTG
>JAHLLJ010000001.1 GCA_020444205.1 Deltaproteobacteria bacterium | reverse complement strand
GGGCAGGCCTTTGAAATCCTCCATCTGTTGCTCGTCAAACCTGCCGGAGCGCCCCTAGGTAATCAGCCTGGTCTGATACCGCTGCTCCAGCAGGCTTTGCAACTCGTTCACCACCTTGAAGGCCTCCCGAAGCATCTTGCGTTGGAAGTTGTTCAAACTCTCGGGGTCCACGAAGTTGTCCGGGGTGCGGCCCTCGGCCCTGGCCTCCAAATGGCGGCTGATCCTGAGCAGGGTAATGAAGCTGAAAGCCTCCACCAGGTCGGCGGCCAGCTCCTTCTTGATGATGCCCTGAGCCTCAATGGCCGCCAGGCGCTCCAGGGTGTTAGTGGTCTCGATGCCCAAGTCCAGGGCCATGACCCGTGCCCCGTCCACAATTGGGGTGAGACCCGAAAGCTTGAGGTTGAGCTTGTTGGCGTGCTCCCCGCTTTTCTCCACCACGAACTGCCTGAGGAAGCCCAGGGGCGGGCGGTTGTACAAGGCATTGGCGGCCATGTAGCGCAGGAACAGGCGGTTCTCCTCCATGGCCTGCTTCAGGCGCAGGCGCAGGGTGTCCAAGTAGTCAGCCTCGGCGTAAATCTCGCGGAAGTCAAAGAATATGCTGGCCAGGCGCAGGGTAACCGGCTTGGGGTCTTGCACCCAGCGCAAAAAGGTCTTGTGCCAATCCGACTCGCTCAGGCACCAGTCAGGGTTGGAGGCCATGACCCCGCCGGTGCAGCGGGGAAAGCCGCAACGCACCAGGCCGTCCACCACGCGCTCGCTGAAGCCCAGAAACCAGCCCTTGACCCGCTCAAGGGAAGCCTCGGGCACGTTAGCGAAGATCAGGGCGTTGTCCTGATCGGTGCGCAGGGTCTGCTCGCGGCGGCCCTCGCTGCCCAGGGCCATCCAGCCATAGGGCACCGGCGGCCGCCCCTGCCCGGTGTGCTCCATATCCTCCTCGGTGAGGGCGACGAGCTTATTGGTGACCCGATCGTTGAACTCGGTGACCAGGGCCAGCATCTCCTGGGCCGAGCCGCCCATCCTGAGCAGCAGCTCCACCACCCGGTCGATGCTGGGGTGCAGCCTGACCAATTCGTCCACCGAAGCCACCTTGTCAATGGCCCTGACCACACCCACCGGCGAACCGCCGGTGATGGCCTGCAAGTCGCGGTCGCTGAGAATGCCCACCACCTTGTCGTCCTCAACCACCACCAGATGGTGCACTCCGTGATGGCTCATATTCAGCAGGGCCTCAAAGGCGTAGGCTTCCGGGCTTATGGTGTGGGGCGGAGCGGACATGAACTCAGCCACCGGCTCGTCCAGGCTGCGGGCGCGCAGCATCACCCGCACCCGGAAGTCGGTGTCCGTGAGAATGCCCAGGGGGTGGCCGCCTTCCTGGGCCACCACGATGGAACCCACCTGGCGCTGGGTCATGATGTGCGCGGCGGCCTTTACCGGCATGGCGGGCAAGCAGGTAACCGGCCTGGGGCTCATCAGCTCGCGCACCCGGCTGCGCACCATGGCCGCGCTCAGGCTCAGGCCCTCCAAACCAGCCACCGCGGGCAGCTCGCAGGAGACGTGCTCACGCACCGCCTGAAGGTTGCGGGCCAGGGAGGCCCCGTAATGGCGTTCCAGGGTGGGATGGGCCGCGCACAAGCGTTTGAAATCCGCGCCGGGCAAAAGGTAGCAGATCAGGTCTTCCCGGGCGGTGACCCGAAACATGGCCTTGCCGCCCTGCAGCAAAGACAAGCCGCCAAAGGTGTCGCCCTCGCCGCGCTCGTCCACCAGCAGCTCGCCGCCACCCTCTCCGGCTCCAGGCAGGCCTACCCGGGCCGAACCGCTTTGTATGAAATAGAGAAACAGGGAGGATGGCCCCCCCTGCTCGATGATCACCGTGTCCCTGGGAAAATAGGCCACTTCCATGGCCGAGACCGCCTGCTCCAGTTCCTCCTGGGGCAAGGCGTCAAAGGGAGCCACCGTGCGTACGAACTCCAGGATCCGTTGCCAGTGAAATTCTTCCATGGCCCGCCTTGTCAGGTGTTGAGCTTTGGCACGTCCCCTATGTTATGCGAAAAACACCGCTCAAGGCCAAACCCAAAATTGCCTTTTATCTTGGCAAAGCCTAACAGGAGGCCACAGGGCAGGTTCGGCGGCGTGCGGAAGGCGCTCTTACCCGGCCAGGTTGTATTTTTTCATTTTTTGGTAAAGCCCGGTGCGATGGATGCCGAGCATCTTGGCTGCCTTGGTGCGATTTTGGCCGGCCTTTTCCAAGGCCTCGCGGATGATGGCCTTTTCAGCATTTTCCATCTGCTCGCGGAGGGTGTATCCGGAGGTGGTGTCTGACAGCTTGACGCAGGCCGGTTTGCCCAACCCGGGAGGCAGGTGCTCCACGTTTATCTGGGCGCCCTTACAGCGGATCATAGCCCCTTCTAGCATGTTGCGTAGCTCACGAATGTTACCCGGCCATGAGTGCTTGGTGATTATTTCCATGGCTTCGTCGGAGATAGAGCTGACGTCCTTAGGCATGACCTGGCGAATTTCCTTGATAAAGTGATTCACCAGCATGGGCAGGTCATCTTTCATGACCCGCAGGGGAGGAAGGCGTATGTTGACCACATTGAGGCGGTAATACAGATCGTGGCGAAAGGTGTTGTCCTCCATCATCTGTTCCAGGTCGCGGTTGGTGGCCGCGATGAGCCGGAAGTCCACCTTGCGGGGTTTGCCGCCCAGTTTTTCTATTTCCTTTTCCTGCAACACCCGCATCAACTTCACCTGCATGTTGAGCGGCATGTCGCCAATCTCGTCCAGGAAGATAGTGCCGGTTTCGGCTAGCTCGAACTTGCCGATCTTTCCCTTGCGCAGAGCCCCGGTGAAGGTGCCGGGTTCATAGCCGAACAGCTCGGACTCCACCAGGTCCTTGGGAATCGAGGAGCAGTTAACGCTGACAAAAGGCTTGTCCCGGCGCTTGCTGGCCCGGTGAATGGAGTGGGCGTACATCTCCTTGCCCGTGCCCGACTCGCCGGTAATCAGCACCGGAGAGTCGGCCAGGGCCGACTGCAAGGCCAACTCCTTGGCGTGTTTGATCAGGGGCGAGTTGCCGATGATGTTATCGAACCCATAGTTGCTCTTGTAAATCGCATTCAGGGTGTCTTTGAACAGCTGAATCTTCCCGCGCAACGCATTGATGCGTTGGTATAGCTCGCCCACCTTGTCAGCATGCCAAAACATCAGCTTGCCATAGGCGCCTATGGTCTTTCCGTCTTTTTTTAGAGGAATTCTGGCGATGACCCGGGGTTGCCCGGATACGGTGAAAGTGGCCCCGATCTTGGCCCTGCCGGTCTCGATGACCGTGTGCAACTGCCCGTTGGGGATAACGTCGGTGAGATGCTTGCCCACCGCCTCTTCGTGGGGAATGGGGATAAAGTCCTCGTAACTCTTGCTTATGAAGAGTATGCGGCCGTCCTGATCGACAATGATCATACTTTCGTATGGATTGTCCAGAACTTGGAACAATATATCCTGTGGGATTTTATCAATTACATTCTGTTGTTTTTCCATGGCCCAGCACGCCCTCCATTATTTAATTATATATTAAATTTTATTTATAGTCAAATACTGTTTTCGCATTAATATTTAAATAGTTACTATAAACATTAACCCACAGCTAGGACCTTTTAGCCGGCCAGTCAGGAGCATCGCTGGGTTTTCTAGCGGCAATGAAATAAACGAACCAACGGACCGGAAAGCAATACCGGCTCTTGGGGGATGGATCAGCTTAACGGGGATTTTTAGGACACTGCAACGAGAATTTATATTATTTTTTGGCTCTGCAAGGCGGTGATTTCAGATTCCGCGAACCCGAAGCCCTGCAAAATTTCCTTGGTGTGCCTGCCCGGCTCCGGCGGCGGTGCGGGTGAAGAAGGCGAAGTGCGGGAAAAACGGGGCGCGGGAGCACCCTGCACCACCCCACCCAATTCCAAAAAGGTTTTTCTGGCCGCGTGGTGGGGGTGCAGACGGGCTTCGTCCATGTCCAACACCGGGGCGAAGCAGGCGCTCTCGCCCTGGAAAATTTCGCACCATTCCTCTCTGGTCTTTTGCTTTATCCGGGAGGAGATGACCTCTTTCAGCCCAGCCCAGGCTTGCTTGTCGTATTGCGCCTCGGCGTCTACCTGGTCCAGGCCCAGCAGCCGCAGCAGGTTCTTGTAAAAGGCCGGCTCCACCGAGCCCAAAGACAGGTACTTGCCGTCCTTGGTCTCATAGGTGTCGTAAAACGGGGCTGCTCCGTCGAGGATGTTGTCCTCCCGGTTCAGACTCCAGCGGCCCGCCGCCCTAAAGCCATGGATCATGGCCATCAAGGCGGCGGCTCCATCTATGATGGCGCTGTCCACCACCTGGCCCCGGCCCGAACGCTCCCGCTCCAGCAGGGCGCATACCATGCCAAAGGCCAGCAGCATGCCGCCGCCTCCAAAATCGCCAACCAAATTCAACGGGGGCACCGGCTTCTCCCCTGCCCTGCCTATGCAGTGCAAGGCTCCGGTGAGGGCAATGTAGTTGATGTCATGCCCCGCCTCTTTGCTCAGGGGACCTTCCTGACCCCATCCGGTCATACGGCCATAGATCAACCTGGGGTTGCGCTTCAGGCACACCTCCGGGCCCAAGCCCAGCTTTTCCATCACCCCAGGCCTGAAGCCCTCGAACAGCCCATCCACCGCATCGATGATGCGCAGGGCCGCTTGCGCGCCTTCAGGCTTTTTCAGGTCAAGGTTTATGGACTTCTTGCCGCGGCTGAGCACGTCGGTGGTGTGCTGGGAGATGCGGTACTGTCCGGCCCGCTCGATGCGGATCACCTCGGCGCCCATGTCGGCCAGCATCATGCCGCAAAAAGGCCCGGGCCCCACCCCGCCCATTTCCAAAATTTTTATGCCTTGTAAAGGACCCAAGACTCTCGGCTCCTATGCCGCCTGTCCGGCCTCGGACTCGTATTGCCGGGCGATGACTTTCTCGTGATAGGCGTTGTTGCCGCAGCAGTTTTCCAGGTCCTTGGCCTTGACCAGGTATATCCCCAGATCCGCCTCCATGGTCCAGCCGTAGGCTCCATGCAAGACCATGGCGTCGTAGCACACATCGTTGTAGGTCTCGTTGGCCATGATCTTGGCCATCCCGGCGTCGGCCAGAAAGGGCATGCCCTGGTCGATTTTCCAAGCCGCCCGATACACCAGATTGCGTAAACCATCCACCTGGGTGAGCATCTCCACCAGGCTGTGCTGCACCACCTGGAAGGAGCCTATGGCCTTGCCGAACTGGGTGCGCTCCTTGGTGTACTTCACCGTAGCTTCAAGTGCGGCCTGGGCCCCGCCCAACATTTCCGCCGCCTTGAGAACCGCACCCTTGGCCATGAGCTCTTGCAGGATGACCGAGCCGTCGGCACCCAGACCCAGGGCTTTGTCCTTTTCCAGGGTTACGCCATCCAGCACCACCTCACGGTATTTTTTGGTGCCAATAGTGGGCATAATGTTGATGCTTAAGCCCTGGGTTCCCGCGGGCACTACAAAGAAGGCCAGGCCGTCCTCTTCGGCGGTGCCCTGCTTACGGGCGCACACGATCAGATGATCCGCCTGCTCGGCATAGGGCACGAATATCTTGCTACCGTCTATAACCACCTTGTCGCCGAGGTCCTGGTATTCAGTGGCGATCTTTACGGTGCTGAAATCAAATGTCTCCTCCAACAGGGCCAGAGAGCAGACGCTGCCCTTGGAGGCGATCTTCTTGAGCAGGGCCTTTTTCAGCTTCTCCCCGGCCAGATCCTCCAGCAGCCCCGCGCCCATAACCGAGGTCTCGCAAAAGGGCACCTCCACTGCATAGCGGCCGATTTCCTCCATCACCAACACGGCGTCGAAAAAATCGCCTTCCTGGCCCATGTATTTCTCGGGGATGCATAACCCGGCGTAGCCCAGGCCAACCATCTTCTTCCAAATCTTTTGGTCGCACCCACCAGACTCCCAAAAAATCTCCCGGGTGCTTTCCAAAGCGGCCTCTTTGACGAACAGTTCCCTGGCGGATTTTTTTATGAGGTTTCTGTCTTTTTCGATCTCAAAGTCCATGACCAACTCCCCTTACTTGCAATGCCGCGCCACCAGATCACCTACGCCGACATCTTGAGGCCATATTTAGCCACGATGTTTCGCATGGTGTTGGTGGTGCCCCCGGCGGTGTTTATGGCCGGTCCGGACCAATACAAATTTTCCACCACTCCCTTGAGCTTATGCCACTTGCTTTGCTGGTCAGTGGGCGCCATCTGGGAATATGGCCCGATCATTTCAGTGCCGAACTTGGCCAACCGCTTGACTAAACCGTCCAGGTTGGCCTTGTCCCGGGAGGGCTCATAAATGATCCGCTCGCCTTGGCTGATTTTCCAGGCGGTCTCGTAGGAGCAAAGGATAAGCGCCTCTACCTCCAAATCCAGGGTGACCAGCGAGTGTCTGACTTGAGCGTTGTTCAACAGGCCGTGCTGGATGGCAAAGGACTTGAGTTCGTCCAAGATCCTCTTGAGCTTGGCTCCGTAGCGGACCCCGATGCTGCGCTCAAAGGACAGGGCCTTCATTATAACTTCCCAGCCCTGGCCCTCGGCCCCCACCAGGTCCTCGGGACCAAGCTCCACGTTGTTCATGAATATCTCGTTGAAATGATGATGACCCAAGATGTTGATTACCGGCTTTACCTCCACCCCCGGACTCTTAAGGTCCAGGATGAACAAGCTTATGCCATGGTGTTTTTTGGGGGCGTCGCGGTCGGTTCGGGCGGCCAGCCAGCACCAACGCGAACGGTGGGCCGCGCTGGTCCATATCTTCTGACCGTTGAGGATGTACTTGCCGCCCTGGCGCTCGGCATAGGTCTGCAAGCTGGCCAGGTCCGAGCCGGAGTCCGGCTCGCTGTAGCCGGTGCACCACACCCCATCCTCGCTGCCGCTGGCTATGAGGGGCAGGTACTTTTTCTTCTGCTCGTCCGTGCCGTAGATCATCAGGGTGGGCCCCACCCAGGCGGTGCCTCCGATGCCCATTCCCGCGCCGGGGATGCCCCAGTAACCCACCTCATAGTTGAAGACCAGCTGCTCCTCATAACCGGCCCCCATGCCGCCGTACTCCTTGGGCCAGCTTATGGTCAGCCATCCCCTTTGCCCCAGCTTTTTGGCGGTATCCATGGCCAGGGCCCAGTGGCCGTCATAATGCTCGTCATCGCCATAGAGCCCGATGTAGTCCTTAGGAAGTTCACTCTTTACGAACTCGATTAGTTCGGCCCGGAATTTTTCCGCCTGGGGGCTGAAGCTAAAATCCATGCCCGTTTCTCCCCAAAATTGTTGCCCGCAGTGGTTTACGGCTATTCAGCCTGGCCCTTTTTCCTGACGAATACCGTCTTGTCGCCCTGCTGCACCACCTCGCCCTTTTGGTTGACCACCCGGGTGTCGAAAACGATGATGCCCATGTCAGGCTTGTCGGTGGCTTTCTTGCTTTTTACGTTTTGCTCGACGTGAATGGTGTCGCCGATCTTGATGGGACGGTGGAAGTTCCAGGTCATGCCCATGAAGGCAACTATTGTATCGGTCAGATGACCCAGGGCGGCGGACAGCCCGGTGTGCACCACAAAGCCCAAAGCGCCGTGGGCTATGCGCTCGCCGAAAATGGAGCCCTTGGCATACTCCGCATCGGTGTGGATGGAGTTGAAGTCCCAGGAAAGGCCCGCGAAGGCCACGATATCGGCCTCGGTGATGGTGCGGCCCCGGGTCTCGAAATAGTCCCCCACTTCAAACTCTTCGTAAAACAGCGATCTCATGGTGTCCCTTTGCGTATTTGGTAGGGCCTGAGGTATTCTCCGAGACCCGTGGTTTTTGTGTTGCGGTCCGCGCCGCTTTGACGCAATTCCGTGTCTCGGCAGACACGGCAACCCCGGCGCTACTGGCTATCTAAAAAGCACTGAATGGGCCTAAAGGAAGCCAGTTCCCGTTTGCACCGGTTGCAGGATACGCAGCGTGCCGGCTCGCGATCGCCTCTGCGCCAGCGGTCAACCAAGTCTGGCTCGCAGATAAAGGGCCGGCACATGGCCACCAAGTCGGCTTCACCGCCGTGCAAGATGTCCTCGACCATGGCCATGTCGCGTATACCGCCCACCGCAATTACAGGCACATCCACGGCCGCTTTCACCGCCTGGGCCCACTGGCGAAAATAGCCCCTGTCTTCTGGCCGTTGCAACTCAGTGCGAAACTCGGTTTCCAGCTCCTGGGTTCCCCTTAGACCTTGGCTGATTTCAAGGCAGTCGCAACCCGCCTGGGCCAGGACCTTTGCCGCCTGCAACCCCTCATCAAGGGTCAGGCCTTCGTCAAAACCGTCCCTTAGGCCAAACTTCATCATCACCGGATAGTCAGGCCCAACCTTTGCGCGGATGTCGGCCAAGACCTCCCGATGCAACCGCAAACGGTTGCCAAGGTCTCCACCCCACTTATCCTCACGGCGGTTGCTGTCTGGTGAGAGGAACTGGGCGAACAAAAAGGCGTGGGCCCCGTGGATTTGCACTGCGTCATAGCCTGCTTTACGGGCCCGGGCCGCCGCGTTGCCGAAGTCTTTCACCACTTGCCAAATCTCGGCTTCGGTGATCTCGCGGTACTTGAGCTCCGGGGTGCGCGGGTCCTGGACCACGGATGGCCCCAGCCCCTGCCTTCCGGTGCGGCGCGACACCTCCCGGCCGCCGTGGAACAGCTGCCCCACCAACTTGCCGCCCTGGCGGTGCACCGCATCATTCAGCCGCTCGTGTCCGGCTATGCTCGAATCGCGGTCCAAACGATTCTGGTTGGGATAAAAGCGGCCATTTTCAGATACGCAGGTGGCGCAGGTAACAATCAGGCCAACCCCACCGGCCGCCAGATCGCGGTAGCGCCCGATTTGGGCTTCCGAAACCTCGCCATTGGGCTCAGCCTCTCCGTCAAAAGTAGCTGAGCGCACCAAACGGTTTGGCAAGCGCATGCCGTTTATTTCAAGGGGCGAGAATATTAAGCCCATACAACTTTCCCCGCTGCTTTAGCTGTCAGTCGCAGCCAACGCTATCGCCGCTATTCAGCCAAGCCTTACAGCGCCACCTCGGAGCCAAGGAATTTTCCGCCCTCTAGCATGGTGGCCAGATTCTTTTTCATAATTTTTCCGGTGCCGCTATAGGGCAGCTCATTTACCACGATCGCTTTGCGGATCTTCTTGTATCCGGCTACCCGCTCATTCACATACTCGATTATTTCCTTGCCCCCCAAATCGGCACCGTCCTTTAGTACTACGAAGGCCACCGGGATCTCCCCGGCCCTCTCGTCCTTTTGGCCCACCACCGCGGCCTCGGAAATTTGCGGGTGGGCATACAAAACCTCCTCCAACATACGTGGGGCGATGTTGTAGCCCTTGTAGATAATGATGTCCTTGAGCCGGCCGGTGATGTAAAAGTAGCCGTCTTCATCCATGCGGCCGATGTCACCGGTAAATATCCAGCCGTCCTCAAAACACTCGGCGGTTTCTTCGGGCAGATTGAGGTAGCCCTTGGAAACCTGGTAGCCGTTGTGAATCAACTCGCCTTCCTCGCCCGGGGCCATTTCCTGGGTCCTGTCCCCGGGGTTGACGATCTTCACGTCGGTAAATGGCAACGGCAACCCTATGGAGCCCCATTTGCGCTGGCTGGACTTGTTGGAAAAGTTCTTTACCGAGGCCATGGTGGCTTCGGTGAGCGAGTAACCCTCGGCGATCACCCCGCCGATCTTCTGCTCAAAGTTGGTGCCCAGGGCCACGGTGCAAGGCGCGCCGCCGGTGGTCCATACACGAATGCTGGACAGGTCGGTCTCGTCGATATCCGGCGATTCCAGCATCATGGTCATCATCTGCGGAGCTCCGCCCGCAAAAGACACCTTCCAGCGTTTGATGATTTCAAAGGCCTTTTTGATGTTCATCTCTGGCACCGGGATGATGGCCATGGCCCCCATCACCAGGGCCTGGAGATGAGCCAAAAAGCCCATCATGTGGGTCCAGGGCGCCGCGGCCATGGCTGAGTCGATGCCGTAACGGATGGGGAAGTCCCAATCCTCTTGCAGATCAGCCGGGTCGTTTTCAAACTTGAGCAGCCCTTCCTCATCCTCTTCCGGGTACATCCCGGTGTAGGTGGCGTGATAAAGAATGGCACTGCATACCGCGTTCTCATGGGAGACCATGACCCCTTTGGGCTGCCCGGTGGTGCCTGAGGTATAGATGATGGCGGCCAGATCCTCGGACGGGTCCAATTTCACGGGCGCCAATTCCGTGCCGCCGAACACCTCCTTGAAAGCCACGAAGGGCTCTTTGTATTGCTCCCTCCCCTGCTCGAACAAATCCAGCTTCAACTCATGGTCCCTATCAAACACGATGACCGCCTCCAGCATGGTGCCGCCTTCGTCCAATATCTCCTTGAGCACGGGATACTTGTCATCGGAGATGATGGCCACCTTGGCCTTGGAGTCCACCAGCTGGTACTTGAGCTCTTCCTTGATCAAAATGGGATTGCAAGATACATAGGTGGCGCCCGCCGCGTAGCTAGCGAACATGCCGATTATCACTTCAGGATAATTGCGGGCATATATGGCAATGGTATCGCCCTTGGACAGGCCCAGCTTGTTCACCAGCCCCTCGGCAAAGCGGCCGCAGAGGCTCAGCAGCTCCTTGTAATTCAAAAGGAGGTTTTCGTTTTCGTAGAGAACCGCGGTGGAATCGCCATAGTATTTGGCGCTGGATTTGAGAAAGTCGAACAGCGACACCCGGGGAAACTGGTAATCGTCGAACCGGCGTTTGATCCGCTCTGGATAAGCATGAAACCAGGGCCGAGTTTTCAACTCTTGCGCATCGGTTACTTTCATTTGCAATTTACCTTCTGATCTCTCGTACTACTTGCCGGTCATGCCCGGCAGCCAAAGCGCCAGGTCCGGCCAGATGATGATAATAAATAAACAGATGGCCTGCAGTACAACAAAAGGCACGATAGACCGGTAGAGGTCGGCCATGTGAATTCCCGGCGGCACAACCCCCTTCATGATGAACAGGTTGAAACCAAACGGCGGGGTTATGTAAGCCATCTCCATGTTGATGGTGAACAAGATGCCGAACCATACCGGATCAAAGCCCAGTTCCTTGACAATGGGTATGAAAATGGGGGTGGTCAGCATGATTATGCCCGCCGGGTCCAGGACCATACCCAGCAGGAAGAAGGTGAGCTGCATGCCGGCCAAAACCCACCACCGGCCCATGTTCACAGACTCGATTACGTCTTTGACCATGTCCGGCACTCCGGCATAGGCCAGAACGTGGGTGAAGGCCACGGCCCCTATCATGATCCAGAGCACCATGGCGTTGAGCGACACCGTGGAGATCAAAGCATCCTTGATGTTTTTCACCGTGGCCCGGCGCTGGATCATGGCGCAAATCAGCGAGCCCAAGGCGCCGATGCCCGCCGCCTCGGTGGGAGTGGCCGCGCCGGTGTAGATGGAGCCCAGCACCATGATTATCAGGGCCGCCGGCAGCACAACGCCTTTGCAGGCGACCAGCTTTTCCTTTAAGGAGTAACGCTCCTCCACCGGCGGTCCCAGTTCGGGCTTGAAAAAGCATCGAATCAATATGTAGGCCACAAAGATCAAGGCCAACAGGATACCCGGCACGATCCCGCCCATGAACAGCTTGCCGATAGACACCTCGGCCATGGAGCCGTAGATGATCATGATGATGCTGGGGGGGATGAGGATGCCCAAGGCCCCGCCGGCGGAGATGCAGCCGGTGGCAATATCCTTGCTGTAGCCCCGCTTGAGCATGGAAGGCAAGGCGATCAGGCCCATGCTGATGGTGGCTACCGAGCTGATACCGGCCATGGCCGCGAAAATGGCGCAAATGACCACCGTGCCCGCGGCCAGGCCGCCGGGAAGCGGTCCCAGCCATTTATAGACGATCTCATAGAGCTCGTCGGCCAGACCGGTGTTTTTCAATACATTGGACATGAAGATGAATAATGGAACCGCCAAAAGTATGAAGCTGGTGCTGTCGGCATAGGCGGTGTTGGCCAGCATGTAGAGGCCCTTGGGCCCCCACAAATAGAGCACTCCCGCCACTGCCCCACCACCCAGGGCGAAGCCCACCGGAACCCCGGCCAACAGTAAAACGGCCAGGGCCAGGGTGATTATGATTACGACCAATCCAGTTTCCATGTTATTTAGCCCGCCCTAGAAATGGGAATCCACAAGGTTAAATTCTTCTTTGCCCAGCAGCAGGTTGAGAATGTTCCTAATCAACCGGGTGATCGCTTGCAGCAAGAGCAGGGCTGATCCGATGGGGATGAGGGACAGGCTATAGACCATGGGGACCTCTAAAAAGGCCATGGATTTTTCATCACCCAGATAGGCATCGATGGCCAGCTCGCCGCCCTTCCAGGTCAGCACCACCAGGAAGCCAATGACCACCCACCAAGTGGCCAGCTCAACCACGGCGCGCTTTTTGAAATTGAATTTCCTGTAGATGATGTCGACCCGGATGTGTTTGTCCACCATGAGCGTGTATCCGCCGCCCAGCATGGTGGCGAAGCACAAACCGTATTGGCAAAGCTCCCCAGACCAGATGGTGGGGGCATTGAACACATAGCGGCTCACCACTTCGTAGGACATCATTAGGACCACCAAGCCGATCACATAGCTGCTCAGCTTTCCGGCCACTAAGCTGACCGAGTCAACGAATCCGCATAGGGCGGTAATTTTCCGGTACCTTTCTACTGCCACCATCCACCTTGCCTTTTAAAGAGCGGGAGGAGCCGGGCTCCCCCCGCCACGACAACGGGACTACTTGCCCTTTTTGCTGTCCAAGAACTTTTCGATCAAAGCCACCGCTTTTTTAAGATCAGGCGACTGCGCGGCGGTCTTTTTCCAGTCTTCTCGCGCCATGGCCCGCAGCTTGGCCTGGTCGGCGTCGCTCAGTTCCATGATCTTGATTCCCTTTTTCTTGCAGGTAATGAAGGCATCGCGATTCCACTTTTCCGACCACAGGGCGGAAAGCAGCGCGGTCTCTTCGCAAGCTCTTGACAGGGCAAACTGGAATTTGGGAGAAAGCGACTCCCACAGCTTCTGGTTCATGTACACGTCGACCATGTTGGGGGTGTGGATGCCGGGCAGGGTCACGCAAGTGGTGACCTCGGAGAACTTGTAGGTGTTGATGATGTAGTAAGGATAGATAACGCCGTCGATGGTGCCCCGCTTCATGGCCGCGTACATCTCGGTGCCGGGCATGGCCACCGGGGAGGCCCCCAGGCCCCGCACCAGGGAGGCGTCCACGCTCATTGCTCTAATCTTCTTGCCCTTGAAGCTATCCAGGCCGGTCACATCGAAGTTGGTCATGAAGCCCATGGAGCCGCTGAAGGTGGTTCCCAGCAGCCACACGCCCTTGGCCGAGTTGGCCTTGCGCAGCAGTTCCATATAACCGAAGTCGTAGAACAGTTTGTAGGCATCCTCGGGGGAAGCCCAGGCCATTGGCAGCCACTGGCTTTTGGACGCCGGCACGATGCCGCCGTAGTAGATGGACGCCGCGTAAAGCATGTCCACCATGCCCTTGGAAACCGCGGTGTAGGCCTCTTTCACCTTTACCAGCTGGTTAGGCCAGAACAGCTTGACCTCCACCTCGCCGTTGGTGTACTTGGCCACCTTCTTGGCGAAAGTCTTGACCATCACTCCGCCGTTGCTGGTCTCTGGGTAGACGCACTGCATTTTGATCTGCGTCTTGGCTTCGGCGCCCGCCACCAACAACGCCATCGCAAAACACACCAAGGCCAGCCCTGCAAAAATTTTTCTAAGCTTAGTTTTCATGAATAACGCTCCCTCCTATCAATGCGTAAATTTGATCAAGCTGCATTTTTCATCGCTGATAGATAATGGCCTGGAGAAAATGCGCCTATGGCTAAACCTGCTCAATGCTTGTGTCAGCCTCATTGGCACGGCACATTTCCCTCGAATAAATAGTTTGTTACCGCCGCGCCAAACGCGGCTTCCCCTGGCTGCAAAATGCGGATTACTTGCTCTTTTTGCTCTCCAGGTATTTCTCCATCAGAGCCACCGCCCCGGCCAATTGCGGCGATTGCTCGGCGATCTGCTTCCAGTTCTTCTGGTTTAGCTCGAGAAGCTTTTGGCGGTCGGCCTTGCTCAGTTCCACGATCTTGATGTTGTGCTTCCTGGCCAAGGCGAAGGCGTCCTCGTCCCACTTGTCCGACCATTTGATGCTCTGAAGGCAGGTGTCTTCGCAGGCCTTGGCCACCGCCTTTTGCATCTCAGGCGACAGCGACTTCCACACACCCATGTTGATGGTGATATCGGTGATGGCGGGTGTGTGGATGCCCGGCTTGATTAACGTGGTGGCCACTTCGGTGAACTTGTAGGTGGACAGGGCGAAGTAAGGGTAGAGCACTCCGTCGATGGTGCCGCGCTTCATGGCCGCGTACATGTCCGTGGTGGGCATGGCCACTGGAGAGGCGCCCAGGTCCCGCACCAAAGGGGCGTCCGCGCTCATGGCGCGAATCTTCTTACCCCGGAAGCTCTCCAGGCCGGTTACCTCGAAGTTGGTCAAAAAACCCATGGAAGCGGCGAAATTGACCCCCAATAGGTACACGCCCTTTTTGGCATTGGCCTCGCGCAGATAATCCAGCAGGCCGTGCTTGTAAAATAGTTGGTAGGCGTCCGAGGGGCTGTCCCAACCCATGGCCAGCCACTCCGCCTTCATGGCCGGCACGATGCCGCCGTAGTAAAGCGACACGGAGTAAAGGGCGTCCACCATGCCCTTGGAGACCGCGGTGTAGGCTTCCTTGGCCTTGACCAACTGGTTGGGCCAGTAGATCTTCACCTTGACCGCGCCCTTGGTGTATTCATTCACCCTTTTGGCGAAGTCCTTCACCATTACGCCGCCCTTGGCCACCTCGGGATACACACTCTGGATGCGAATCATCTTGGCCGCCTGGGCGGCGCCGGCCCATAACAGGACGCTTAAGCAAAGCACGGACGCCACGGTGCAAGTCATCTTAAATTTGCTTATCATTGCTGCCTTCCTTTTGTTTGTGCATGTTCCCGGCCAGCGCGCCTAGTCCAATCCCACGATGGAAATGGCGGCCACGTTCTGGTGGGGCATGCCTCCCAAGTTGTGGGTAAGGCCCAAGCGGGCGTTTTTGACTCGGCGCTCTTCGGGCACCCGCTCCAAGAGCTGCTCGTACATGGCGTAGACCATGCGCAAACCTGAAGCCCCTATGGGATGCCCGAAACATTTGAGTCCGCCGTCCACCTGGCAGGGCAGATCCCCGTCCAGATCGTAAAAGCCATCCATGATGTCTTCGTAGGCCCCGCCTTTAGGCGATATGTGCAGGTCCTCCATGGTCACCATCTCGGTGATGGAGAAGCAGTCGTGCACCTCACACATGCTCAGCTCTTGGCGCGGGTCTTGGATACCCGCCTCCTGATAGGCCCGGGTGGCGGCCACACGGGTGGTGGTGAAGTGGGCTCCGTCCCAGGTGTTAGCCATGGCCTCCTCGCCGGAGCTGGCCGACACCGACAGGGCCTTGACCTTGACGATGTTCTGGTTTGGCTTGAGGGCGCGGGCTATCTCCGGGGTGGTCACAATGGCCGCGGCCGACCCGTCGCTCACCCCGCAGCAGTCGAACAGCCCCAGGGGATAGGCCACCATGGGCGCGGCCATGATCACTTCCTTGCTGACCACCTTGCGCAGATGAGCCTTGGGGTTCATGGCCCCGTTGACGTGGCTCTTGTAGGAAACCTGGGTGATGGCTTCCTTGATCTTGTCCATGGGCAGGCCCCACTTGGCGCTGTAGGCCGTGGCCAGTTGGGCGAACATACCCGGCGCGGAGGTGTTGGCCATGGTCATGTGGGCCTTGATGCCCCGCGCCGCCCCGCCGGGCAGACCGCCATAGCCGGTGTCCTTGAGCTTTTCCACGCCCAGGGCCAGCACGATGTCGTACACCCCCGCAGCCACGGAATAGCAGGCCGCGCGCAGGGCCTCGGTGGCGGTGGCGCAGTAGTTCTCCACCCTGGTCACCGGAATGTAGGGCAGCTTCAGGGCCACGGAAAGCGGCACCGCGGATTTGCCTACGTTGACCTCGTCAAAGTTGGTGCCCACGTAGGCAGCCTGAATCTCATTCTTGTCTATTCCCGCGTCGGCCAGGCACTCGGTGAAGGCCTCCACGGCCAGGTCTTCGGAGAAAGACTCCCAGCGTTCACCGAACTTGGTGCATCCCATGCCCAGGATCGCCACTTTATCTTTGATGCCGGTGGCCATTTACTTATCCTCCATCACCGGGACGGCCTTCCAGAAATAGCCGGAGATGTCCCGTTTCTGATCAAAGTATTTGCGGCGGAAACTCATGGACACGTGCATGCCCACCTTCAGCGAGTCCAGGTCACAGTCGGTGAAGTCGAACATCATCTTGCCGCCGCCGGAAAACTCCACCTGCCCGGAGATGGCCGGTGGGTTCAGAGTGGCCGCCAGCATGTCTCCGGTGAAGCTGGCGATGCTGCCCAGCTTGTCGGAGAACAAGTAGTCCTCACCCTTGTCCACCGCCCCGCACTGGGGATTGACGCATATGCGCTGGGCGGGAAGCTGGGCCGTGCCGCACTCGGTGCAACGGGAGCCGCACAGGCTGAGGACCATCTTGTGGGAGCGCCACACCGCGGACCATCTGGTCCATAGGTCCTCCTCGGAGCGCATCCCCGCGTCCGCGGGCATGATCTCGCGCCACACCAGGAACTTGGTGTAGTTGTCCAAAAGGATCTTTTCCCGCAGACCCTGGGACACACCCTTTTGGGTGGGCCTTCCCTGGATTTTCTCGGTGGCCTCGAAGTACAAGGCGTCGCAACCGCTGCCAAAGCTGACCACCAGAATCTTTTCGCCGGGCTTAGCCCGGTCCAGGGTGTCGGCCAACATCAGTAGGGATTGGGCCGCCCCGCTTTGGCCCACCTCGGCCTGGAAGTTGCTCTGTTCGCTGCCCTCGGGCACTCCCAGCACTTTGTTCAGCTTCTTGCGGGCCGCCGGATAGTGACAGTCGTAGATCACATGGCTGAACTGCTCCATGCTCAGGCTGTACTTGTCCAACAACCCGTTAACCACTTCAGGCACGAAAGTTTCAAAGCCCAGGTCTCTAATCCAGCGGTCCTCCCATTGACGGTCGAATTTGGAGAACTGACCCCGGTAGTGGTCGGCGAAATCATGGGTGATGGAGTACGAGCCCTTGAACTCGGCGATGACGTTCTCGGTCCCCATGACAAAGGCGGCCGCCGCGTCGCCGAAGATCATCTCCTGGGGAGAGCCCGGCTTGCCCAGCCTGGTGTCGCTGGCAGCGACCATCACCTTGGACATGCCCCCGGCTTCCAGCGAGTCCAGGGCCGTGAGCATTGCGGTGGTACCCGCCTTGAGCCCGCCGGAGAAATCCGCGGTACGCACCTCGCCGTCCAGGGCCAAGGCCCCGGCCACGATGCCCGCGTTGAGCCTCTCTTTGTAGGGCATGGTGGTGGATGCGAAGTACACGCCGTCCAGCTCCGAGCGCCCGATGCCGCACAAGGCGTTGAGCCCCGCGGCCACGGCCATGGTCACGCTGTCCTCGTCAAAGTTGGCCACCGCCTTTTCACCCTTGGCCAAACCCCTGGTGCTGGAGTTCATCCAGCCGATGGCCTGGAAAAGGTTCTTCCTGTCCAGGCGGTAGCGGGGTATGTAGGCGCCGTATGAGCATATGCCGATCATTTTTTCATTCCTCTTGTGACGAAATTTTTTATCCCTGGTCGTTGATTCTCTCGGTCAGCAACGGAACAAATTCCAGCAAATCATCAACCACCCCCACGTCGGCCACCTGGAAAATGGGGGCCTTGGGGTTTTTGTTCACCGCCACGATGAAGGGACTGCCTTTGAGACCGCCCAGGTGCTGGAAGGAACCGCTGATGCCCAGGGCAAGGTAGACCTTGGGCTTAACCGTCTTGCCGGAGGTTCCCACCTGGCGGGGCTTTTCCAGCCACTTGGCATCCACGATGGGCCGGGAGCAGGAAACCACCCCGCCCAGGGCCTTGGCCAAATCCTCGGCTAGCTCGATGTTGTCCTCGTCCTCTATGCCCCGGCCCACCGAAACCAAAATTTCTTCCTTGGTGATGTCAACCTCTCCGGCCTCGGCCTCCACCACCTTGAGGAAACGGCGCCCGCAGCTCAGATCGCCTATGTCCGGGGACTTGTCCCGCACCTCGCCAGCTGCACCTTCTTGTGCCACCGGGAAGGAGCCGGAGCGTATGCTCAACACCGCGCCTCTTGAAATGTCGCAACTAAGATGGGTGCTCACCTGGCCCCCATACTCCTCGCGCACCAGCCGGAGCTTGCCATCCTGGGGAGGCTCCATGGCCTTCACGTCGGAGATAAAAGGCGAATCCAGCAATACCGACAAGCCCGGTCCCAGGTCCATGCCCAGGGTGTCGTGAGCCATCAGTAGCAAGGCTCCCTCGGGCAGCACGCTCAGCAAACACTTGCGCAGCGCCTCGGCGTTGGGATAAGCCAAACCCTCATGGGCCAGCTTCCAAATCTCGGGGCAGCGGCCCGCCATCTCCTCGCACACCTGGTCGAGCTCTGTTCCCCAGCCGCTTACCAAAGCGGTGACCGAACCATCCGGCGACAGGACCCGCGCGGCGCTCAAGAGCTCCAGGGCCGAGTCGTCAGCCTTGCCACCCCGGTGAGACACAAAGACGAAAACTTCCTGAGCCATCACTGAATCACTCCCCTGCCCTTGAGGCGGGCCAGCAGTTGCTCGGCGATCTCCTCCCGGCTACCTTGTAAAATCTCCGCTCCTTCGCCAAGCTCGGGCACAAAGTAGTCCAGCTTGTGCACCTTGGCGCCGGCCTCGCCCACTGTGGCCGGGTCCAGCCCAAGATCGGCCGCGCCCAGCACCGGCACCTCGATTGAAGCGGTTTTGCGGATGCCCCGGATGCCCACGTAGCGAGGCTCATTGATGCCGGTCTGGATGGAGAGCACGCAGGGAAGATCAATCTCGTTAATCTCCAGGTTGCCCCCGTCAATCTCCCGGGCGATCTCCAGTTTTCTGCCTTCCTTAACCTCCACCCGCACCACCAGGGAGGCATAGGGAACCTCCAGCATGGCCGCCAGCATGCCCCCCACCTGGGCGGCCGCGTCTTCGGCCTGGGCTCCGGTAAGGATCAAGTCGTAGTCGTCTTGCTTGGCGGCGTGGGCCAGAATGGAGGCAACGCCCCGGCCGTCGGAGTATTGGAAGGCCTCGTCATCCAGGAGCTTGCCTTGATCAGCCCCCATGGCCAGCTCGCGGCGGATGATCTCATCAGCGTCTTCATCGCCCATCGAAACTACGGTGACCGAGCCGCCATGCTCCTCCACAATTTGGATGGCCTCTTCCACCGCGTAGTTGTCCCACTCGTTTACCGAGTACACCAAGTCGTCGCGGTCAATATCAGAGCCGTCCTTGCGCACCACGAATTCGTTTTCCGCCGGATCAGGCACTTTCTTCACGCACACTAAAATCTCCATGCTCAACCTTTCGCAGCCACCCGGCGTTGTCCACTCCGGGGCAGGTGCAGCCCGACCAGTTCCATGAGGTCCAGGGCCTCCATTTCCTTGTCCAGGCCGGCTATCTTCAGGGCATCCTCTAGGTTGGCCAAACAAAAGGGGCAGGCGGTCACTATCACTTGTGCGCCGCACTGTTCGGCCATTCGCACCCGGGCCACCCCGATCCGCTCCTCTTCCTCGGGCTCATAGAAAAGAGCCAACCCGCCGCCGCCGCAGCAGAAGGAGCGGTCGCGGCAGTTGCCCTCCATCTCCACCCGCCTCAGGCCGGGGATTGCGTCGATTACCCGGCGGGGCTCGTCATACAGGCCGTTGTGGCGTCCCAGGTAGCAGGGGTCGTGGTAGACCACGGTCTTGCCCGCATGAGGGCCCTGCTCCAGGGCCAGCGCCCCGTTCTCAAGGACCTGGCTCAAAACCTGGCTCATGTGCATTACCGGCGGGATGCCGCTGTAGTCGTTCTTCAGGGCGTTGTAGTCATGGGGGTCGGCGGTGACGATACGGGCCGCGCTCGAGTTCAAGATCGCCTGTGTGTTGGCGTCGCGCAGGGCCAGAAACAAAAACTCCTCGCCAAAGCGGCGCACCTCGTGCCCGGCGTCGCTCTCATTTTTGCCCAGCACTCCGAAGTCCACGCCCAAGCCATGCAGCACCCGGGCCGTGGCCTGGGCTATGGCTTGCATGCGCTCGTCATAAGAAGAAACGCTTCCCACGAAGTACAAAGTGTCCACTGGCTGCTTTTGAGCGGCGGTGGGCACCTCAAACTCCTCGGCCAGTTCCTTGGTCCAGTCAGCCCGGTTCCTTTGGCTCTTGCCCCAGGGGTTGCCCCGCTTTTCCAAAGCGCTCAGGGGCTTTTGCAGCGATTGGGGCACGTTGCCCTGGTCCACCATTCCCCGGCGCAGGTCCACGATCTTGTCGATGTATTCGATGCCCAAGGGGCACTCCTGCTCGCAGGCACCGCAGGTGGTGCAAGACCAGATCTCGTCGGCACTGTAGATGCCGCCCACCAAGTCCGGTGCTTTTTGGGTGGCCCCGCCCCAGATGGGATAGCTCGAGTACACCTGATCACGGGCCTTGATGGTCAAGAACCGGGGAGACAGGGGGCGCTTGACCCGGTTGGCCGGGCAGCGGTCCGAGCAGCGGCCGCAGTCGGCGCAGGTGTAAAAATCCAGTAGGTGCTTCCAGGTGAAGTCTCCCAACTTGTTTACCCCGAACTCCGGCAAATCCTCGAGCTGCTCCTCGCTCACCCCGTAGCGCACCGGCTTGAGGTTGCCCCGGTCCAGGCGCATGAAAAATACGTTGAACAGAGAGGTGATCACGTGGAAGTGCTTACCCAAGGGCAAAAAGCACAGGAAGCTGAAAAAGACCACCTCATGCACGAAGTAGGTGGTGGAGTTCACCGCCTGAAGGGCGGTCTGGCCCGCGCCGCTTAGCATTGCCCGTCCGGCCCAAAGCAGGGTAAGGGGAGGCGCCGCAGCCACCGCCGCTCCGGCGCTAGCCTCCGCGTTTTGCAGACTGGCCTCAAAAAGACTTTCAGATACCACCAGGGCACAGATTAGCCCCAGCACCAGCAGGGCCTCGCCCAGGTGGTTCTTTCCCTGAGAGGACGGCACCTGGTAGCGGGCAGGACGGAACACTCCCCGCCGCACCGCGGCAATGAGGCAGGCCACGAACACCCAAGTGGCGGCGTAGTCCTTGACCAGGTTGTAACTGGCCCCGGCTTGGCCATCCATGCCCGGCAGAGTGGCACCAGGCCAGAAGCCTATAAGTATTAGTTGCAGGGAGCGGGCTCCCAGGATCAGGAACCCGGCGAAGATGAAAATATGGATCACCCCGGCCAGCAGATAGCGGGGCTGGCGCCATTGGGCCAGCCAGATCCGCAGCACCCTGCCTAGGCGCGCGCCGATCCGGTCCAGCCGCGCATCCGGCGCAGCCCGCAGCAAGGGCACCAAGCGTTTGTAAAGGATATAGGCAAAGACACAGATTCCAGCACAGGTGATAAAAACATATACATACGCCAGCGGAAAACCCATAAATGCCGAGTTGGCCGGAGGAACCAAGGCGCTGTTGACTTCTTTAATCAATTCTCTTTGCCCTACCCGTCACCTGCTCCACGTTTTCCAACAAAAATTGTTTTCACCAGGCCGATGAATATTCAGCCAACCGCCCGCTTCCAGCTCTCCTCGGCCTGCCTTGGCCGGGATTGACCGATCCCGGCACATGGAAACGGGCCTCTACGGCGGGCGTTGAGGACTAGCGCCCGCCGGAGACTATGAGCACCTGACCGGACACGTAGTCCGACAGGGGCGAAGCCAGGAACAAGATGGCCCGGGCCGCTTCGTTGGCCGTACCCGGCCGGCCCAGGGGGATGGTCTTTTTGATGGCCTCCTGGTTGGCCTTGGGGATGCCCGCGGGCACTTCGATCTCGCCGATTTTGACCGAACCGCTGCCGTCCTTTTCCACGGTGAGGCGGGTCTCGATCCAGGCGTAAGCCACGGCGTTGACGCAGACGTTGTAGCGGCCCCACTCCTTGGACAAGGTTTTGGACAGGCCCAAAATCCCCGACTTGGCGGTGGAGTAGTTGGCCTGGCCCGCGTTGCCGTTTACCCCGGCGGTGGAGCTCACGTTGACCACCTTGCGCATTACTTGCAGGCCCTCGGCCTTTTCTTTTTTGCCAGCTTGCCGAATAAAGGGAGCGGCGGCGCGCAGAATGCGGAAGGGCGCGGTGCAATGAACCGCGAATATTTTTTCCCACTGCTCGTCAGTCATGCGATGGATCACCGAATCCCAGGTGAATCCCGCGTTGTTTACGATGACATCGATACCCCCGAAGGAGTCCAGAGCGGTGTTGATGAATCCCTCGGCAAACCCTGGGTCGGTAACGTCGCCTACATAAGCCACGGCATCGCCGCCCTGGCCCTTGATGGCGGCCACCGTTTCTTCGGCAGGTTCCGGGTCTAGGTCGGAGACCACCACCTTGCCTCCCTCGGCCGCGAACATCAGGGCCGCCTCTCGGCCAATTCCCCTGCCGGAGCCGGTTATGAGGCAGACTTTCCCAGCTAGCATGTTTTCCAAAGTGCTTACTCCTTAAGTTGCAAACAGCCTCGTGGGACCAGCGGGGTGACAGACTGGGCGGCGTTCCCCCCAAAAAAATTTTCAGTAATTGCTTCGCCCTATTCCCGCCGGCGTCTGATTAGCCCGCGGGTCCCACGATTTTCAGCCGACTAAATTCGAACGGTGCATTTTTTAGTGTGTTCTTTCGCGGCGTTGCCTGGCCCTTAATCAGGGCCGCCAATTTCCCTCGTTTGGTATGCACCTAAAGTACAAAAAACATGCCACCCCGCTTCCGGAGTGGCCAATCGTCACCAAGTATCCGTTTTTTAAGATTTATTGGGGAGAATCCGTCGGAGGGGAATAGGAAAGGAAAGCCCGAAAAATGAATAGGATGATCTACACAAGAAAAGCTTACTTAAAAAGTAGTTGATATATTGGAGAAATTTTCATGTACAAGATGATATACATGTATAGGTTTCTATACATAGCCCTATGGACGGCGCGGGAAAATCGCCGGCACCACAGCCTTGCGCCTAATCTGGGCCGGTTGCAGGCTGAGAGGTCATTAAAAAATACAAACATGATTATTGGCGGGTAGCTTCCTACCCATGGCCCGAATGGCTGAAGCGTTTCGCCGCCCGGCGCACCCATCTGGTGACATATCTCCCTGGACAAGCACCCCCCGCAGGACATATATCTGAGCCTATCCCTTCACCCTTACTTGAGAAGTAGGCATGACCATCCGCAGTAAAGACATACTGGTGGGGCCCCGTTGGGCCAAGGTGCGGGCCCTGCTCAAATCCATGGGCCACAGCGACTACGACCTGGAACGCCCCATGATCGGGGTGGCCAACACCTATAGCAACATGGTGCCCGGCCACTTCAACCTGAAGCAGGTGGCCGAGTCGGTCAAAAAGGGCATCTACCAAGCCGGGGGCACTCCCATGGAGTTCGGGGTGATCGGCTGTTGCGACGGGGTGGCCAACGCCCATTTGGGCATGCGCTACATCCTGCCCTCCCGGGAGGTTATCGCCAACTCGGTGGAGGTGGTGGCCCAGGCCCACCGCCTGGACGCCCTGGTGCTCTTGGGCTCCTGCGACAAGATAGTACCCGGCCTGCTGATGGCCGCCGCCCGCCTGGACCTGCCCGCCATATTGGTCAATGGCGGGCCTTCCCTGGGAGGCTGCGATTTCGACGGCCGCAGCTCCGACATCACCTCCCTGGCCGAGGGGGTGGGCATGCTGGCCGCCGGCAAGATCGACGAAGCGGCTTTTACCCAACTTGAAAACAACGTGATGCCCACCTGCGGCTCCTGCTCCTTTTTGGGCACAGCCAACTCCATGGGCTGTGTGGCCGAGGGCCTGGGGCTCAGCCTGCCGGGCAGCGCCACCATCCCGGCGGTGCACTCGGCCCGGCTCAGAGCGGCCCAAAGCGCGGGACAGCGGATCGTGGCCATGGTGGGGGAAGACCTCACCGCCCGCAAGATCATCAACCAAGCGGGCCTGGAAAACGCGGTGCGCCTAGGCTTGGCCATGGGTGGCTCCACCAACCTGGTGCTGCACCTGTTGGCCGTGGCCTACGAGGCCGGGGTGGATATGGGAGTGGAAATATTCGAAGAGTTTTCAAAAACCACACCGCACGTAGCCAAGATATATCCCGCCGCGCCGGCCAATGTTCCCGATTTCCACGCAGCGGGCGGAGTGCCCGCGGTGATGCGCGAAATATTGCCGCTTCTAAATAGTGACAACCCCACGGTGAGCGGGGGCAGCGTGGCTCAGAACGTTTCCGAGGCCCCCAAGACCGGCGAGGAGATAATACGCACCATGGCAAATCCCTGGTCCACCCAGGGTGGTTTGGCGGTGCTCAGGGGCAACCTGGCTCCGGGCTCGGCGGTAACCAAGCCCGCGGCCATCGATCCCGCCATGCAGCAATTCACCGGCACGGCCCGTTGTTTCGACTCTGAGGAGGAGGCCAACCAGGCGATCATGGATAGGCAAATCCAGCCGGGTGAGGTGGTGGTGATCCGTTACGAAGGCCCCAAGGGCGGACCGGGCATGCCCGAAATGGCCTTGGCCATGAAGATGCTCTACGGCCAGGGCCTGGCCCAAAAAACCGCCCTGATTACCGACGGCCGCTTCTCGGGCACCAACAACGGCTGCTTCGTGGGCCATATCTCGCCCGAGGCCGCCGAGGGTGGCCCCCTGGCCGCGGTGCAAGACGGAGACCGCATAACCGTGGACATCCCGGCGCGGCGCGTGGACCTGCAGATCAGCGACGAGGAACTGGCCTCGCGCCTGGCCTCCTGGCAGCGCCCAGCGCCCAAGATAAAGACCGGGTATTTGGCCATGTACTCCAGGCTGGCCGCCTCGGCCGCCGAGGGAGCCATAATCCCCAGCCAATACGAAGATTAGCGGGGCCATGGTCAAAAATGCGGCTCTGCCCTTGAACATTTAATCGAAAATTACCTACAACCCTGGCCGGGCAAAGGCTTTATGGGCGGGGGAGACAGCGTTTGCCCACTCCGGTTTGGCCGTGTCTGCCCTGGTCTGGTCCCCGTGACGCAAGGCCCTTGGCGGCAACGCTTTGATGCAATTAGTCAATGGGGTTTTTTGAATCCAAAGGATGATGGTATTCTGTAGTTGATAAAAAACCGTTCAGCGGGAGAGCGCCGCCGGGCCGGAGGGCCAGGCGGCCGCCGAAGGTGCAAGGCCCTAGCGGGGCTGAAACTCTCAGGCAAAAGGACCGCTGAGAATACAACTCCTGGAGAGAGTCGGTATTACCGTCCGCCGAAGGAGCAAGCCCCGCCCGGGGGCGAATCTCTCAGGCCCAGCAACAGGAGGAACCTCTAAATGGGCGCCCTTGGCGGCGAAGGAGGACCTTCTGCATGACGGCCAAAACACCCTTACATGACTGGCACGCTGCCCATGGCGGCAAGCTGGTGGATTTCGCCGGTTGGCGGCTGCCGGTGTCTTATGGCGATGGGCTCATCGCCGAACACTTGGCCACCCGCAAGCACGGCGGACTTTTCGATATCAGCCATATGGGCCGCTTCGCGGTGCGCGGGCCCCAGGCTCGGGCCTGGCTGGGCGAACTGCTCACCAACGACCCGGCCAAGTTGGCGCCGGGCCTGGCTCAGTACACCCTTATCTCCGATGAGGCGGGATGCCCCCTGGACGACGCCTATCTCTACCAGCAGGCCCCGGAGCAGTACCTGCTGGTGGTCAACGCGGCCAACCGCGACAAGGACCGCGAGTGGCTGGAGCAACACCTGGCCGAAGGCGTGGAGTTTGCCGACCACAGCGCGCGCCTGGCCATGCTGGCGGTGCAAGGCCCGGACAGCGAAAAGCTTCTGGCCACCCTTCTGGCCGACCCACTACCTCCAGCCGGGCGCAACCACGGCGGCTATAACCGCATGGGGGGCGTGGAGTTGTATGTCTCGCGCACCGGCTACACGGGAGAGCCGGTCAGCTTCGAGCTCTTTCCACCCTGGGAAGAGGCCGAAGGGGTGTGGGACAAGCTGGCTGCAAGCGGCGCGCCCATGGGGGTGGTACCGGTGGGGCTGGGGGCGCGGGACACCCTGCGCCTGGAGGCCTGCCTGCCTCTGTATGGGCATGAGTACACCTCCGAGCGCCCCATAATGTCCGTGCCCACCGCCAAGTTCGGAGTGGACCTGAATCCTCAGCGCGGCGATTTCCAGGGCCGGGCGGCCCTGGAGGCCCAGGCCTTGGGCGGCGCTGAAAACCTGCCCCAGCGGGTGTTCGCCGTGGCGGGTTTGGCCAAGGGCATGATGCGCGAAGGCTCCGTGGTGCTAACCGGCGGCAAGACCCTGGGCGAGCTGACCAGCGGCACCATGATCCCGGCCTGGCAATTCGCGGACGGCGAGCCCGGCCAGGAGCATTACAACCGTCCCCTGGGCCTGGCCCTGCTGGACGGCGGCGCCCAGGTGGGACAAGAAGTGGAAATCAATTATCGCAAGCGAACCCTGCCCGGAAGGGTGGTCAAGAGTTTTACCAGGCCCCAGGGCCGGTACCTGCAACCCATGCAGTTCGATGGAGGTGACAAGTGAGCGAAGTGAAAAAGGCGCCCGAGGGTCTCTACTACACCAAGGAGCACGAGTGGGTAAAGCTGGAGGGCGATCTGGCCGTGGTGGGCCTCACAGACTATGCCCAAGACCAGTTGGGCGACATCACCTACGTGGAACTGCCCGAGCCCGAGGCCGAGGTGGAGCAGATGGGCGAGATGTGCGTGGTGGAGTCGGTCAAGACCGCGGCGGACGTCTATGCTCCCCTGAGCGGGGTGGTGACCGAGGTGAACAGCGCCTTGGAAGACCAGCCCGAGTTGATCAACCAGGATTGCTACGGCGCGGGATGGCTGGTCAAGCTAAGCGGATTCGATCAGGCCGAGTTGGACAACCTCATGGATGCAGCCGCCTACGACCAGCTTTTGGCCGAGGGAGAATAAGGCCATGCGTTTCACTCCCCACACTCCCGAGGACCGCCAGTCCATGCTGACCGCCCTGGGCCTGGGCTCGGTGGATGAGCTGTTCGAGGTGATCCCCGAGCCGCTGCGGGCCCGCTCCTGGGACCTGCCTCCGGGCATGAGCGAGCCCGAGGTGAGCCAGTACCTAGCTGAGCTGGCCGGGCTCAACGCCCAGGACTTGGTCTGCTTTCTGGGCGGCGGCTTCTACGACCACCACATTCCCGCGGCGGTGGACGCCCTGATCAGCCGGGGCGAGTTCTACACCGCCTATACCCCCTATCAGGCGGAGATGTCCCAGGGCATCTTGCAGAGCATCTTTGAATATCAAAGCGCCATTTGCCGCCTCACCGGCCTGGACGCGGCCAATGCCTCGCTCTATGACGGGGGCACCGCCCTGTACGAGGCGGCCATGATGGCGGTGCGCAAGACCAAGCGCAAAAAGCTTATCGTATGCACCTCGGTGAGCCCCATCTACCGCATCATGCTCGAAAGCTACACCGTGAACCTCCATCTGGAGCTGGTGGAGGCGGACCTCTCCGACCCCGCGGCCCTGGAGGGGCTGTTGGATAAGGACACCGCCGGGCTCATCCTGCAAAACCCGGACTTCTTCGGGGTGCTGCACGACTACTCCCCCCATTTCCAGGCGGTGCACGAGATGAAGAGCCTGGGAATCCTGGGCTGCAACCCCATCGCTCTGGCCGTGGCCAAGACCCCGGCGGAGATGGGAGCGGACATCGCGGTGGGCGAAGGCCAATCCCTGGGCCTGCCGTTGTCATTCGGCGGACCTTACTTGGGCTTCATGGCCGTAAGCCAGGCCCTGCTGCGCACCATGCCCGGGCGAATCGTAGGGCGCACCAAAGACGGCCAAGGCCGGGTGGGCTATTGCCTTACCCTGCAGACCCGCGAGCAGCACATCCGCCGCGAAAAGGCCACCAGCAACATCTGCTCCAACGAGGCGCTCTGCGCTTTGGCGGCAGTGCTTTTCCTGGGGCTCATGGGCAAAAAGGGCCTGGTGGAGCTGGCCGAGCTGAACATGACCCAGGCCGCCTATGCCCGGGAGCGCCTGACCGCCATCCCCGGCGTGGAGGCGCTGGACCAAGGCCCCTGGTTCAATGAGTTTCGGGTGCGCCTGCCCATAGCCGCCAGAGTGGCGGTGAGCCGTATGATCGACAAGGGCATCGCGGCGGGCTTCCCCTTGGGCCGTTACTACCCGGAGCAAGCCAACAACCTGCTGGTGGCGGTCACTGAAAAGCGCTCCAAGGAAGATATCGGCTATTTGGCCGAAGGTCTGGAGGCGGTGCTGTGAAAACCATATTCGAGATAAGCCGGCCCGGCCGCCGGGCGGCCTCCCTGCCCTGCTCCCGGGTGGAGGAGCGCTTCTGCGAGATGAGCCAACTGCCGCCCGAGCTAAGGCGCGCCCAGCCCGCCGAGCTGCCCGAGGTGGCGGAGATAGACCTGGTGCGCCACTACACGCGGCTGTCGCGCATCAACTTCGGAGTGGACGTGGGCACCTATCCCCTGGGCTCGTGCACCATGAAATACAACCCCAAGTTCACCGAACAGGCATCGCGCCTGCCCGGCTTCGCGGGGCTGCATCCCTTGCTGCCCCAGCTACGCCGGGGAGGCCTGCTGGCCCAGGGCGCCTTGCAAGTGATCTATGAGCTGGAGCAGCTTCTCAAGCAGATCACCGGCATGGACGCCTTTACCATGCAGCCCCTGGCCGGAGCCCACGGCGAGCTCACCGGCATCATGCTCATGGCCGCTTATCACAACGACAAGGGCAACCAGAAATCCCTGGTACTGGTGCCCGACTCGGCCCACGGCACCAACCCCGCCTCCGCGGCCATTGCCGGTTACGAGGTGGTCACCGTGCCCTCCAAGGACGGGGTCATGGACCCGGCGGCCTTCAAGGAGATGCTTAGCGATAAGGTGGCTGGGGTGATGATGACCAACCCCAACACCGTGGGCCTGTTCAACCCCTACATCGCCGAGATCGCCGAGGCGGCCCACCAAGCCGATGCCCTGATGTATTACGACGGGGCCAACCTCAACGCCATCATGGGTCAGGCCAAGCCGGCCGAGATGGGCTTTGACATCGTACACCTGAACCTGCACAAGACCTTTGGCACCCCGCACGGCGGCGGCGGTCCGGGGGCCGGCCCGGTGGGCGTGGTTGAAAAACTCATGGACTACCTGCCCATTTCCCGGGTAGAGATGCGCGGCGACGGCACCCTGTTTTTAGACTACGATCAACACAAGTCCATCGGTTACGTGGCTCCCTTTTACGGCAACTTCGGGGTGTGCCTCAAAGCCTTTGCCTACATCCTGGCCTTGGGAGGCGAGGGGCTGAAGGAAGTGAGTCAGGACGCGGTGCTGGCCGCCAACTACCTGCGGGTCAAGCTGGGCGACAAATGGCAGGTGGCCTTTGACAAGCCGTGTATGCACGAGGTGGTGTTCAGCGCGGAGGACAAAGTGAAAAGCCACGGTGTCAATGCCCTGGACGTGGCCAAGGCGCTGATCGACGAGGGATTTCACCCACCCACCGTGTACTTCCCCCTAGTGGTGAAGGAAGCCCTTATGATCGAGCCCACCGAGACCGAGGCCCTGGAAAACCTGGACGCCTTTGTGGCGGCCATGGGGCACATCGCCGACCAGGCAGCGGACGATCCCGAAGCCCTGCACGCCGCGCCGAAGACCACCCCGGTGGGGCGCTTGGACGAGGTGACCGCGGCACGCCATCCGGTGTTGCAAGAGCCGCAAGAGTAGCCGGGCTAGCAGGCGCGGACATTCGCAAGCAGAGCGGTATTTAAAAATCAGCGGCATCCGGCCCTGGGCGCTCAGGGAGCCGGATGCCGCTATTTTGGTTGCTAGGAAACTCTACACCAGAGGGTGCCCCTTAGAGTTCAGAGGACCATTTCCTTGCTGGAGCACGCGACTATACCAGTGTGGAACTCCCGGGAATCCCAGGAGGCCAAGCAGACCTTCATGAAAAATAGCCGTCCTCTTTTAAGGCTCAGGTAATTCATAATTATCAATGGCTTGCCCGTCCGCGCCGTCAGTCCATCAGCCCAGGGAAGCGAGAAACTCCTATAGCGGGCAAGGCATAGCTCCTTTTCCCCGCTGACTCCCTTCAATCTCCTATCGCCCAAAAAAGGGGTTGACTTCGCTCAGGCAAAAAATTTATACCAGATTGTATACTACAAGGCACACAGGATGCCTGTGTTGTTCTTGGCCGGAAGAAATCAACTAGAAAGCCTGAAAGGACAGAGCCTTGCCAAGATACTTTGCCAACGAGGAACTTAAAGGTCTGTCTCCTGAAGGCATACGTGAATACCAGGAGCGGCGCCTAACCCCCCAGTTGATTCATTGCTACGAAAACTCCGATTTTTATCGCCAGAAATTCCAAGACTGCGGTGCTGATCCCCGCGACATCAAAACCATGGATGATCTGCATGCCCTACCCATTTTCATGGACAAGGAGCAGGAGCGCCTAAACGCCATGGAGTCCTTGGAGCGCGACGGCCATCCTTTTGGGACCCATCTTTGCATCGACCCCCGTGACATCTACATGACCGCCACCACCTCCGGAACCACCGGAGTGCCGACCTTCACCTACACCCTGAGCAAGCAGGACGTGGAAACCATCGCCCCGGCCTTGGGACACCGCTTTGTTTTCAACGGCCTGCAGTACGGCGACCGGGTGCTGTTCATCTTTGCCCTGGGCATTTACGCCACCACCATCTCCCTGTTCGGCCTCAGGAGCGTGGGCGGCGTGCCCATAGACGTTGACGCCCGCGCCGGCTCAGAGCTTATGTTGCGCTTTGCCGAGCAAACCCGGCCCCAGTACATGGCTACCACGGTCTCGCTCTCCGAATACCTGATTGGCAAGGCACCCAGCATCATCGGCAAGGAGGTGGGCGAGCTCAACTTGAAAGGAGTCTTCCTCACCGGCGAGGTGGGGGTGAGCATTCCCGAGGTGCGCCAACGCATAGAAGAAGCCTACGGATGCACCATCTATGACTACTGGGCTCCCGCGGCCCACGACATCGCCATTACCTGCGCATCACCGGAGTACCAAGGGATGCACGGGGTGGCCCCGGACCTCTGCACCGCCTTTGACGACCTGGTGGATCCTGACACCAAAAAACCTGTGCCCATTGAGAACGGGGCGGTGGGAGAGATAGTGGTGACCTCCCTCAAGCGCCAGGCAGCGCCCTTGGTGAAATACGCCACCGGCGACGTGGTCCAGCTTTGGACCGAACCGTGCCCCTACTGCGGGTTCCCCGGCCACCGGATCAAGCTCATAGGCCGGGCAGACGATATGCTGGTGGTCAAGGGGGTGAACATCTACCCCGCGGCCATTAAGCAAATCGTGGAGACCTTCACTCCGGAGGTCACCGGCGAAATGCGCGTGGTCCTGGACACCAAGCCGCCGAGAGTCATCCCGCCTTTGAAGCTGAAACTGGAGCGCTCGGCCACGGTGAGCGACGACGATCTGGAGGGGCTCGCCGATCGTATCAGCCGGGCCACTCACGACCAGCTGAAGATAAGGCCGGTCATCCAGTGGGCCGAGCCGGGCAGCCTGGAAAAATCCACCCGCAAGACGCCTTTGTTTGAAAAGAACTATGAATAACAGGACGAGTGGTTAGCCATGTCATTTGAAATCGTGCCCCTGACCCTGTGTTACTACCAGGCGGAAAAGGGCTACATGACCTACATGGCCGGCTACGGGCAAAGCATCATCCGCCCCTTCGTGGTGTGGTTCATACGCGGGGCCTCCAAAAACATCATCGTGGACAGCGGCATAGAGACCCAGGACTACCTTGCCTACCACCCCGGATTCAAGGACCTGGAGCTCACCCATGTGCAAAGCTTTGAGCAGGCCCTGGCCTCGGTGGGCATCACTCCGGAACAGGTGGACGTCCTGGTCCAGACCCACCTGCATTTTGATCATTGCCACAACCTGAAACGCTGCGTTAACGCCGAGGTGCTGGTGCAAAAGGCGGAATACGAATTCGCCATGGACCCTGCCCCCTTTGCGGGCATCTACCGCCCCGAGCTCTGGGAAGGAGCCAACCTGCGCCTGATCGAGGGCGAGTATGAGATAGAGCCCGGCCTAACCCTATTGCCGGTGCCTGGCCACGCGGCCGGCGGGCAGGCTGTCTTGGTGGAGACTAAGAGCGGAATCGTGGCCATCGCCGGCATGTGCACCAGCCAAGAGAATTTTTATCCCGAAGCGGGGCACCCCATGGTCGGCGACGAAAACACCCTTTTGCCGGGCATTATCCTAAATGCCCGCGACGCCTACGAAAGCATGAAACGGCTTAGAAGCCGTTGCGATAGAATCCTGGCTTTGCATGATCCTGACATCCTGCAGCAAAAAATTATCTCCTGAGCAAGAAAAAGATGTGAGCACGGTCAAGCCAGCAAATCCTGATCTTATTACCAAGGGAGGGAAAGATGGCGAAGAAACAGATCACGCGTAGGGAATTCGTGAAAGTGGTGGGCAGTGGCGCCCTGGTTGCGGGCGCGGCCACCTTTGGGGTGCCCACTCTGCTCAGAGCGGCCAACAAGCCCATCAAGTTCGGCCAGCTCAACACCACCTCGGGCATCATGGCCAGCCAGGGCGTGCCGGCCATGCGCGCCGCTCAAATTGCTCAGGATATAATCAACCAGTCCGGCGGCATCATGGGGCGCAAGCTGGAGCTGGTTCAAGAAGACGATCAGGTAAAGCCCAGCGTGGGCGTGCGTAAGTTCAGAAAGCTGGTTCTCGAGGACAACGTGGACTTTGTCTTCGGCACCAACTCCAGCGGCGTGGGCCTGGCCTGCGTGCCCCTGGCCAACGAGTTCAAGAAGATATTCATCTCCACGTCCATGAGCGACAAGTACACCGGTGCCAATTGCAGCCCCTACGTGTTCAGGATCGGCGAGTCCACCAGCATGGCCTCCAAGGCCAGCGCCTATTGCATGGCGGCCAATGCCCCGGACGTCAAAAAGTGGGCCGGGATCAACCCCGACTACGTCTTTGGCCACGAATCCTGGGAATTTTTCAAGCAGGGCATGAAGAACAAGAAGCATGCGGTGGAATACGTCAAAGAGTCGTTTTCACCCTTTGGCTGCCAGGACTACAAGCCCTACATCACTGCGTTGCTGGAGTCCAAGGCCGAAGGCGTGTTCACCTCCCTGTGGACCGGGGACCTGATCAACTTCATCAAGCAGGCCAAACCGTTCGGATTCTTCGACAAGGTCAAGGTGTTCGTAAACAACACCACCGCCGTGGCGACCTCCATCGGGTTGGGCAAGGAGATGCTGCCCTTCTGGGGAGAGGCCCGCTACTACCCCTTCTATCGGGATTCCGAGCTCAACCGCAAGTACATCGGCATGTACCAGAAGAAGTTCGGCGGATACCCCGCGGCCGATATAGGGGCGGAATGCTTCGCCGCGTTGCTGGCTCTGAAGCTGGCCATTGAAAAGGCCGGCACCACCGACACCCCCAAGGTGATCGCGGCCCTGGAAGGCCTGGAGTTCGAGGTCCCCGAGGGCAAGAAGTGGATCCGCCCCGAGGATCACAGCGGTATCGACGAAGTGGTGCTGCTGGGCAAGTTCCACCACGACCCCAAGTATCCCTTTTGGGTGTATGACCCCAAGACCTATTTCACGGTACCGGGCAAAGAAATCGCCATGCCGCTGGACAAGACCGGCTGCAAGATGGCCAAGCCCTAAATCCCCAACGCCGACAAATCGCCCCCAGGGATTCGTCCCTGGGGGCGTGCAACCTGCCCCTAAATATTAAGCATCTGTACTTCGGAAGATAGAACAGACGCATGGAATTCTCCTACTTCATATATCAATTGCTCATCGGCCTGTCCTACAGCATGTTGCTGTTTTTGATAGCCTCGGGCCTCACCATTATTTTCGGCCTGCTCAACATTCCAAACTTCGCCCACGGCTCCCTGTATATGCTCGGCGCCTATTTCACCTACTATTTTCTGCATAGCGTGCCGGGGCTGCCCTTCGGCCTGGCTCTGTTGTTTACAGTGGTGGCGGTGGGCATCATCGGAGCGATCCTGGAATTCATCCCCCTGCGCAAGATCTATGAAAGGTCACACGCCCTGCAGTTGCTGATGACCTTCAGCTTCATTTTGATGATCGACGACGCCACCAAGTATTTCGCGGGCACCGATTTTCTGAGCATCGCCATACCCAAGCTGATGGACGGCTCCTTCACCCTCCCCGGGGACCGGGAAATGCCGGTCTACTCCATCTTCATAATCCTGTGCGGCCTGGTGGTGGCCTATCTGCTTTGGCTGGGGCTGTACAAGACGCGCCTGGGCAAGCTTATCCAGGCGGGCACCGCCAACAAGGAGATGCTCAGCGCCCTAGGCATAAACGTTCCCAGGCTCTTTACCCTGGTGTTCATTTTGGGCGCCGTGTTGGCCGGACTGGCGGGCGGGCTGTCCGGCCCTCTCAAAGCGGTCAGCGTGGGCATGGGCGAAACCGTGATTATCACTATCTTCGCCATCGTGATCGTGGGAGGCGTAGGCAGTCTTAAGGGCGCGTTCATCGCCTCCATTTTGATCGGGGAGCTAAACACCTTTGGGGTGGTCTTCTTCCCGAGCTTCGCCATGGCTTTCACTTATATCCTGGTGATCTTGGTGCTGCTGACCAAGCCGGAAGGCTTATTCAGATTAAAGTAACGGAATAAAGTCACTGATCATGCCTTCTAAGCCAAATACCTTGAACAACCCCGTCATCTGGTTTATCGCCAGCTTGATTATTCTTTGGTTCGCCCCATTGTTCTTGCCCACTTTCTACCTTTACCTGATCACCGAAATACTGATCGTGAGCCTTTTCGCGGTGAGCACCAACGTGCTGCTGGGATTCACCGGGCTGCTTTCCTTCGGCCAGGTGGCCTTTTTCGGTTCCAGCGCATACGCGGTCTCGCTGCTGCTCAAAGGCACCAGCCTGTCCTTCGCCACGTCGTTTTTCATCAGCGTGGGAATTAGCGCCCTGTTCGCCCTTGTCATAGGTCTGTTCTGCATGCGCCTGCGCGGCTTCTATTTCGCCATTCTCACCCTGGCCTTTTCGCAGATATTTTTCGTGGTGGCCTACAAGTGGTCCAGCCTAACCGGCGGCGATGACGGAATCGTGGGCATTCCCAAAAAGCCGTTTTTGGCCATGAGCGTCAGCGGGCCGGAAGCCTATTTCCACTTTGTGCTGCTGGTGGTGCTGGTGTCATTGGCTCTGCTTTACCTGATAATCAGGTCCCCCCTGGGCGAGGTGCTGCAGGCCATCCGCGACAACTCAGAGCGAACCGAGTTTCTGGGGCTCCAGGTTCGTAATTACCGCCTGGCCTCTTTCGTGATAGCCGGGACCTTCGGAGGGGTGGCCGGGGCCTTGTTCGCGCCTTTCCAAGGGATCGTCACCCCGGAGCTGCTGCACTGGTCCCACTCCGCGGAGCCGCTCATGATAAGCCTGCTGGGTGGCATGTACTTTTTCTTCGGGCCCATCGCCGGAGCCATCATCTTCGTGTTCATCAAGGAATGGATCACCGGCTTCACCGAGTACTGGATGTTTTGGTACGGCTTGTTGCTAATGCTGCTGATCATGTACCTGCCTGGAGGAATCATGGGTTTCGTGTCCGAACACCTCAAACGCGGCAAGGATGATTCCAAATGAGCCTGTTGGAGGTACGTGCTGTAAGCAAATCATTCGGCAAGCTGCAGGCGGTCAGCGGCTTGGACTTGGCCATCAACGAAGGGGAGGTGCGCTGCATCATCGGGGCCAACGGCGCGGGCAAGACCACCCTGTTCAACTTGATATCCGGGCGTCTAAGGCCGGACAGCGGAGAAGTGAAGTTCGCGGGCAAGCAGATATCGGGGATGCGCCCACCTCAGATAGTTCGCAGGGGGCTGAGCCGCTCCTTTCAGGTGTCCAACTATTTCCCCAACCTGAGCGTTTTTCAAAATGTGAGAATCGCCGTGCTCTCACGCATGCGCCAAAGCCGCATCTTTTATTGGCCGGTGAGCCGTCTGGGCCCGGTAAACCAGCGGGTAACCGAGATACTGGGAGACTTCGGCCTGCTCCCCTTGGCCCAGGTTATCGCGGACAAGCTGTCTCACGGAGATCGCCGCAAATTGGAGATAAGCCTGGTGGTGGCCCAGGAGCCCCGCATGCTGCTGTTGGACGAGCCCACCGCGGGCATGAACTCCACGGAAACCGAAAGCACCATCCAACTGATCAAGGACCTGGTCACCCGCATGGGCCTTACCCTACTACTCACCGAGCACGACATGAAGGTCGTATTCTCCCTGGCCGACAAGATCACCTTCATGCACTACGGGCAGGTAGTCTGCGAGGGGCCCCCCGAACAGATCAAGGCCAATCAGGACGTAAAGGAAATTTATCTAGGGGGCGAAGTGTGCTGATCCTGGAAGTCCTGGACATCAACACCTTTTATGGCAAAAGCCATATTCTGCAGGACGTGTCGCTCAAGGTTAACAAGGGGCAGATCGTGGCCTTGCTGGGCCGCAACGGTGCCGGCAAAACCACCACCATGCGCAGCATCATGGGCCTCACCCCGCCCAAACGCGGAGTCATCCGCTTTAGAGGCCAAGAGATACAGAGAAAAAAGCCCTTTGAGATAGCGCACAAGGGAATCGGCTTTGTGCCGGAAGACCGGGGGATTTTCCCGGACATATCGGTGTTGGACAACCTGACCATCGCCGCCAAGGACTCGGCGGACGGCGAAAAACGCTGGACCCTGGAAAAAATTTATCATTACTTTCCCGTGCTCAAACGCCTTCGCGACAACAAAGGACAAAACCTCAGCGGCGGGGAGCAGCAAATGCTCACCATCGCCCGCACCCTGATGACCAACCCCGACCTGCTTCTGTTGGACGAGCCCTGCGAGGGCCTGGCGCCCCAGATAGTCAACCAGGTGCTCTTCGGTCTCATCAAGGGACTTAAAGAAAAGGAAGGGGTGACCATACTGCTGGCCGAACAAAACGCCCGCTTTTGCCTTGGTTTGGCGGATTGGTGCTATGTGCTGGACAAGGGCTCCATTCAGTTCGACGCCAGCGCCACGGACATAAGCCAAAACCAGGAAGTTCAGAGCAAGTACCTCTCGCTCTGATCGCCTAAGCATTTAATTTCCACAACCGTAAAATCCAGCCAATGTCTGGCAATACTCATCAGAGGGTCCCGGGTGCAACCCATGCCGGCATTGTTGTCGCTGGGAGACCCCGGCCATGCCGGGCTTTACAAAAGCGTTGGATGCTATTAATAATTCCAAAATAGCTTCCGAACCCAATACCTGCCTGGGTTGAGATATGGCCGTCAGCCCATGCGCTGTAAGCCTGACAATAAAGGCCGCACCCGGGCGTCAAAGGCCATGTAGTGAAAAAGACCGACGTTTGGGTGTGCATGTTAATACATGGGCATCCCACATATTATCTGGCGGGCCGCCAAGCAGTGCTGTCGGTGTTGCGGCGTAGTGGCTTCAACGTATTCGTGGTCACCGATCATATGTATAAAACCGGTCTGCTCCGCCGGAAACGTTTGCTGGTGCGCCCGCTGGGCCAGGTGGAGCATGGGGTCCGGGCGCGGCGATTCCTGGCCAAATTTCAAGCTATCAACACGCTTCTGCAGCACACCGAATCCGAGTTGGTCATGCTCTTGGATGCGGACGCGGTGTTGGTGCGAAACATAACCGCCGACGACGTCCGCAGGGCCTTGGACGGCCGAGGCCTGGGTATGGTGGAGCAGACCACCATCCTGAACTCCACCATGAGCCGCGTAGACTTTTTGCAGCACTACCAAAAGCACTCCCTGGCCTGGCTGGATCCAGAAGCCCAGGCGCCCCCCTTGGAGGGCTACCGGTTTTACAACTCCGGTGTGGTTCTGGCCCAGCGGAAGGAACTCGAGCGCCTATCCGCCTGGGCCCAAGAGATGCTCGCCAAGCGACCGGGCGATCACATTGTGGGGGAGCACATGGTCGCGGACCAGGATTATTTCCAGTACTACGCCAACAACCTTTATCCCCACTCTTGCCGGGAATTGCCCTGGCAATGGAATCATTGCGAGCACTGGGACCAAGGCTTCCCCCGTCCGGGGGCCTATGTGGTACATTTCAGCAATTTCTGCATGCGCCCCGGCTGGCGTCAGCTCAGGCGCATACGCGACACTTGGCGGCAAGGGGTGGGATGAAAGATGAGCCTCTCCATCATCATCGTGACCTACAACTCCGCAAGAGTAATAGCGGCCTGCCTGGATAGCCTCGGCGCCTGGGCTGGGCGCGCCTTGGTGGTGGACAATGCCTCCAACGACCAAACTGTGGAGCTGGTGCGCGGCCGTGGAGTGCGGCTCTTGACCATGCCGGAAAACGTGGGCTTTGCCCGGGCGGTGAATCATGGCGTGCGGGCCTCTCAAAGCCGCTACATCTGCCTGCTCAACCCCGACGGCCTAGCCACACCGGAGCTTTTTACCATGGGCATGCAGGCTCTTGATGGCGGCGAAAAGTTGATTGCCGCCCCGGCCTTGGACGACCACGGCCAGGCAATGCCCGGCCGCCAGCCGGGCTATAGCCGCCTGAAGCTGGCCCATGACATGATGACCCTGGCCTGGCCCTGCCCCCAGCGGCTGGCCTGGATGCGCCGCCTGCCAGGATATGACGATAAATCCTGGCACTGGGCCCATGGGGCCTGCCTGTTTATTCGCCGCGACCTCTTCCTGAGCCTGGGCGGGCTCGCCACCAACTACTTCATGTACATGGAAGACGTGGAGTTGGGCCTGCGTCTGCACCAGGCTGGAGGACGCGTGGTGGAGCTTGACTACACCATGCCCCATCTCACTGCCCAAGGAGCCAAAGTGACCAGCGCCCGCCGCCGGTGGCTTTTGGGGTGGGGACGCCTTAAGTACGCGGCCAGGCACTACGGCATTGTGTTCGCGGTGGGGCTGGGGCTGATCACCCTGCCGGGCTTGTGGGCCAAAGGGGTGCTCAAATGATCTACTATTTCCTTCCCACGGCTGGCATCGCCGGGGGCGTAAAGGTGGGTTTCCAGTTCATGGAGGCCCTGATCTCCCTTGGCGTGCCCGGTGTGGTGGCCACCCCCGGCGGCGAGGCACCTCAGTGGTTTGCCAGTTCTGTGCCAGTGATGGAACGCGACCAGGCCCTGGAGCGCATCACTCCCCAGGATTGGGCGGTGATCAACTGGCCCCGCGACCTGGACGATCTGGCGCGAACCAGTGCCCGCCTGATATGCCATGTGCAGGGGACCCCCACCATGGAGCGGGTCTTCAACCACCCGGACATTTTGTTTTTGACCTGCTGGGAAGAAGCAAAGGTCCACCTAAAACAAAATTACGGCCAAGACTCCATACATGTAGGTATTTCCGTATCAGAATGCTTCTTCGGTCCAGGGGAAACCAAGCTGGACAACGAGGCCGCCTACATGCCCCGCCGGGGCTTGGGCATAGCCACCAAGGCGGCGAAGAACCTTCGCCAGATCAACTGGGTGCCTCTGGACAACATGGACGAGGCGCTGGTGTGCCGCCATCTTAAAAGGGCCGGAGTTTACTTGGCCACGGCGGTTAACGAACAGTTCGGTTTGCCCTCCCTGGAGGCCATGGCCACCGGATGCCTGGTGGCTTCAGTGCCGGTGGTGGGGGGCATGGAGTTTTTGCGCGACGGGTACAACTGCCTGGTCGATGAGCCGGAGCGCCTGATCCAGCGCCTGCAGGACATGATGCAACCCAGCCAGGCCGCCCAGCGGGGGCTCATGCGCCTAAGGGCCAAGGGCACCGCCTACAGCTACCACCCCTACACCCTCAAGATGCGGCTGGCTCATTTGCTCCAAGGCCCGCTAAGAAAGCTGACAAATTGAGGCGATTTCCGGTTTGGTGGGTCCTAGTCCCTCTTTTGTTTTTGTTGGGCAGCGCGGCCATGGCCGTGCTAATGCCGCCCTATGAAAACCCCGACGAGTTGCGGCATTTCAGCTACGCGGTCTATTGGGAGGCCAAGTTGGAGCGCAATCACTCCTTGGCTCACATAGCCCGCATATACTCTCGTCAAGAGCGGTACCAGACACCGTTGTATTACCTGAGCCTGGCCCCAGCGATTTGGCTCACCGGCTACCGGGGCCCCTTGGACTTTCCGCATATTGATCCGGATTTCCGCTGCGAGCCCCAACCGCCCGGCCAAACCATCCACCGGCGTTACCAGCCCTTGCAAGGCAAAAACCAGATTGCCGGTGCCCGCGCTATGTACGCCATGCGGGCGGCCTCCGTGCTTTGGGGCATGGCGGCGGTGCTATTGGGCATGGCTCTGTTCTGGGAGTTGAGCCGGGGCGATACGGCCCTGACTCTTGCCGCCTCGGCCATTTGGTCCCTGAACCCACGCTGGCTGGAGACCTGCTCCTCGGTGAGCAACGACGTGGCCGCCACCGCCCTGGCCGCCCTGGTGCTCTTGCTGCTGGCCCGCACCCTGCGCGCCGATAGACCGCCCACCATGGCCAGAGCCGCTTTGCTAGGGGGGTTGTGCGCCCTGGCCGCTTACAGCAAGATGAACGCCGCGGGCCTGGCCGGAGTGGCCGCCGGAGCCCTGTTCTTGGGCGGACGCACTTACGGCCTCCCTTGGAGCCGCTGCCTTGCCCTGGCGGCTACCGCTGCCCTATGCACCATGGCTTTGCTGGTGCCTTGGCTGGTGCGCAATTACAGCCAGTTTGGCGATGCTTTACTTCTTAACCGCGCCTTGTGGGAGCCCTACGTGGCCACCCGCGCGGTCACCATGTATCCTTGGGATTTTTTCAGGGAAGAGTTCGGCGGCTTCCGCTGGAGCTATTATGCGGTATATGGCCAGTTCGCCCTTATCATGCCCCGCACGGCCTACCGCATACTGGACACCGCCCTGCTGGTAACCGGTTTACTAGGCCTGATTTTTTGGATCCGCCAACTTTGGCGCTCCCCAGACATGCGCGAGCGCCTAGTGCAATCACTGGCCCCGGCTTGGTTGCTGCTCGCCTTTGCCGCCTTCCTTTCCTACAATAGCGGGATCATGGCCTCCCAGGGCCGGCTGATTTTTCCGGCCGGCTTGGCCATTGCCTTTTTACAGGCCGGCGGCCTCATGTTGCTTGCTCCTAGAGCCTGGCAAAAGACGGCGGCTTGGTCCCTGGTCCTTATTCTGCTGGCCTGGGACTACTACATCATCAAGGACGTAATGTGGCAAGCCTTTCAATACCTGCCGATTTGAACGGCAGTTCCTGCCGCCGCCGTGGACCGGCCTGATCCATGGTGAGGGTTATGCTGGTCAACCCGCAGCAAGGCTCGCGGGGTTGGGGATCTGGGCGCGATCCACTGGACCTGGACGACCTGTTGCCCCACCACGGCCTGGCCCATTTGGCCGCGGTCCTCAAGCAGCAAGGGCACGAAGTATCCTTGTTGGACCTGCGCTTGATGTCCGGCTGGGAGCAAGCAAGGGACGAGATGGAGCAGGCCGCGCCCCAGGTGGTTGGCGTTACCGCCCGCACCCAGGATGCGGGTAGGGCAGCCCGCTGCCTGGCCATGGCCTCGAAAACGGCGCCGGGAGCATTGCGCCTGGCCGGGGGAATTCACTACACCATGTTCCCCAGAGAGGCCTTGGACGCCGGAGCCCACAAGGTACTCAGGGGTGAAGGCGAAGTAAGCTTGCCCGCGATCATCGCCAACCCTGATTTATTTAATGACATAACCTGGGGCGAACCGCCGGAGCTGGACGCCCTGCCCTTTGCCCTGCGTGAGCTCTTGCCCGATTACCGCCGCCGCCTGCTTTATCCCGTCTGGAGCCTGCGCCCTCCCATCGTGGACATGCTTACCGGCCGGGGATGTCCCTGGGGATGCCGCTTTTGTTGCGGGCCCGGCGAGAAAGCCCTCTACACCAGGCCCTCGCCCCGCGACCCCGGCAAGCGCATACCTTATCTGCGCCGCCGCTCGGTGGAGCATGTCATGCTCGAATTGGCCGAGCTATGGCAGCGCTACCGTTTCCGGAGCATCATCTTCCACGATGACCAATTCCTTATCGAGCCGGAGTGGGCTAGCCGCTTTTGCCGGGCCATGCATCAGGCTGGCTATTCCCGGCGCGGAGTGAGTTGGTGGGCTGCCTGCCGGGCGGATATGATTTGCCGCCATCCGGGAGTCATCGCCGAGATGCGCGATGCCGGGCTCAAGGTCATCAGCATCGGATTCGAATCTTTTAGCGATGAGCTCCTGGGTTGGCTGGGCAAGGGTACCACCAGCGCGATCAACCGCCGGGCTGCGGCAATCTGTCAGGACCTGGGCCTGGAGGTTTTCGCCAACCTGATTTTAGGCATACCTCGCGAGGACGGGACCTGGCACCGTGAGGACGACCAGATAAGCCTGCAAGCCATAAAGGAGATGGCGCCCAATTATTTTTCTCATTCCTTCTTGAGTCCCATTCCCGGCTCGTGGCTGTATAATTGGGCCTTGGAAAAGGAGCTAATGCTTCACCAGGAACACGCCCAGACCGGCAGCCGCCGCCCGGGCCGGGTGCTCTTGCGGGGGGTAGACTATGATGAGCTGGAGCGCATGCTGGCCCCCGTAATCAGCCGTTACCAAAAATTCTGGCGGCCGCGCCTGGAGCATTACACCTATCGCCTGCGTAGCTGGCGACTGGCCAGAGCCGAAAGGAACCTCCCGTGAGTTCCAATCAGGTCACGGTGATAATCCCTTCCCGGGGCATGCTGCCCATGTTGGAGCAGTGCCTGGACTCCCTGGGAAAATCCCTGGGAACCGCTGGGGTTCGGGAGCAAAGTACAGTGGCCGTGGTGGACAACGCCAGCCATCCCCCCCTGCCGCCCAAGCGCATCGCCGCAGCGGGGGCCGAGTTGCTCAGACTGGACGCTCATCACTCCTTTGCCCAGGCCAACAATCTGGCCGCCCGGCGCTGGCCCGCCGCCTATTATCTCCTGCTCAACAATGACCTGTTCCTGCAGCCCCGGACCATGGGCGAAATGCTGGGGCTGATGGAGCGCATACCCCAAGCGGGCATATGCGGGGCCAGGCTGGTTTTTCCCGACGGCAGCCTGCAGCACGTGGGGGTGGTGTTTGGACCCGGCGCGCAGGGGCCCTATCACCTGCTGCGAACCGAGCCCAGTCATCTCATGCCCCGGGTGGAGCGTGAGTTCCAGGCGGTAACCGGGGCTTGCATGCTGATAAGGCACGAGCTTTGGCAAACGCTGGATGGGCTGGACCAAGATTACCCCTTTGGCCTGGAAGACATCGATTTTTGCCTGCGGGCCCGTCAAGAAGGCTGGCGCATCTTTTGCTGCCAGGGCAGCGAGTCGTTGCATTTCGAGTCCATGACCCCAGGGCGGGTTAAAATGGACGTCTCCAGCCGCAAACTGTTTTTGTCCCGTTGGCAGGGACGCTATACCATTGATGGATGAGCCATGGTTAAGCCCAAAATCACCGGCATTGTTCACACGCGAGACTCGGCGGCCACCCTGGACGCGGCCCTGGCCAGCCTGGCCTGGGTGGACGAGCTTATGGTGGTGGACATGGAAAGCAGCGACGACAGCGTAGCCATAGCCGGGCGTCATGACGCGGTGGTGCACCACACCCAGATAGCCCCGCGCATCGACGGAGTGCGCAATCGTTACGTGGCCAAAGCCTCGGGTGATTGGGTGTTGGTGCTTGATTCCGACGAGTATCTATCAGATGACGCTCCGGAGTTGGTGCACAGGCTCATCGCTGATCAGGGACAAAAATTCGACGCCTTTGCCCTGCCTCGCTACAACTACCTGGGAGACCAAGTGATGCTGGGCGGGGGACGTCACCCAGACTATCAGACGCGCCTTTTTAAAAAGGGCGCGGTGCTCTGGCCGGACGCCCATCACACCCCGCCGGTGGTGACCAGCGGACCGGCCCGCTTGCGTGAGGTGCCGCCCAGCCAAGGGCCTCACATCCACCACCGCAATTACCGCGACCTGCGTCAACTGATAATCCGCCAGCTCGATTACGCCCTTACCGACGTTTACCCCAACGACCCCGCTTCTTTTGATTTCGCCGCCTATCTGGCCAAGGCCCACCAGCAGATGGCCCTGCGTTCGGAGCCCGAAAGCGACGGCGACCTTTCCCAAGCCATGGCTCTGGTAATGGCCTGGGACGCGGTGATGCGCGGCCTAATCCATTGGGACTCCCTTGAGCCACGTCCGCCCCTGAAAATGCTGGAGGCCCTTCCCCGGGCGGCCGCCCGGATGCCCCGTTGGGAGATTCGCGCGCGGCGCTACCTGGGACGCCACCTTGCGCTAAGGCACCTGCTTAAGGCGGTTACGGTGCGTCTGCGCGCCTTGTTGCCCAAGCGGGGCTGAGCGTTGGGGTTTTACTTGTTCTAGCCAAAAAGCTCGCGGTATTGAGGGCAGTCGGCAATCAGGGAATCATGGTCGCCCTGGGCGATGAGCCTCCCCCTCTCCAAAAACAAAATACGGTCAGCCCAGCGTACGGTTTGCAGACGGTGGGCGATGACGATTACCATCAGGCGCGAGGCCAGCTCGCGGATGGTTTGGGCGATAATCAGCTCGGAAGTTTTGTCCAGGGCGCTGGTGGGCTCGTCGAAAATAAGCACCCTGGCCTTCACCGCCAGGGCGTGGGCAATGGCCAGGCGCTGCTTTTGCCCCTGGGAAAGGCGCGAACCGCGCTCTCCTACCGGGGTGTCCAGGCCCTGCTCCAGGCGGCTGACGAACTCCCAGCTTCCGCTGTCCTTGAGGGCCTGTTCCAGATCAGCGTCGCTCAGGGGAGGCTCCACCCCGAAGTTCAGGTTCTCCCGGATGGTGTCGTTGAAAAAGAAAGGCTCCTGGTCCACAAAGGCCATACCCTTGCGTAGCGCCGCAAGGCGGTAGCTTTCCATGGGTTGACCGTCCAGCAGGATTTGGCCCTGGCTTGGCAGGTGATAGGCTGAAAGCAGGTTGGCCAGGGTGGACTTGCCCGCCCCGGAGCGCCCCACCACCGCGGTAAGCGATGGCGCCGGAATAGCGCAGTCAATCTCTTCAAGGGCGTAGCCGTCTTCCAGGGAACCGGGGTAGCGGAACCAGACGTCGCGGAACTCCACTCCCTTGGTGGGAGCAGGCTCCTGCCGGTCGCCTCCCACTGATTCGCGCCGCTGACCGGCCTGGGTCATCATGGCCCGCACTCGGTGCAAGCTGGCCAGACAAGCGTTGCGGTGGGACCATAAATTGATGAACTGGTTCACTTGGGGCCCCATGCGCACCAGAACGAAAACGAACACCGCCATTACCGCCAGCCCCACCTCGGCGGCAGCCACCGCCAGAAGGATGACCAGTAGGCCGGCCGCGGCCATCAGCGGATGGGTGGATATCTCCACCGCCAAACGCAGACGCTCAAGGTTGAACATGCCGTGGAAAATGCGGTTAGCCGTGGACGACAGCAGTTGTTCGGCGTGTTCCTCCTGGCCCCTCATTTTTATGCGCAGGATGCCTCCCAAAACCTCGGAGGCCTGGTCGCCCAGACGCAGGTTTTGTTCGCTCACCGCATTGGCCAAGGACACCGACTTCTTGCTCTGCCAACGCAGCACCAAGGCCACGGCGGCCAGTATGGGCGCGGTGCAGGCGGTGAGCAGGGGCGAAAGCAAAATCAGGAGCAAGACATACACCACTATAAGGGCCGAAGAGGTGACGATGCTTATCTGAGCCGAGGCCGCCTGTCCGGCCCGGTCGGTCTCCAGGATCAGATTGGTCTGCAACTCGCCGCTACGATTGGAGAGCAGATAACCAAGATCAGAGCGCACCAGGGATCGCACCACCTTGTTGCGCAGGGTGCGGGTGATGGAAAGGCGCAAACGAGCCAACCTAACGTCACGTACGTAGTTGACCGCGTAACGCAGACAGATGATCCCGAAGGTCATGACCAGCAGGCCGGCCAGCTCCCAGCTTTTACCCCAAGCCCCCAGCCAGCCCAAAGCATCCTGCATTATCTGGCTGGCGGGTCCGCCACCCGGCAAACCACCGGTGCGCACGTAGGCCAACACCGGCAGTAGCATGCCCAGCCCCACACCCTCGAACAGAGCCAGCACCATGGTGAGGATAAAAAGCCAAGCCACCGAAGCGCGGCTCACATCGAGGCCGGCCAAATCGGTCTTGAAATCGGAAGGGGGAGTTGCATCCGGACGATTCATGGATTTTGTGGCGCTCCTAGTGATTGCCGGGAACATTACGTGGATATGGTTGCATATGACCAGCTAAGGTATGATATTGGCAATTAGCCATATTGACCACGGATAAGTTTGTCCAACCACAAGAACCTGCGCTACGGCTGAAGCATCTTCAGCGGTTTAACGTCACTTATGAGGACCCCCAGCTTGCCACAAAATCAGGAAAACAGGTGGGGGCAGGTGTTCGCAGTACTGGTCAACTACAACGGCCTTCCTCATATATTGGACTGTCTGACCTCCCTCATCAGCCAAACCTACACCCAAAATGCAATCGTGGTGGTGGACAACGCCTCACAAGACGACTCCCCACAGATGATACAACGACGCTTTCCCGGGGTGAAGTTTTTACCCTCCCCGGTGAACGGCGGATTCGCCCAAGGCGCCAACCTGGGCATCAACCTGGCCCTGGACCAGGGGGCCAAGGCGGTGTGGCTGATAAACCCCGACGCCAAGGCCCATCCCGAGGCTCTGGAGGCTTTGGTGCGAGTAATGGCCGATGATCCCAAGGTGGGGGCCGTGGGGTCCGTGTTGCGTTGGGAGGGTCAAGACCGGGTGCAGGCCTGGGGCGGAGGCAAGGTGAGCCTCATCACCGGCCGCTCCCGCCACCTCACCCAGCCACCCAGCCAAGGAGCGCCGGATTATCTATGCGGGGCCAGCCTGCTTTTACGCGCTCAGGCCCTCAAGCAGGTGGGCCTGCTGGACCCTGGTTTCCCGCTTTATTGGGAGGACGCGGACCTGAGCCTACGCCTGCGCGGAGCCGGATGGCGCCTGGCCGTGGCCCCGGAGTCGGTGGTGGAGCACCAGCCCAGCACCGGCCTGGGGGCCAACGAGGAGGCCTGGCACCGCCTTTACACCGGTGGCTCAATGCGTTTTTTCCGCAAGCACGCTCCCCTGCCCTGGCTGCCGCTGGCCCTGAGCAGCGGTGCCCGCCTGGCCCGCCGGGCCATGCAGGGGCGTTGGCAAGCAGCCGCGGGAATATGGCAGGGCCTTTTTTCTTCCGAGCGGGGGCGCTTGCCCTCGTGACGCTTGCAGGACTAGATACATGAAGCTGTTGTTATGGCACTGGGGGCGCAGGGGGGGCGGCCCCATGTACACATATGAGATGGCCAAGGCCCTGGCCCAGATACCCTCTGTCGAGGTGCATCTATCCTTGTCGCGTCAATCTGAGCTTTGGGAAGACTCGCAAAAACTGGGTTTACCAGGCTGGTCGCCGGACACCTACACCAATTCGCTCACCGCAATTTGGTCCAGCATCAAGCTTCCCAGTCTTCGTACTGAGTTTTCTGCTTACTTGCGGCGGGAGCGCTTCGACTGGGTTTGCTGCACCATGACCCACATCTGGAACCCTTTCATGCTGCGCAAGATTAACCAAAACAGAGCCCGTTACCTGATGGTGCTGCACGACGCCCTGTTGCATCCCGGAGAGCGCTACTTCTTGCGGGCCCAGATGCTTGCGGCGGAGGCGCGCCGGGCCGACGTGGTGGTGACTCTCAGCGAATACGTGCGCGCCCAGGCGGTGACGGCCTTTGGCCTGGACCCGGCGGCGATCCGAGTGATACCCCATGGCCCCTTTTTCTACGGCGAGCCCAAAACCGAGCCCCGTGTCTTGCCCACGGGGCGGCCCTTCCGTGTGCTGTTTTTCGGCCGCATATTGGCCTACAAGGGCCTGGGCCTACTGATGGAGGCCATGCGCCTGGTAAGGCGGGAGTTTCCCGAGGTAGAGCTTATAGTGGCCGGGCAGGGGCGCTTGGGTGCCGAGAACCAGGCGGCACTACAACAGATGGGGGCCAAAGTGACAAACCGCTGGCTGGAGGGGGAGGAAGTGGCCGGGCTGTTCCAGGAGGGCGATCTTTTGGTGGCGCCCTACACCTCAGCCAGCCAGTCCGGGGTGTTGCCTTTGGCCTATGCCCACGCCCTGCCGGTGGTGGCCACCCAGGTCGGCGGCCTGCAGGAGCAGGTGATCCCCGGCCAGACCGGCCTGTTGTCCGGCCCGCCTGAGGCGGCCTCCTTGGCCCGGGCCATCACCCGTGTCATGACCGATCCCGAGCTTTACGCCCGGCTCTCAGCCGGAGCCCGCGATTACGTGGCCCAGAGCGTAGCCTGGCCCACCCTGGCCCGCCAGTTGGTGTCAGCGATGGAAGAGGCTCCGCGCTAGCCGTCTTTATCGCTCCAATCCCAGGGAATACCAGGATCGTGGGCGTCCAGGCGGAACTCGTCGGGATTGGCGTAGTCATAAGGCTGGGTAACGGTGTTGATGATGAGCGCTTCCTCGGCGCTGATGCACTTCCAACCGTGGTACAGACCCGGCGCTATCTGCACCAGCATGGGATTGTGCACCCCAATGAAAAATTCGTTGCTCTGACCCGTGGTGGGAGAGTCGTCACGGTCATCGTATATACCCAGGCGAATCATGCCAGCCGCGCAAAATACGTGGTCATACTGCTTCTTGTGCAGATGCCAGGCCTTGACGACGCCAGGCCGGGTGGTAGTCATGTATACTTGGCCGAAGCCCTCGAAGATCTCGTCATCAGCCCTGAGAATCTCCACCAAGCGGCCCCGGCTGTCAGGAATCACCTTCAGGGGCTTAACCTTGACCCCATGCAACAAATTCATTCCCGCCTTCTCCCTTACGCGGCGCGCGGCGCCAAGGCTCAGGCCAGACCCAGCCTGACCCCGTTGTAGCGTTCTTTTAAAATACGCTCCCACCAAGCTTGGTTGCCTAGGTACCAGCGCACCGTGTCGGCCAACCCTTGGCCGAACTCCACCTGGGGCGCCCAACCCAGCTCTGTTTGAGCCTTGGCTATGTCCAGGGCGTAGCGTTGGTCGTGGCCCGGCCGGTCGGAGACAAAAGTGATCAGTTCCTCGTGAGGCTGCCGGCGGCTTCCGGCCAGCTCCTGGTCCAGCAACCGGCAGATGCGGCGCACCAGCTCTAAGTTGGTAAGCTCCACCCCGCCGCCCAGGTTGTAGGTCTGGCCCACCCGGCCCCGCTCCAGAGCCGCCAGCAAGCCGCGCACATGATCGCTGACGTGCATCCAGTCGCGCACATTGTCACCCTTGCCGTACACCGGCAACTCCTGAGCGGCCTGGGCCTTGATGATCATCAGGGGAATGAGCTTTTCCGGGAACTGGCAAGGGCCATAGTTGTTGGAAGCATGGCATACCACCGTGGGCAACTCGTAGGTCTGATGCCATGCCCTGACCAGCAGATCTGACGAGGCCTTGCTGGCCGAGTAAGGCGAGTTGGGCAGGTAGGGGCTGTCTTCGCGGAACAGGCCCTCTGGTCCCAAGGAGCCGTAGACCTCGTCAGTGGAAACGTGCAAAAAGCGGAAGGCCTCGCGCTCCGCTCCCTGCAGGCCGCGCCAATAGCCCAAGGCCGCGTCCAATAGCACGTGGGTTCCCATTATGTTGGTCTGCAAAAATCCGGCGGCATCGTCTATGGAGCGGTCCACGTGGGACTCGGCGGCCAGATGGATTATGCCTTGCGGTTTGAACTCGGCCAGCAGTTTGTCCACCAGAGGCCGGTCGCAGATGTCTCCCTGCACGAAGCGGTAGTTGGGTTCGGTGGCAAAACGCTCCAAAGCCTCGGGGTTGGCCGCGTAGGTCACCTTGTCCAGGTTGAGCACCTGAACCCTGGGCTGCCCCAGCAGCATCTGAACCAGGGCCGAGCCGATAAAGCCCGCCCCGCCGGTGACCAGCAATCTTTGTACGTCCGAGTTCATGCGCTTGATTTAGCTCTGGGTGTTAAACAATGGGCACCGGGCCGCCCGCCTCAACCAAATCCAAAACATACTTATAATACGGGATGTCCTGCTTGTCTTGGAGTATCTGGCGGAGCGTATCGCGGCTGATCAGTTCCAGGTTGTAGGCTATCTCTTCCAGACAGGCGACCTTCATCCCCTGGCGGCTTTCGATGGTGCCCACGAACTGGGAGGCCTGCAACAAGGCCTCCGGGGTGCCGGTGTCCAGCCAAGCATAGCCCCGGCCCATTTTGATGCCCCGGATTTGCTTGGCGCTTATGTAGTGATTGATGACTTCCGTGATCTCATACTCGCCCCGGGCAGACTTTTTAACCCCCCCGGCCACCTCGGTAACCTCGGGTCCGAAAAAATAAAGTCCGGTTACCGCCCAACGCGATGGCGGGTTTACCGGCTTCTCCACCACCCGGCTGATGCCGCCGTCAGGGTCAAACTCGGCCACGCCGTAGCGTTGTGGGTCAGATACCTGATACAGGAACACGGTGGCCAAGTCCTGGCGGGAGGTGGCCTCGCGCAGCAGGCTGGTGAAACCGTGCCCAAAAAAGAGGTTGTCGCCCAGGGTGAGCGCCGCCGGGGCGCCGTCTAGGAACTCGCGGCCCAGGGTGAAGGCCTGGGCCAGGCCCTCGGGTTTGGCCTGGGCGACGTAGGAGAACTTTAAGCCCCATTGAGAGCCGTCGCCCAACAGGGAGCGGTAGGCCTCTTGATCCTGGGGCGTGGTTATCACCAGTATCTCGGTTATGCCGGCCAACATGAGGGTGGCAATGGGGTAGTAGATCATGGGCTTGTCGTAGACCACCAGAAGCTGCTTGCTTACCGACCTGGTGGCCGGATAAAGCCTGGTGCCAGAGCCTCCCGCTAAAACAATGCCTTTATACACGGGCATGCATCTCCGATTCCTGTAGAAAACTTACGATCCGGGCCAACTCCGGTTGCCAGTCCGCCAGGGCCAAACCAAAGCGCTGCTTTATCTTAGTACAGTCCAGGGCCGAATAGGCCGGGCGCTCGGCCGGGGCGGCAAATGCCTCGCTGCCCACCGGTTCGATGGTCAGATCCTTGTCCAGGCTCTTGTTGGCCTCTGCCCAGATCATCTGGGCGAACTGGTAGCGGTTTATGATTAGAGGCCCGCTTAGATGATAGGTGCCCCAGGCGGCATCACCCAGCTCCAAAACCATGGACGCCAGCGTTACAAGGGCCTGGGCCAACTCCCTGGCAGGCGTGGGGCAACCCACCTGGTCTTCCACCACCTTGATGGCCGGGCGGGTGCGCATCAGCTCCAGCATGATGTGGATGAAGTTGCGCGCCAAGGCTCCGAAGAGCCAGGAGGTGCGCACGATAAGGTGCTGGGGGCAGGCGGAGCGAACCAACTCCTCGCCTTTTAGCTTGGACAGGCCGTAATGGCTGAGGGGCGCGGGCGGATCGCTCTCCAAATAGGGCCGGGTTTGTCCGCTGCCGCCAAAAACGTAATCCGTGGAAATATGGATAAACGGCGCGCCGGCCTGAGCGCAGGCCTTGGCCAGGATCTCGGGCCCCTGAGCGTTCACTGCCATGGCTGCTTGGGGTTGGCTCTCGGCACCGTCCACGTTGGAAAACGCAGCTGAGTTGATGACCAGCGCGGGCTGGTGCTCGGCCATGACCCGGCCCACTTGCCTGGATGAGGTGATGTCCGCTTGAGTGCGGCTGAGCCCGATAAGCTCCATACCAGGCGGCGGCGTAACGGAAAGCAGCTCTTGCCCCAGCATGCCTCCCGCGCCGAACACCAATATTTTTGCATCAGCCGCCATAACCTTGTTTCGTCCAAGCTAGCGATATCCCCAAACAACTAGTGTCGACCATTTGACCTAGTTTACGCAACATGGCATACCTGGCAAGCTCTTTTGGAAAAAGAAGGCCTCGCTCAACAAAGGCCACGTTGCGGAGGGTTTTGCGGGGAGCTTAAGGCCATGGTAATTGCTCCACGGCGCGCCCAAAAATGCCAACATTGTCAGATGCCTACCACCCACAAGATGATGTAACTTGATTCTACCGACACTACCATATATAGTGCCCACATGGTACCTTCACCCCCACCACTAACATGGCGGCTCAAGGAGCCCACCCCGGAAGCGGCCAGCGCCCTTTCCCAGGCCTTGGGCTTGGCACCCCTGGCCGCGCAGATACTCTGCCACCGTGGGCTGCATGAGCCGGAGCAGGCCCGGCGCTTTTTGTGCCCCGGCCTGGGGCAGCTACCCGCCCCGGAGGAGATGCTGGGGCTTCCCCAGGCCCTGGAGGTTCTGGTTCCAGCGGTGCGTTCCGGCGCGGTCATTGGAGTGGCCGGCGACTACGACGCCGACGGCGTAACCGCCACCGCCCTGCTGGTGGAGTTTTTCCGGGCCTGCGGAGCGCCGGTGGTGTGGGACCTGCCCCACAGGGTGATCGACGGTTACGGTTTCAAGCCGCCACGGGCTAGGCGCCTGGCCCAGGCCGGGGCTCAGATAATCGTGACCGCCGACTGCGGCATCAGCGACCACGAAGGGGTAAACGAGGCCACCCGTTTGGGTCTGCCGGTGGTGGTGACCGACCATCACCTGCTGCCCCCCGGACCCCTGGTGTCCGCTACGGCGGTGGTCAACCCCAAGCAAGAGGCCTGCGGCATGTCGGCCCACCTGGCCGGGGTAGGGGTGGCCTTTTATCTGGCCGCCGGGCTCAGGGCCGCCCTGCGCGATGAGGGATGGTTCCAGGGCCGCCTTGAGCCCAACCTGCGCCACAGCCTGGACCTGGTGGCCCTGGGCACCTGCGCCGACGTGGTGCCCCTGGTGGAGGCCAACCGGGTCTTGGTGGCCGAAGGCCTCAAGGTGATGACCCAGGGCCTGCGCCCGGGCCTGGCCGCCCTGGCCAAGGTGGCTGGGCGCAGGGGAGTTTTGGACACCATGGACCTGGGTTTTTATCTGGCCCCGCGCATCAACGCCGCCGGACGCCTGGACAGCCCGGATCCGGCCCTGGAACTACTGCTTTCGCCGGACGAGCACCAGGCCATGGGACGCGCCCAAGGCTTGAACCAGCTTAATGACGATCGCCGCCAGGTGGAAGCAGCCATCTTTGAGCAGGTGCTGGAGCGCATCGAGGGTGATGCGGCCTTGCATGAGGCTGCATGCCTGGTTTTAGGCGGCGAGGGCTGGCACCAGGGAGTGCTGGGCATTGTGGCTGGCCGGATTCTGGAGCGCACCGGACGTCCGACCATGCTTTTCTCGGTGCAAAACGGCACGGCAGTGGGCTCGGGTCGCTCCCGGGAAGGCTTTCATTTGCAACGAGCCTTGGCAGCCAACGCCGAGCTTCTCACTCATTACGGCGGCCACGCCCTTGCTGCCGGAGCCACCATGCCCAGCGGAAGCCTGGATGAGCTGGCCCAGGTCCTATCCCAAGAAGCGGCGCGGCAGTTGCCGCCCGACACGGGCCAGGCCTTGGACATCGATGCTCAGGTAAGCCTGGGGCAGCTCGGCACCCCCATGCTGGACCTGCTCAGGAACCTGGCGCCCTTTGGCCAGTCCAACCCTGAGCCCATGCTCTGCGCCCACGGCCTGGAGGTAACCTCGTGCCGGGTGGTGGGAGAAAACCACCTGAAAATGGAGTTGATGCAACAAGGCGCCCGCGTACCGGCCATTGCCTTCAACTGCCATGAGCCCTGGATAGAAAAAGGCACCAGCCTTTCGGCGGCCTTCATCCCCCGCATATCCACCTTCCGGGGAACCCACCTGGAGCTGGTGATTAAGGATTTGCGCCCTACCGCATAACCATCCCCCGGCCCTAATTTCACGAAGTGCCTTCCTGGCTGCCAGCCGGGGCAAAACCTATGCTTGCGGCCATGGAACCCGTAAAAGCAGCATTTCATGAGGTTACCTTGGGAGCGGCACGCCTTTGGCTGCGGCCTTTGGAGCCTTGGCAATGGGCTCCCCGCCAAGAGGCCTCCCCCGGCCCAGCTTGTCTGTGCCTGGAGTTGCTGGGGCTGGAGGCGGTGCGCTGGCAGGGGGTGGCCATGGCCCAAGGCCCAGCGCCCCTCCCAGGCCCCGTAGAACTGGCCGCCCTGCCGGTGAGCGCTCTGGAGCCTTTGCTCAGTGCCCTGCAGGCCCCCTGGCTTACCTTACAGGAGGAGGCGGAGATGGAGATGTTGGCCCGCCATCTGGATTACCGGGCTGATTTCCCAGGGGTGGACTGCGCAACCTGCGATCAGGAGGCTGAGCATGGTGAGGAGCCTCCGGACTGCGAGGGGTGCCCCCTACCCCCTCTGCCCGCCTCCGGCTTGGAAAGCCTGCGCCTGTTCAGCCTGGTACGCAACGCCCCGCCCGAGGCCAAGGCCGTGCTTCCCGCCCTCATCAATGCGGCTGGGCCCAGGGAGCTGCGTTTGCTGCTCATGCGCTGGGGCCTCATCACCTCCAGGCTGGAGCGGCGTTCTGGTTCGCCGGCCGGCCGCATGATAAGATAGCCGCTCAAGTGGAGGTGTACATGTCCCTTAGGACCATGTTCGACAATCCTGGAGACCAAGAGGTCAAAGACCTGCTGAGGCAAGCCCAGCGCATCGCGGTGGTCGGCCTTTCCGACAAGCCGACCCGGGACAGCTACCGGGTGGCCAGGTATATGCAGGATCACGGATATGAAATTATTCCCGTGAACCCCATGGTTGATGAGATTCTGGGGCAAAAGGCCTATCCGGACCTGGCCTCGGTGCCCGGTCAGGTGGACATCGTGAACGTTTTCCGCCGCAGCGACGCGGTACCGGAAATAGCCGAAGCAGCGGTAAAGATCAAACCCAAAGCCCTATGGATGCAGTTGGACGTACAGAGCCAAAAAGCGGCTGATCTGCTTAGGGGCAACGGCATTTTGGTGGTGCAAGACGCCTGTATCAAGGTTGAACATCACCGGTTGTCCTCTTGAGCACCTCCCCTGCCATAAGCTTGGCCGAGATCAACTCGGCCCTGGCCGAGTTCCACGCCGGTTTGGACGAACCCTACAAGATGACCCCGGCGGGCATGTGGGCCTGTTCTAAAAGCGAGGAGGTCTACGACCTGCTGGAGCAGGTGGACCTGGGAGGCTGCAGCCACTTTGCCGATTTGGGCAGCGGCGACGGCCGGGCGGTGCTCATCGCTTCGCTGTTTATGCGGGCCACGGGCATTGAGGTTGACCCAGGCCTGGTGCAAGCCAGCCGGGCCATGGCCGAGAGTTTGGGCCTGAACCGGGCCGAGTTCGTGTGCGCCGACTGCCGAAAGGTTGACCTAACCCCATTTGACCTGCTGTTCCTCTACCCTGACAAGCCCCTGAATTGGCTGGAGGAAATTCTGCCGGACGGGTGGAAAGGCCGATTACTGGTTTATGGACCCTACTTTCAACCCACGGAATTTACTCATATAAATACGATATATGCCGGCAAGACCATGTGCACCCTTTGGAGGTGCTGATTCAAGGCAAGTTTTTTGTTAAATTCGATGCGCGCAGTTGAACCTATTTAATGACTGGGCTATACTTGGACTCCAATAGTCGCACGGACATTCACCCCGCCTACCCGGAGAGGCCGACAAGCCAAATGCGTTACTACGGCAAAGAAGGCCCCCAATGCAAATTGACCATTGAGGAAGAGTGTAGCGGCGTTGAAAAATGCCGTAAGGCGGCACACGCCGTTCTCTTCGGACGGGTACCCCGGGGGGTAGTTTTGTGGCTGGGGCTGGGGCTCATGTTCACGGTCATTACCATGGGCCTCTGGGGACTCACTGCTTTGAGCGGCGGCAACCGCCCCTTTGTGCAAGACATGGGCAGTGCCATCCGCATCCATCGCTAGAGACAACCCATTTAAAATACAAAACCGGAGGCTCAGGCCTCCGGTTCTTTTTTGCGCAGTGATGCGTCTATGTCTGCTCCGGGCCTCCCAGCGCGGCCGGACCCGAGGCAAAGGCGGCGATGTCTGCGGCGTACTTTTCGGCCAAGTCCGCGAAGAACTCGGGCAGACGCTCGCCCAGCTCACCCATCAGGGGTAGCATGATCTGGCGAATCTGGGGATGGGCCGCCTTGGAGCTGCGCAGGCCCAATACGTGACGCCATTCACGCAGATTGGCGGTCATCACGATCTCGGTCTTGAGGCTGTTGGGCAATACCGCCCGGGCCTCCTGGGGCTTGGCCCCACCGGACAACAACTCTAGATAGGCCTCTTCTGTTTGGGCCATGGCCTTTTCCCAGAGGTGATAGGCCGCGCTGTCCTCGGCCCAGAACATGGGTTTTATTATCGTGATCTGGCTTCCGAAACGGTCTTGGGCGTAGTTGGCGTAGCGGGTGGATTCCTGGCTATAGGCGGCCAAGCGGTGGCGCACCAGCTCATGGGTGACTCCCCGGTCGCAGACAAAGCGCACCGAAAGGTTGGCGTGCTCGATGACGCTGTGGTGGCCCGAAGCCACGATGCGTTTTACAAACTCCGGGGCCGAATCGCTGCTGATGAGATGCTCGGACTTGTAGCAGGTGCGCCCGGCCGCCTCCACCAGGGCCAGCACCTGCTCCCGGTCCGGCAGGAACAGAATTTCATAGTAAGGGGCGATGACTTTCACGGACGATATATCCAATCCCCGTTAGGTAGCTTCCCGCTTGGCCAGGTAATTCTTAACTTGAGGCGTGTCCAGCTTGAGGAGAACCATTTTGGCCACCGGCCACATGGGGCCCACCGCGCTGTCGGCCTGGTTGATGAACACTGCTTGCAGGCGGGGTTGGCCCTTGAGGGCCTCAGCCAGCTGGCTGATCAACTCGACCTGCATGACCTGGGCCTGCGGAGTAAGGGGCAGCGGCTTGGGGGCCTCCTTGGGCTTTTGCACCACCGGAGTCCTGGGTTTTTTCTTCTCGCCCGGGAAGTCCTGCACCGGATCGGGCATGGTGGGCCGGGTCAGAGTGGGAATCTTCACCAGGTCTTGCGGCGGAGCCGCCTCGGCCTGGGCCTTGGCTTTGGGGGTAACCGGGGCCATGGCGCTCAAGATCAGCCCCAGGCTTTGCTTGATCACCTCGCCCTGAGCCAATGCCTGCTCCACGGCCGGGTCGTTAAAAAGCTTCTCAGCCTGGGCCTCGCCCAGCTTTTGCTTGGCGGGCAGGGCCTTAACCTCGGCCACGCCCAAGTAGGTGGCCCTAAGCTCGTTGACCTGTTCAGCCCTGAGACCGGCACTTACGTAACCGTCGCGCAGAACGGTGGCCTCGGCAGGCGTGAAGGACAAGGGGCTCAGCAGGCCCAGCAGGCCTTGGGCCGCTTGCATACGGGCCACTGGGTCGATGGAGGTTTGGATGACCTCCCTGGCGCGGGCCACGCGCACGTAGGAGTTCAGGTAAAGCCAGTTGGGGTCCCGGCTGATCTGGGTGGCCAACTCTTGCAGGGCCTTCAAGCCCTGGGCCTTGCCGATCTTCACCCCGTCCTCGGAGCTGGTGCCGCCCACGTAGGCCATGATCTCGCGCTGGCTCACCGCTCCCAGCTCCACGGTCACCTGGTAGCCCCGGCTGAGGATGGGCTTCTTGGCGCCCTTTTCGCCCCAGGCCACCTCGGCGTTGATGGTGGTCCCCACCTTGGTGCTGGGCAGCAGATAGGCTCCGGTGTCCACCTCGCCCTGGGTGGCCACGGCAACCACGCCGAATACCGGCAAAATCAGGCCGTCGAGGATATAAGCTCCCGCGGACCAGGGGTTGCTGCCCGTGGTGTTCAGGCTGAACTCGCTGATGGTCACGGTGAGCTGGTCGTTGATACCCTTGGCCGCCGCCTGATCCGGAGCGGGCAGGGCCGCGAACAGCCCGCTGGACAGCAGGCCCTGACGAAGTTGTCCGGTTATGCCCGGCGCGAAAATGTGGATGTTGGGATCCGGGGTCCCGGTGTCCTCGCTGGGCCAGGAGCGTTTATCGACCACCGGCGGCATGACCGCCTTGAGCCCCGCCTTGATTACCGGACCCGGGGCGGGGGTGGGCGCGTTTGCGGTGGATACTGTGGTGCAACCGGCCCCCAGGGCCAGGCTTGCCAGCAACATCATGTAAGCGACGAAGGCCGCGATGGATCTCACTTGTCCCTCCCGCGCAGGGGGTTTTGTCTGGCCAGAGGCTATCGTTAATACTGGTGTTTTGTCAAGCTTTACAGGCCGGTTGGTCAGCTAAAAGGGATGTCCGACCATGGCCCAGGCAGCCACCCCCTCGTCGCTGGTGGCCACATCCACCCTGAGCACCGCCTTTTGAGCCATAAACCTGAATCCCAGGCCAACATCCCATTTGAGATCCTGCACGAACTCATCGATCTTGTAGTCGTCAGATACCCGGCCCAACTCGCCGAAGACCACGAACTGCATCCAGTCGATATCCGCGAACTTTAGCCAGCTTATTTCCCCCAGGGGGTTGGCTCGGGCAGTGAGGCGCAGCTCGCCGCCGTAGTAAATGGCCGCCTTGTCGGCGAAGCGGCAATAGGGGTAGGCGCGCATGCGATAAAAGCCGCCCAGGGTGGGCCCGAAGTATGGCGGGGTGCGGTCGTGAATCACCACCTCCTCACCCGCCCGGTCCACGTTCCAAGACTCGCTATAGGCACTCCACAGGTCAAAGGCCAGCACCCGCTGCTTGAACCAGCCGTCCTGGCCCAGGGAGAAGTACTTGCGTAGATCCAGCTCCAGGTTGTTCCAGGAGCCGGTGCTGTCGAACCAGCCGAAATCATGACTGATAGTAAAGCTCTGAAAGCTGCCGCCGCTGGGGTTGCCCGGGTAGTCCCGGTTGTCGTAGATCAGGCCCAGTTCCAGGCCGTTGGTGCGGAAGGAGTAATCGCCCGAGTCGCCGTCAATGGATTGGGCGCGCTGGAAAAAGCGCAAACGAAGCTGGGAAACACCGGTGTCCAGGGGGTTCCACACCTGCCCGCCGCTGGGCTCGCTGACCAACAGGCCGCCTTTTAGGGTGTAGCGCTGTATGGGCCGGTTTCGCCCCGCCCCGATAGGCAGGACATACTTGCCCAGTATATCAACCCAGGTCTGCCAGCCCTTGCCTTGCACATAGTCGTCTTTGTTGGAGTCGTTGGACCCGGCCTGTTCATTGCTATAGGCGGGGTTGCCCTGGGCATAGGCCCGCTGCTTGGTGTAGTAGCCGGCGGAAAAATCCACGGTCATGAATAAACGGGGCACCCAGGGCGTCTGCACGTCCACCAAATAAAAGTATCCCGCGCCGGTGCCGTTGGTACTGCCCAGGCCAGCCGCGAAAAAGATCATTTGCTCTTGGTAGTAACCCTGCCCGCCTCCGGCCACGCCCCCAGCCAGATCATAGGTGTCGCTGTAAAAAGCATATGGCAGGGCCAGCCAGCGGGGCTCGGGTTTCTCCTGGCCTTGATCGTAGATCACCCAGGGTGGGGTGGGGTTAATGGCCCAGGCGGGTGCGGCCAGAGACAGGGCCAACGCTGCGATGAGCGCGCCCAGCCAAAAGGCAGTTTTGCATTTTTTCACGAGAGTTGCCTCGTTGCTAGGTAGTCCCCAAACCTATGGTGATGCGCACTTTGCCGCTGGGGGTGGTTTCGATTTCCTCCACTGGTTCGATGTGGGCCCTTACTCCTGGTAGAGCCTTATGTACAGCCGCCAAAATATCCTGTTGCTGATCAGAGGTCAACGCTTCTCGCAGCACCAGGCGCAGCACCAGGGAGTCCAGGGCGGGCTGCACTATCTGGTACTGGGCGATGGCCGGGTAGTCCTTGAGCAGATGGGGGAAGAAAAGTCCGGTGAGGCGCCCACCGTCCGGGGTGCGGATGGCGTCCATGACCCGGCCCTCCACCCCGGCCAGGCGGGGCAGGCTGCGCCCGCAAGGACAAGGCCCCTCCAGCCAGGAGGCCAGGTCCCCCCCTTGGTAGCGGATAAAGGGCTGGGCATAGTTGTGCAGGTCGGTGACCAGAAGCTCGCCCACTTCGCCCCTGGGGGCGTTCACCTCCAGGATCACGTTTTCGGCCGACACGTGCAGGCCCTGGTGGGCCGGGCACTCGCTGGCCATGAGCATGAACTCGCGGCTGCCGTAGGTCTCAAAGGCCGGGCAGCCCAGACCCTGCTCGATGATCTCCCGTTGATGAGGCAGCAAGCGCTCGGCTCCTGTGAGTACGCTCACCAAGGGCTTGCGGGGTCGCCAGCCTACGTCCAGGGCCAGGCGGGCCAGGGCCTCGGCCCCGGAGGGGTAGGCCACCAGGCAGTCAGGGCCGAAATGGTCAATGGCTTCCATGGCCGCCTTTATCTCGTCAGGCCCCAGCATGCGGTAGTAATCCACAAAGCGCTGGCGCTGCAGCAGGCGGTGCAGGCCCCGTTTCAGGTTGGCCTGGCGAGACAGAGGAGCCAAATCGCCGCTCCAAAGGTGCACCTGCTTGCGGCCGGGCACACAGCCTGCCCAGGCGTAGCCCCGGCGGCTCACCGCCATGCGCCACTGGTCGGACAGAGGACTAACCAGAAAGTGCAAAGGCTGGCCCAGGGTGCCGCCGGTGCTCTTGGCATAGCTGCCCTCTGGCGGAGCCGCGGCCCGAAAGTCCTCGGGCGCGGCCTGGATCATCTGCTTGCTGACTATGGGCAAGGGTCCCAGGTCACGGGCCTGGGCGATCTGTGCCGGGCTGATGCCGCTTTCTTGGAACCAATGGCGGTAAAAAGGCACCTGCACCACGGCCCAGGTCAAAAGCTTGTTCAACTCGCCCCAGCGCCAGGTTTCCAGACGCTCGGGTTCCCAAAACTGGCTGTCGGCCAGCAACTGCTCGATAACCGGTGTGGCCTTGCCTTTGGCCCGCTCCAGGGCGGGCTGCATGCGGCGGCTGTATAGGCGGGCGTAAAAGGGCAAGCGCTCCAAGGCCGGGTTGGGGCTGAAGGCGTGGTCGGCTATGGCGCTTCTCCCTGTAATAAGCTAGCGGCGGGAGGCGCATTGGGCCTCCCGCCGCGAGGGATCGTTTTAAAAGGGTTGGGCCAAGCGGGCGGTATCTTCCAGCTCCTGCTCGATACGCAGCAGGCGGTTGTACTTGCAGATGCGCTCGCTGCGGCACAGGGAGCCGGTCTTGAGCTGGCCGGTGCTCATGGCCACGGCCAGGTCGGCGATAAAGGTGTCCTCGGTTTCGCCGGAGCGGTGGCTCACCACCTGGGTGAAGCCGTTGCGCTTGGCCAGATCGATGCAGGCCAGGGTCTCGGTTACCGAGCCGATCTGGTTCAGCTTGATCAGGATGCTGTTGGCGCTGCCCTGCTCAATGCCCTGGGCCAGGCGCTCGGGATTGGTCACGAAGATATCGTCACCCACGATCTGGATCTGCTCACCCAGGCGCTGGGTCATGGTGGTCCATCCGGCCCAGTCATCCTCGGCCAAGCCGTCCTCAATACTCACGATGGGGTACTTGTCCACCCAGTCGGCGTAAAGCTCCACCAATTGCTCGGCGTTCATCTCCCGGCCGTCGGACTTGGCAAACACGTACTTGCCGTCTTCAAAGAACTCGCTGGCCGCCGCGTCCAGAGCCAGGGCCACGTCCTCGCCAGGGGCGTAGCCCGCCGCCTCTATGGCCTGCAGGATTACCTTGATGGCCTCTTCGTTACCCTCCAGGTTGGGAGCAAAGCCGCCCTCATCGCCCACGCTGGTGACCAGGTCCATGCCGGTGAGGACTTTCTTGAGGTTGTGGAAAACCTCCGCGCCCATGCGCAGGGCCTCGGCAAAGCTGTCCGCGCCCACGGGCACGATCATGAACTCTTGAATGTCCACGTTGTTGGGGGCGTGGGAGCCGCCGTTGAGAATGTTCATCATGGGCATGGGCAGCAGCCTTGCATAGGCCCCGCCCAGATAGCGGTACAGAGGGATGAGCAGGGCCTCGGCCGCCGCGCGGGCAGTGGCCATGGACACGCCCAAAATGGCGTTGGCGCCCAGCTTGGCCTTGTTGGGGGTGCCGTCCAGGTCGATCATGATGGAGTCGATGAGCACCTGATCCAGGCCGTCCTGGCCGATCAGCTCCGGGGCAATGATGTCTTCCACATTGAGAACCGCCTTGCGCACCCCCTTGCCCAGGTAGCGGCTTTTGTCGCCGTCCCTAAGCTCCAGGGCCTCGTGCTCGCCGGTGGAAGCGCCGCTGGGAACCGCGGCGGTGCCCATGGAGCCGTCTTCTAGTATTACGTCGCATTCCACCGTGGGATTACCACGGGAGTCCAAAATCTCGCGTGCAACTATTTGTTCAATGGCTATCATGTGTTATCCCCTCCTCCTGGGATAGGTTGCCTAGGCAGTTCCTAAAGTAGCGCCGTGGGGCATGGGTGTCAAGACAAGGGAGAGATGTAAGGTTATTACTGGGATTTTGCTGTGATATAGATGTAGAAGAAAAAAAGGGGGGATTATAGTCATGAACGAGGAATGGACTCCTGAAAAGATCAAAGAGGCAAAGCGACTTGCCGCAGGCCCGCTAGGGAGAGAGCTAACAAAGTTCCCGCTTCGGTTTGCCGCTGCCGTAACTATGGGTGAGCGGCCTAAACTCAAGCACAAAGCTTATATCAACAACGGAACGGCCGTGTTGGTTAAACTAGATAAGCGGCCAATTGCAATAACTTGTAGTCATATCATGGAAAAATATAGAGAGAAATTAGAGCAAGATTCCAATACAGTTTTTCAAATTGGACAAGCCGTTATAAATCCACAGGAAAGACTCGTAGATGAAAATCGCAACATTGATTTGGCCACAATCGATATGAGCGGCATTGAAGCACACCATGTCTGCATGCAAACCAATTTGGAATTAAATTATTACGAGCCTTTTAGCTGGCCTCCTGCGCCGGTCAAGCCAGGTGACTTCGTGTGTGTCGGCGGTTATCCAGGGGCCATGAGGAAGCAAAACACTTCCGATAGCTTGGTCTTTGAGTCATTCAGTGCCGCAGGTGTCCAAGTACCTAGCGTTAATGATGAGTATTTTATGATCCAGTTTGAAAGAGAATTTTGGGTAAAAAACTTTGGAAGCGATGACTATCTCACATTCAATCAATTAGGTGGCATGAGTGGTTGCCCGGTTTTTATCGAGAGGAGCCACGGGGGAATAATGAATTTTGATATGGTTGGTATCGCATCCGAATATCAGGAAGAATATGACCTGATGCGTGCTAGACATGCAAATTTGATCAATTGGGATGGGAGCATTGCCGACCTCGACCGACCATAGCGCCTTTCAGCCACAAGGTGCGATAGCTAATCTGCGGCCCAACCTTCCGACGTAACTTTAACTAGGCGATCCGCTTCATCGCCAAGGACCGGCTCTGCCTAAGGCACCTTGACTCTTCCTAACTGCTCAGGATCGTTTAGCAACACCTCTAAAGCTTCAGCTTCCCTTCCCTACCTTCCCAACCCGTAAACCCTGACTCCATCCACCTCACCCATCACCACTTCCCCCTTGTTCTCCAGGTAGCGCAAGTGGGCCATGGCCTCGCCTGTGGCGAACCACTTCTGGGCCATCGGGAACTCCTCCCAAGTGTCGCACTTGATGTCCCAGCTCATGCGCGCGGCGGTTTGATAAGCGTCGTAGGAGCCACTGACCCGGCCTGCCCCACGCATCCCATTGTTTGGGCCTCGCCAACCATCCATACTATTACAGTAAACATTAACTCAAATAGTGGGATGGACTTGTATGAGCGCTCATGGCTTGCCCCCCGGTTTTCAGGACATGCTTTCCTTTGGCCTAGTCGAAGCCCTGCTCGGCCGTCGCTCCCGCCGGTTTTTCCAGGGGGCCGAGATTCCCGACGGGGTTTTTGCCTACAAATCCCAGCAGCGCCCCAAGCCGCTGTCTGAGTTGGAAAAGCTGTTGGTGGTGGCCGCCTGTGGGGGCAACACCAGTTGGCATCACCTGATCTACCGCGCCCAGATCTACGCGCCGTATTTGTCCAACTACGCGGCCTCGGCCGGGGGCCGCACCTTCCCCTCGGCCGCCGGCTTTCACACCAGCCAAACCTTTTTCACCGACGACGACGGAGTGTATCTGCTCGACGCCCGCGATAGCGAACCTTTTGCCCAGCGGCAAGACGACGGCACCCTGGATTTGAACACCCTGCTGGATGCCCTGCGCATGCGCATCAGGAAGATACAAGAGGGGCGCTTGGGCCTGCCGCCCGAGGTGCCATTCGTGGAGGCCCACAACACCTGGGTGGTCAACCACCCGGGCACCCTGCTGGTGATCCCGGTGGGCGACCTGGCCCAGCACGTGCTCCTAGGCCTATGCTACATGCTGCAAAACGGCCTGGTGCTCAGAGACGACATCAACGGGCGCGCCATCCCGGGCCTGGGCAAGTTCAAGCACCTGGTGGACGTGGACAACTTCTGGCCCCTGACCTTTGTGGAGCAGTGGTCCCTGGCCGAACTGAGCACCGAGCTATCCATGAGTTGCTACGCCGGCACGCTTATGCTGCAGGCCATGGGCCTGGGCGGTTGGATGTTCAACGGCGTGGACCCCTTCACCGTGCTAGGGGCTTCCGGCGACCCCAAGGCTCCGGGGCTTGGCTTCCGCTACGACGATAACCCGGACTGGCCCTACCCCAACCCCACCGGCCTGGCTGGGGTTATGGAAGCTTCCTGCCCACCCCATTATCCCGACATGCGCGCGGCGGTGGACGCAGTTTGTAAGCGCAAATTCGGCCCGGGCGGGCCCTTTAATCCCGAGACTCCCGGGCCTTGGAAGGACTCTCCCCTGGTAAGGCGGGCGGCCCAGGTGCATGATGAGGATTTCCGCGAGTGCGTGGCCCTGCAGGCGCAGTATGTCTTGGACACCTTCGGCAAGTTCCCGGGAACCGTGCCTTCGATCTTCCTGATCACCTATTTGCAGGCGCACCACCTGGACCTGGAGTTTTACGACAAGTTCTACGAGCCGGGGGCTTATCTGAAGACCCACGCGCAGCACATGGAGCGCTGGCACACAAAGGACTAGGCTTGAGGTTAGCCTGGTAGGCGGTAAACCCTGACCCCGTCGCGATCATCCAGCACCACCTCCTGCTTGTTTTCCAGGTAGCGCAAATGGGCCATGGCCTCGCCGGTGGCAAACCACTTCTGGGCCACCGGGAACTCCTCCCAGGTGTCGCACTTGATGTCCCAGCTCATGCGCGCGGCGGTCTGATAGGCATCGTAGGAGCCGCCCGCCAGGATATCCAATATCTCGGCCAAGCGGTGATGATGATGCTCGGCAAGCTCCTTGATGCGTGCCTGGCAGTCGGCCACCAGGCTGCGGTGGCCGGGCAGGGTCAGGCGCACCGGCAACCCGGCCACCCGCTCCAGGCTGTCCAAGTAACTGGCCAGGGGATCATAGTCGTCTTTCCAGCACTGAATGTTGGGGGTGATGTCGCCCAGGATGTGGTCTCCGGCCACCAGGATGCCCCGCTCTTCCTCCCACAGGCAGGTGTGGCCCAGGGTGTGGCCCGGGGTTACCAGGCAGGTGAAATTGTACTCGCCCACGGACAAACGGTCGCCGTCGTTTATCAGGCTCAGTTCGGGCACCCACTCGGAGCCGTGCTTGTAGCCGGGGTGGTTCTCCAGGGCGGCTCTTAGCTCATCCTGGGGAAACCCGTTTAGCCCGCCAAAGTTGATCATGGGCTCCCAGCCGGTATGCGCCTCGATGAGCTCCGCCTCGGGCCGGTTGAAAAATATGCGGCTGCTCTTCCCAGCCACCTTGGAGGTCAGGGCGAAGTGGTCGGCGTGCAAATGGGTGATGAAAAAATCGGTGCGATCCAGGTCAAGCTCAAGCTCGCCGATGGCCTGGGTCATGGCCTCGCGGCATTCTTCGCGGTTGAGCCCGGTGTCCACGATCAGGTTGCGCGGCTCCCCCAGGATGAAATAGGAGTTCAGGTACTTCAAGGGGCTCTCCGGCAAGGGAATCTGCACACGGAAAAAATCAGGCGAGACTTGTTCAATCATTCAGGCACACATTTTCTTTCAAAGAATGGGTTGTTATTTTTTTCGCCGAGGCCTCTGTGGTCTGCCTAATAGTTATATAGGGCGACGCTCCATCACCCAAGTGCGGGCTAATTGATATTGCGTCCGCCATCATCCCAGTATTTCTTGCGTACCTCCCGGCGCAACACCTTGCCCACCGCGCTCATGGGCAGTTCGTCTACGAACTCGATGCTTTTGGGCACCTTGTAGCGGGTAAGGTTTTCCTTGCAAAAGGCGATTATCTCTTCCTGTTCCATGGCAACGCCCTCCTTGAGCACCACTACTCCGCACACCGCCTCGCCCCAATATTCATCAGGCATGCCCACCACTGCCGAGTTCTCCACCGATGGGTGGGCATTGAGCACGTTCTCCACCTCCTGGGCGTAGACATTGAAGCCGCCGGTGATGATCATGTCCTTTTTGCGGTCCACCAGGTAGATGCGCCCCATGGGGTCCATGTAGCCGATGTCGCCGGATTTCCAAAAGCCGTTTTCGCTGAAGTTGGCCTTGGTCTGCTCCGGGTCCTTGTAGTAGCCGGCAATGGTGTTGCCGCCCCGAATCCAGATCTCGCCCTCCTGGCCGTTGTCCACCTCTTGGCCGTTTTCATCGCAGATCATCACCTCTACCCCAGGCACCGCCGAGCCCACCGATTTGAGCACCTGCCGTTGCTCCTGGGTCTCAAAGGCGTGATCAGCGCGGCCCAGCACCGTGGCCGGAGGCCAGCACTCGGTAGAAGCGTAGCCCTGCACGAATATCTTGCCGAACTGGTTTACCAGCTCTTCCAGTTTGCTGGGGGAGATGGGCGAGGCGCCGTAGCGGATGGTCCTGAGACTGCTCAGGTCGTACTTCCGGGTCAGGCCCATATCCAACATACGATAAAGCACCGTGGGCACAGTGTAGATGAGGTCCACTCTGGATTTGGCCACGCTCTGGCACATCAGGTCGATGTCCACCTTGTTCAGGGTGAGCAGCTCGCCGCCCTTGAAGTGGTTGGGCAGCACCACCGCCCCTGCGGCGTGGGTAATGGGAGTGGAGAGCAAGGTCTTGGGCTGGTCAAAGGGAAACAGCTCTATGTAGTGAATAGGGTTGAGGCCGGCGCTGTACATGTTAGCGATGCTGTACATGGTGCACTTGGGCTGGCCGGTGGTGCCGCCGGTGAAGCGCAAAAAGGCCAGGTGCTTGTCAGCGTCCTCGTAGTCGAACTCATGGTCCGGGTCCTGGCTGGAGGCCTGGGGCAGCAAGTCCCAAAAGTAGTACACCCCGGGGACTTCCTTGGTGGGCTTATCCATGCACACGATTTGGATGCCCCGTTCCTCTAGGTCCTGGTAATACTCCCCCACCAGGGGCTCTTCGATGAAGATCACCTTGGCCTCGGCCCAATCGATCTGGTGCAGATGCTCCTTCTTGGAGTCGCGTATGCCCAGCCAAAGGGCGGTGGGCTTGGCCTTGGCCATCCACAGATGGAAAATGCCTATATTGTCGTTTTCCAGCAGGGTGGCATAGCAGTCACCCTCACCCAGATGGAACTTGCCCTCCAGCAGGTGGCATATCCGGTTGGTCAACTCATGCAGTTCACCAAAGGAAAAGCCACGCTCCCTTTCCACGTTGTACAGCGCCGGAGCGTCCCAATAGCGGAGGGCGGTCAGTTTCATCAACCTGCTTACATTTATGAGCATCCTGTCTACCCCATGGATTCAGCGAACCGCTGTGCGGGCTTCCCTCCCCAAGAGCGGCGTCAAATTCGTTTATCTCCAATTAATGAAGATCAGGTTTTCTAAACTGAAACCATCTCCTCGATTATCTCGCCCACGGGCTTTATCTCGCGCACCAGCCCGGCCACCTGCCCGGCGGCCAGGGTGTAGGCGTCAAGATCGCCGTCCAGCCAGGCCTTGCCTATGTTTTGCCGGGGGATGGAAGCGGCCAGCTCCCCGGTGTCGTCCTGGCGAATTCGCAGGGCCAGCTCCGTGGGCAGCACCCGCACCCATATGCGCCCGGTGCGTCTCACCAGGAAGGTGTCGCCTTCCCCGGCCCGGCAGATGCCCTCTTTGTAGCTTTGATGGGCCACGCACTCGGTGGAGGCGATGAAACGGGTGCCCACTTGCACTCCCTGAGCCCCCAGGGCCAGGGCGGCGCGATAGCCGCGCGAGTCCCCGATACCCCCGGCCGCCACCACCGGCAGATCCACCGCGTCGGCCGCCGCCGGCACCAGCACCATGGTGGAGACCGCGTCCCGCCCCTGGATGCCGCCGGACTCGCCGCCTTCGGCAATCACCGCGTCCACCCCCGCGGCCTGGGCCTTCACCGCCTTGTCCACGCTGGGGCACACGTGCAGCACCTTCACCCCATAAGGATGCAGCTGTTCCACCAAGGGGCCGGGATCGCCCGCGCTGGTGGTTATGGCCTTCAGGCCCATCTCCACCATCACCTGGGCCATCTCGGCGCAGCGGGGGTTGAGCACGGTCAGGTTGGCCCCAAACGGTTTGCCGGTCAGGGCCCGGACCTGCTGGATCTGGCGGCGCAGCTCATCGGCGTCGTCCTGAAAAGCCGAGCCCAACACGCCGAATCCTCCGGCCTGGGATACCGCGGCCACCATCTCCGGATTGCAAATCACCCCCATGGCTCCTTGAATCACCGGGTACTTGGTGCCCAGCATTTGCGCTATCACCGTCACAATGCTTCCTCCCAGGTTTTGGGTTCGTAGTGCCGGGCCATGCCTAGAACAGGGCGTAGCCGCCGTTTACGCTCAGGGTCTGGCCGGTGATCCAACCAGCCCGGCTGGAGCACAGGAAGCAAACGGCGTCGGCCGCGTCCTGAGGTTGGCCAAAACGCCGAATCAGGTAGACCGACATGAAGTTCTTGTGAAGCTGCTCCAGGGAGATGCCCTTGCGCTCGGCGATCTGCTGCTGGTACTTGCGCCCGCCCGGGGTATCCATGGCCGACAGGGCCACGCAGTTCACCCGGATAAGGTGGCGACCCAGCTCCCGGGCCAGGGACTTGCTAAAGGCGATGACCCCGCCCTTGGCCGCGGAGTAGACCGGGTTGTTCACCTCGCCCACCCTTCCGGCGTCAGAGACCACGTAAACGATGGAGCCGCCTTGGTTGGCGATCATGCCGTCCAATACCGCCTTGGTGGAATAAAGCGGGCCCATGAGGTTCAGGTTGAGGGCAAAGTCCCAGTCTTCCTTATTGGATTTCTGGAAGGGTTTGCGCTCGCCCCGGCCGGGGATGTGCACCAGGATATCGATGTTGCCCATCTGTTCCATGGCCTGTTTAACAGCCTGCTCCATCTGCTCCTGCTGGGTGACGTCCACCTGGAACCATAAGCACTCGCCGCCCATGGCCTTTACCTTGTCCGCTGTTTCCTTTACCTTGTCCCCGTTTATATCGGTCAGGGCCAGCTTGGCCCCCTCTGCGGCCAACATCTGGGCCACCAGAACCCCGATTCCCTCTCCGCCGCCATTGATGAATACGTTTTTTCCTTTGACTCCCAGGTCCATTTTTCCCTCCTGAAATTTCCTCCCCAAACGATCGCAGCTAACAGCGGTCATCCTTTGGCTACTTGAAGGCCGACACCCCCAGAATCTCCCGCCCCAACAAGAGCTTTTGTATTTGAGTGGTGCCCTCGGCCATGGTCAGATGGCGTATGTCGCGGAAGTAGCGCTCCACCGGAAACTCCGAGGTGTAGCCATAGCCCCCGTGCACCTGGATGGCCTGATTGCAGACCTCCACCATGGCCTCGGTGGCATAGAGCTTGGCAAAGGACGCCTCGCGGCGGCAGTCCACTCCTCTGTCCAGCAGCGAAGCGGCCCGAAAGCCCAGCATGCGCGAGATGTCCACCTTCATGGCCATCCGCACGATCATGTCCTGCACCATCTGGAAACTGGCGATGGCCTTGCCGAACTGCACCCTCTCCTGGGCGTAGCGTATGGAGGCCTCCAAGGCGGCCTGACCCAGGCCCACCACCGCGAAGGTAACGTTGACCCGCCCCGCGTTGAGCCCGCTCAAGGCAATGCGCTGCCCCTCGCCCTCTTGGCCCAGACGGTTGGCGTCGGGCACCCGGCAGTCCACGAAAGCCAGCTCCGACAGGGGCGAGGCGTGCATGCCCATCTTACGAATGTCGCGAGCCTCGTAGTCTGACTCGCTCTTGTGCACCAAAAAGGCGGTGAGCCCTTGGCCACCCTTGACCTTGGCATAGACCAGCACCAGGTCGGCCAAACTGCCTCCGGTGATCAGCGTCTTGGTGCCGTTGATTACGTAATGATCGCCGTGGCGCTCGGCCTTGGTTTCCAAGGCGGCGGTGTCCGAGCCCACGTTGGGTTCGGTAAGGGCAAAGCAGGCCAACTCATCCATGGCCATGAGCCGAGGCAGGAACTTCTCTTGCTGCTCAGGCGAGCCCACCCGGGCGATAAGCTTGGTGGCCAGGGCCGAGGAGGTCACCAGGGTGCGCAAGGAGGGCCAGATGCGGCTCAGCTCCTCCACCATGAGGCCATAGGTAAGGTAGTCCAGGCCCAGGCCGCCTTGTTCCTCGGGCACCAGGCCGCTGGCATAGCCGCAGTCTTCCAGCTTCTTGACGATGTCCTTGGTTATATATTTGCGCTGGGTTTCGTACTCCTCCACCAAAGGAGCTATCTCCTTGGTAAGAAACTTGCGCACACTGTCCTTTATGATCCGCTGCTGTTCATTCAGTTCAATTTCCATATTCAGGTCACCTTGCTGGGGATGAATGTTTGGCTGTGGATCAAATGACCTTTTGCTCGCGCAAAGAGGCTATCTCCCGGGAGTCGAGCCCCTGGGCTTGCAGCCATTTTTCCGTGTCGCGGCCTAGAGGCATGTCAGGCTCCGCAGCCTCGGCCGCTCCGGCCTGGCCCGGCAACGGCAAGTGAGGCATGGCCGCCGGAGAGTTGACGCCCTGGGCACCCGGGCGGAAGAAGCCGCGCGCCAACAACTGGGGGTCTTCGGCCCACTGGTCCAAGCCGTGCACCGGGGCCACGGGGACATCGGCGTCGCGCAAAATTTCCAGCCACTGTTCACGGTCGCGCTGCTTGAAGGCCTGCTCCAGCACGGGCTTTAGGCGCTGCGCTTGACGGTTGCGGGCGTTCCAGCCCTGCAGCTCCGGGTCATGGGCCAGCTCGGACAGCCCGGCCGCGTTGCAGAAGTTGACCCAAAAGTGGTCTTCCACAATGCCCAGGGTCAAAAACTTATGGTCGCGGGTTTCAAAGACCTCATAGGGGCCCCGGCGCATGAATTCTTCCTTGGGGGGTCCGCCCCTTTGCAGAAAGTCCAAATAGCGGGGCATCACCAGCATGCCCGCGCTCTCGGTCAAGGATATGTCCAGAAAGTGGGCCTCGGCATCCGGCCCGCGCCCCAGCAGGGAGGCCAAGATGGCGTTGGCGCCGAAAAGGGCCCCGATCATGTCGGAATACTGCGGGCCGTAGGGATACTCCGGCTTGCCCGAAGCCGGGTCCCCGGAAATGGCCAGCAAACCGGCTACGCCCATGTGGTTGATATCGTGCGCCGGTAGCTCGGCATAAGGACCTTGTTGGCCGTAACCAGATAGCGCGCAATAGATGATCGAGGGGTTGGCTTGGGTCACGGAGTCAAAATCCACTCCCAGGCGGGCGGCCACCCCGGGCCGAAAACCTTCCACCACCACGTCGCACTCCCTGGCCAGGGCGAAAAATATTTCCCGCCCCGGTTCGCTCTTGAGGTCCAGGCTCAAAAGCTCCTTTTGAGCATTGAGGTAGCTGAAGGTGCCCGGTGCCATGACCCGCATCAAGTCGCCGCTTTTGGGGTTTTCGATCTTGAGCACCTTGGCGCCCATGGCCGCCAGCAGCATGGTGCAGTAAGGCCCGGGCAACAGGACTGTCAGGTCCAACACTTTGATCTGCTTTAGAGGGCTGTAGGCGTCCAAACCGGGGTTCCTTGCTTTGGGGTTTTCCTGGTTGCGGGCCTATGGGTGTCCTTCACTGGGCATGGGGCTTTTTACCGGCTTTACTGCCGCCCTTGCCGAACTGGTAGATCCCCTCGGTGTCAAACTTGGATTGCTTGAGAAAGCGTGCCAGCACGTTTTCGATATGCTCCCTCACCGAGCTTTCCACCAGGTCCACGTCCTTGCTTCGGAAGGAGCGCAAAATTAGCTCATGCTCTTTGATGGAAGAAGGGATGATGGCGTTGTTTTTGTAGTATTGGCTGGCCAGCCACAGCCACAGGGTGGATTTCACGATGGACCGCACGGCCCGGTAAAGGGCCTTGTTGTCGGCCACCTTGAGAAAGACCCGATGGAAGGCGAAGTTCAACTCCGCGCATTTGGCGAAGTTGCCTTCGGAAAATGCCTGTTCGATTTCCTTGTTGACCGCCTCGAGCTCTTGGATTTGCTCGGGGGTGATCTTGGCCGCGGCCAGCCTGGCGGCCAGGCCCTCCAGGGCGGCCACCACTGGAATGTTGTCCACCAGGTCTTCCCGGGTGAGGTTGCGTACATGCTTTTTCTTGTAAGCATCCACCACCACCAGGCCGTCCGCCTCCAAAAGACGAATCGCCTCTCTGATGGGGGCGCGGCTGACCCCGAAATCCTTCTGCAGTTTCTGCTCTACCAGACGGCTGCCCGGGTCCAGATATCCGGTGGTTATGGCATTGGAAAGGCTGAAATATATCTGGTCAACCATCGATTTTGGCTTGGGAAATTCAGCCATGGGTTTCCTTTCATCTAAATCAAACGATGCTTCTCATGATGAGCTGGGCCAATATATGTTGATTGTCGACAATTAGTCAAGGTTCTTCCGGCTCCCCGGCCTTGACAGCAGGCTGTTATAGGCTCCGCGCAATGGCCCAAACGAGGGTCGTGCCGCCGCATTACAAAGGATTTGAGGGCTTGACTTCAATCAAAAAAGCAATTTAGAATTACCGGTATCCGGGATGGAGTACCGCATTGAGTGACAATCAGCTCATCAAGTCCGTTGCCAAGGGATTTGCCCTTTTGGAGCTATTGGTACGTTCTCCCGATCCCCTAACCCTCACCCAGATAGCCAATGAGTTGGGCCACACCAAAACCACCACCCAACGTCTCATCAACACGCTTTTGGCTTTGGGCTATGTCAAGCGAATCGAAGGCAAGCGTTACGTTCCGGGCAACAAGGTATTGTCGCTGAGCTTTCAGCTCCTGCAAAAGGACAACCTGTATAAGCAGGCCCAGTCGTTGTTGGAAAAAATCTCCGACCAGTTGGGCTACAGCGTCACCTTGAGCGTATTGGAAGGTAGCGAAATATTGGTGATCTACCGCAAGGAAAGAGCCAGATACCTGCCCTACGCCATTTATACCGGCTCCAAGCTTCCCCCTCACTGCTCGGCGACCGGCAAAGTGCTTTTGGCCAGCCTGCCCGAGGATAAGCTGGAAGATTTTTGGACCGATGTCACTCTGACCAAAGTGACCCCCAAAACCATCACCGATAAAAAGGGCCTCATCCAAGAATTCACCAGGATCCGTAAACGGGGTTATTCCATTTCAAACCAGGAATTTTCCCTTGATCTTTACTCCATCGGCATCCCCTTGCTGGATGGGCGCGGGCAGGTCGCTGCCGCAGCCGGGCTGTCGGTGCCCATCAAGGACAAAAGTGACAAGAAAAAACTTGCCGCCACCATGTCCGCCTTTTTTGAAATTGGCATGCAGATTTCCCAAGCCCTGGGGTACCAAGGACCCTACCCGCGCATTAACCAGTAGATAATTAAGGACTAATTGGCAACAACCCCAACAGGCATCGCAATTTTACTGAAATCATTTTTTTAATTAAATTAATAATCTTTTTTCGGGGACGCATATGTCTCGCACTGCAAAGGCCGAAAGCAAAAGAAAGCATCAAAGCCTTCCATGTTCAGCCCCCCTGACCCCAGGTGGAGGCATCGCGTTAGGAAATTCCGCGCTGAGACAACTTCAGCGCTTTCATTGGCAGTCCGTGCCGTTTATTCATTTTTAGGAGGACAAGGATATGATTTTACGCAAATTTAAAATGATTGTGTTGTTTTCACTGCTGGCCCTGGTATTAACCTCTTTCATTGCCGCACCAAGCGCCAGCGCCGAGGCAAAGCTGCCCAAGTCCATGGTATGGAGCTGCTATGACGTGGGCGCTTCCGGGTACATGCAGGCCTCGGCCATTGCCGATGCCTTTTCCAGGAAGTTCAAGACCAGGATTCGCCTGCTGCCCTCGGGCACCTCTATCGGCCGCCTCATGCCCCTGGCCGCCAACCGGGTGGCTTGCGGCTTCCTGGCCAGCGAGGTGTACTTCGCGGCTGAGGGCCTTTACGACTTTGCCACCGTGCAGTGGGGCCCCCAGGACCTGAGGCTGATCCTGGCCCACCCCTCTTCCATCGCCGTGGCCACCACCAAGGAATCAGGCATCAAGCTGGTCAAGGACCTCAAGGGCAAGCGTATCACCTATGTGCCCGGCGCCCCCACCCTCAACGTGAAGATGACCGCCTTCCTGGCCTTTGGCGGCCTCACCTGGAAAGACGTGAAAAAAGTTGAGTTCCCCAGCTACGGCGCGGCCTGCCGCGGCCTGATCGAAGGCAAGACCGACGCCGCGGTGGTCATCACCAGCGCCTCGCTCATGTACGAGTTGGAAACTTCGTCCCGGGGCCTGCACTGGCTGCCCTTCCCTCCAAGCGACAAAGAAGGTTGGAAGCGCATGGTCAAGCTGGCTCCCTACCTGACTCCTTTCCAGGAAACCATCGGCGCGGGCATCTCTCCGGACAAGCCAATCTGGCTGCCCGCCTACCGCTACCCCCAGATCACGGTGTACGCGGACAAGGATCCGGATTGGGTTTACAACATGGCCAAGGCCATGGACGAGACCTTTGACCTTTACAAGGGCGCTCACAAGATTATGCCTCTGTGGGCCATCAAGGACGCAGGTGTTCCTCCGGCAGACGCCCCCTTTCACAAGGGCGCCATCCGCTACCTCAAGGAAAAGGGCGTGTGGAACGCCGAGGCCCAGGCCTGGAACGACGCGCGTGTAGCCCATATGAAGAAACTCCAGGCCGCCTGGGAAAAGGCCTTGGAGGAGAAGACCGCCAAGAAGATCAAAGAAAAGAAGTTCAAGGATTTCTGGCTCAAGATCAGGGCCGAGGCCTTGGCCGAGTAACATCTCCCCCCGCCGGGCGGCGCCTCAGGGGTGCCGCCCGGCGGCAGCCAAAAATAGTATCGTGTTGTCAGGCGCATTATTCCGCCCACGATTGCCACCTTTCGCAAGATTCCCCGCAGGCAGGCCCGCACAGAAAAACCGGCCCATAAATTCCCACACCCAAGACCGGCAAACCGGCGCCACAGGTAGCCGATAGGACGGAGATTTTACGTGGACAACCATTTTTGATTTTAAATATGATAATGTTCTGTCCTGTAATCATTGCGCCAAAAACTAAATCCCCTGATTGACGGGAGTGAATGGATAGGGCATAGGAAAGATTGCATCTGTCCGGCAAATACCTTTCATCAACTCCCAGGATCGCGCGGAAACCGTTAGAGACTAAAAGTTTGTCATCGGCCAGAGGTAAAAATGAGACTTCTTGAGCACGAAGCTAAACAAATCTTGAAAAAGCACGCCATTCCCGTGCCCGAAGGGGAGGCTTTCGCCGCGGGCCAGGAGATCACCTTCCCGCCACCAGCGGTGCTAAAGGCCCAGGTGCCCATTGGCGGGCGGGGCAAGGCGGGCGGCATCCTCATTGCCGACACGCCCGAGGAGATGGGCAAGCACTTCGAGCACCTGCTGGCCACGCCCATCCGCGGCTACACCGCCGCAAAGATTTTGGTGGAGCAGGCCGTGGAGATAAGCCGGGAGTTTTACCTGGCCATCACCTATGACACCGCGGTCAAGCTGCCGGTGGCCATCTTTTCCCAGCAAGGCGGGGTGGACATTGAAGCCCTGGCCCAGGAGCAGCCGGACGCTGTGGTGCAAATGCACTTTTCGCCGCTCAGGCGCTTTCCCTCCTTTATGGGCCGTGAGCTGGTTTCCCGGGCCGGGGTTAGCGGCAAGCTGCTAATCCAGTTGGGCGGGCTGTTCGCGCGCTTGGCCGAGGTCTTCCTGGATTACGACGCCACCTTGGCCGAGATCAACCCCCTGGGGCTCACCACTCAGGGCCGCTTGGTGGCCTTGGACTGCCACCTGGACGTTGACGACGACGCCCTGCCCCGCCAGCCAGAGATCGCGCCCATAGAAAAAGAGCAAGGCCGCTTTTCCGGCGGCCGCGAGGTCAGCGAGTTCGAGCGCCGGGCCCAGGAGATCGACAACATGGATCACCGGGGCGTGGCCGGGCGGGTCATCGAGTTCCCCGGCAACCTGGGCCTGATCATCGGCGGCGGCGGCGCCTCCCTCACCGCCTTTGACGCAGTGCGCCAGCACGGCGGCCAACCGGCCAACTACTGCGAGATCGGGGGCAACCCCTCGGTGTTCAAGGTCACCGAGCTGACCAAGCACATCCTGTCCAAGCCTGGCGTGAAAAAAATCGCGGTGATCATGAACGTGGTCAGCAACACCCGGGTGGACCTGGTGGCCCGCGGGGTGATCAAGGGAATTTTGGAGAGCGGCCTGGACCCGGCCGATACGGTGGCGGTGTTCAGGGTGCCGGGCGCCTGGGAAGAAGAAGGCTTCAGGCTCTTGGACAAATACGGCGTGCCCTATTGCGACCGCAAGGTCTCCATTGACCAGGCGGCCCAAAGAGCAGTGTCCTCGGCAGAGGTTGCATGAAATGGCTATTTTGGCAAACAGCGACACCAAGGTAATGGTGCAAGGCATCACCGGCCGCGAAGCCGCCTCCTTTACCAAGGACATGCAGGAGTACGGGACCAAGGTCGTCACCGGAGTCACCCCGGGCAAAAAGGGCCAGAGGGTGTACTCGGTTCCGGTCTTTGACACCGTGGCCCAGGCCATGGCCCATGAGCCCGCCGACGCGGCGATCATTTCCGTGCCCCCGCTCATGGTCAAGGAAGCCGCCCTGGAGTCACTGATGAACGGCATAAAGCTGCTGGTCATCGTAACCGAACGGGTGCCCCGGCGGGACACAGTGGAGCTTTTGGAACTGGCCCGCGAGAAACAGGCCACGGTCATCGGCCCCAATACCCTGGGCCTGATATCTCCGGGCATGGTCAAGCTGGGCATGGCCGGGGGGCCGGTTGAGGACGTGCAAAAGGCCTACATGCCGGGCAAGGTGGGCATCGCTTCCCGTTCCGGCGGCATGACCACCGAGATCGCCAACCTGCTCACCACCAACGGCATCGGCCAGAGCACCTGCATCAGCGTGGGCGGCGACCCGGTGGTGGGCTCCAACTTCCTGGATTTGGCCGAGCGTTTCAACCAGGACCCGGATACCGAGGCCATGGTCATCTTCAGCGAGCCGGGTGGGGTCATCGAGGAAAAGCTGGCCCAGTGGGTGGTGGACAACCAGATCAGCATGCCCATCATCGCCTTTATCGCCGGACGTTTCGTGGACGACATGCCCGGCATGCGCTTTGGCCACGCGGCCACCATTGTGGAGGGCGAAAAGGGCAGCACCAAATCCAAGATCAAGGTGCTGGAAAGCTCGGGCATCAAGGTGGCCCACGCTTTTTCCGACATCGTGACCATCCTGCGGGAAGTCTTGTGAGGATTTGCGGCATGAAGAAAGGCTTCAAAAAAGTCGCTCTGTGCGATTGTCAACGGGAAAGGCGCTAAAAGGCAATGGGACTGTTCATAGCCGTAGAGGTTCTAAAAGATAAATGCGTGGGCATAGATGAGTGCGGGAAGTGCATTGAGGTCTGCCCGGTGCAAATATTCGCGGGAGAGCACGGCATTCCCTCCATAATTTCCAAGAATGAGGACGAATGCATCCTTTGTGACCAGTGCATTCAAGGGTGTAAGCCCAACGCCATCTCCATAGGCAAAAAATATTAATTACGACAGAGAGGAAACCAATTTAAGACCATCATGAGCCGCCAGGAGTAACGCCCCATGGAATTCGAGACCTTTTATACTGACCTTCTGTGCGTGGGCGCGGGCTTGGCCGGTGAGCGTGCAGCCATCGAGGTCGCCTCCAAGGGCTTTGACGCCATCCTGCTAAGCCTGGTGCCGCCCCGGCGTTCTCATTCCTGCGCGGCGGAGGGCGGCATGCAGGCGGCCATGGGCAACACGGCCATGAGCCAAGGCGACAGCCCTGAGCTGCATTTTAAGGACACGGTCAAGGGCTCGGACTGGGGCTGCGACCAGGAGGTGGCCCGCATCTTTTGCGACACCGCGCCCATAGCCGCGCGCGAGGCGGCCTATTGGGGCGTGCCCTGGAACCGGGTGGTGGCCGGCAAGACCACCTATTACCAGGGCGGGGAGTCTTTTGAAAAAGAGGAAAAGCCCGAGCACCACGGCCTGATCGCCGCGCGCAACTTCGGCGGCACCTCCAAGTGGCGGGCCTGCTACACTGCTGACGGCACCGGCCACACCCTGCTCTACGCCATGGATAACAAGGTGCTGGAGCTGGGTATCACCATCCACGACCGGGTGGAGGCCACCAGCCTGATCCACGACGGAACCAAGTGCCTGGGCTGCGTGGTACGCGACCTCAAGACCGGCAAGATGCGGGCCTACCTGGCCAAGGCCACTCTCATCGCCACCGGTGGCTATGGCAGGCTCTACCCCGAGACCACCAGCAACATAATCAACGAGGGCGGCGGGCATATCATTGCCCTGGACACCGGCCTGGTGCCCTTTGGAAACCCCGAAGCAGTGCAGTTCCATCCCACGGGCATCGTGCCCACCAATATCCTGGTCACCGAGGGCTGCCGGGGAGAAGGCGGCACCTTGCTGGACGTGGACGAGCACCGCTTCATGCCCGACTACGAGCCCGCCACGGCCGAGCTGGCCTCCCGCGACGTGGTGGCCCGCTGGATGACTTATCATATCGCCCAGGGCAAGGGTGTCCCCTCCCCCTACGGCGACCACGTGTGGCTGGATATCCGCCACCTGGGCGAGAAGGCCATCCGCAGCAGGCTGCGCGAGGTCTACGAGCTGTGCCACAACTTCCTGGGCATTGACTGCACCAAGCAGCTCATCCCGGTGCGCCCGGCCCAGCACTACTCCATGGGCGGCATGCGCACCGACTCCGACGGCGCGGCCTACGGCCTGGAGAACCTTTTCCTGGCCGGCGAGTCGGCCTGCTGGGATTTGCACGGCTTCAACCGCCTGGCCGGCAACTCCCTGGCCGAAACCATCGTGGCGGGCCGCCACGTGGGCATGAAAATGGCCGAGTTCCTGGAGAATGCCCAGGCGAGCTTCCCTTCTCAGCTGGTCAAAGATGCGGTGAAAAAGGACCTGCGGCGCGTTCAACGCCTGGTGGATGGTGCCGACGGCCAAGAGAGTGTCTACGCCATCCGCACCGCCATGCAACAGGAGATGATGCAGCGGGTGGGCATATTCCGCGATGGCGAGAACCTGCAAGCCGCGGTGGACAACCTGCGCGAGCTTTACGCCCGCGCCCTGAAGATCGGCCTCAGGTCCAACGGCGTGGGGGCCAACCCAGAGCTGGCCCTGGCCTTGAAGATGCCGGGCATCGTGCGCCTGGCTTTGTGCGTGGCTTACGCCGCGCGAATGCGCACCGAGAGCCGGGGGTCGCATGCACGCGACGATTTTCCGGCGCGCAATGACCGCGATTGGCTGGTGCGCACCCTGGCCTATTGGCCGGAGATGCGGGCGGACCTGCCCCAGCTCAAGTACGAGCCCTCCAGTAAGGTGATGGACCTGCCGCCCGGTCACAGAGGCTACGGCAAAACCGAGATCATCCCCATGGACGCCCCCAAAGAGCACTAGTCACACCATGTGCAAACTGGTGTTTACCCATGTGAAATCAAGGTTGCGTTAAAAGGGTTGACCCCTGCAATCCGGTTAGTGTACGTTTGTTTTCTCTGAGTAAACAGTGGTTTTCCGCACGGGCAACAAGAGTCAACATAAAGGTGTTCCAGCGTTGCGAACGTCCTTGCCCGGCAATTATTCTCTGAGGTTCGCCGCGCATGGCTACTTTTAAAGAAGAACAAATCGGCGCTCGCATCAAGAGCCTGCGTATCGACCGTGGCCTCACCCTGGCGGCGGTTTCCGAAAGGACCAACCTCAGCCGAAGTTATCTGTCCAAACTGGAGAACTCCAAAACCGCTCCCCCGGTTTCCACCTTGGCCTCCATAGCCGACGCCCTGGGGGTTCATGTGGCCGACATCTTTGCGGACACTGAGCCCGAGACCATGGTCACCGTGGTTAAAAAAAACGAGCGCCAAGCCAGCTACCGCCACGGGATAGAGGTGGGCTACGGCTACGCACCCTTGGCCCCGGTGTTTCCCAAGCGCTTGATGGACCCATACTTCATCAATATTTTGCCGAGAGCCGAAAAAAAGCATGTTTTTCAGCACAAAGGCCATGAGTTGATGATGATCTTGAGCGGCAAGCTGGAGTTGCACGTCGGCGAGCAGACCTTCGTGCTGGAGGAGGGAGACTGCGTGTATTTCGACGCCAGCCTCCCGCATTACGGCTATGCGCTGGGAGACAAGGAAGTAGAGGCCATGCTGGTGATTTCCGCCGGGAGCGGCCCTTCCTGCTGACCCGGCCATGTAGCGACAATCGCATTCTGGCCCGGCAATACCGGACCGGCCCTAGACTACGACGGGTATTGAGACTGAAAGGAAACATGCTGTGGACAAGCTGATCATCACCGCAGCCATCACCGGTGGCGCTTCCCCGGAAAGCAACCCCAATCTGCCCAAGACTCCCGCCGAGCAGGCACAGGCGACCATAGACGTTTACAACGCCGGCGCCTCGGTGGTGCACATCCACGCCCGCAACCCGGAAACCGGCCGGGGCGAGCAAAAGGCCGAGTGGTTGGAGCAAGCCATCCTGCCCATTCGTGAGAACACCGACATCATCGTAAACGTCAGCACCGGCGGCTCCGGAAGGCGTTGCGACGGCGATCATCTCTACGAAAAGCTACCCCTGGAGAGCGTGGAAGGCCGCCTGGCCGTGGTGCCCGAGCTGTGCAAGAATCCGGCCGCCGCTCCGGACCTGGCCTCTTTCAACGCCGGCTCCCCGGTGATCGATATCTACAGCGCCAGGCAAAAGGAGTACATGCTCAAGTTCGTTATGGTGCACTCCTTCCCGGACATGGTGCATATGGCCGACACCATGAAGGCCTGCGGGGTGAAACCCGAGCTGGAGTGCTACGACGTAGGCATGATCAACAACGCGGTGCACCTGGCCGAGACCGGGCATATGGAGACCCCCATGTACTTCCAGTTCGTGCTGGGTGTGCTGGGACAAATTCCGGCCACCCCGGAGAACCTGATGCACATGGTTCACTGCCTGCCTCAGGGCAGCCCCTGGTCGGTGTGCGCCATCGGCCTCAATGAGTTCCGCATGGCCGCCATGTCCATGATCCTGGGAGGCCACGTGCGGGTGGGCTTTGAGGATAACCTCTACCTGAGCCCCGGGGTAATGGCCAAGAGCAACGCGGAGTTGGTGGAAAAGGCGGTGCGCATGGCCCGCGAGCTGGGCCGGGAAATCGCCAGCCCTGAAGAGGCCAGGCAGATCCTGGGCCTGCCGCCCAAAAAATAACCGGACACCACGGGAAAACGATAATGGACAGCCAGGTGGTCTTGGAGGCCAGAAGCCTCAAAAAAAGCTTTGGGGCCCTGCAGGTCATCAACGATGTGAACCTGCGGGTGAGCCGTGGGGCCATCCATTCCATAATCGGCCCCAATGGGGCGGGCAAGACCACCCTTTTCAATTTGCTGACCGGTTTTTTAAAAGCCTCCAGCGGAGAGGTGATCTACCAGGGCAAGAACATCACCGATATGCATCCCTTCCGCATCGCCAAAATGGGCCTGGCCCGTTCCTTCCAGATCACCAGCGTTTTCCCGGAGCTCACGGTGCATGAAAACGTGCGGGTGTCGGCCCAGGCCACGGAAAAGAACCCTTACAACTTCTTGTACAACTACAAGCATCTCAAGGGGGCCAAGGCCAAGGCCGACGCCATCTTGGAGAGCATCGGCCTGTTTGAGCAGCGCGACCAAATCTGCAAGAACCTGTCATACGGCGACCGCCGAGTGCTGGACATAGGCATATCCCAGGCCACCGATCCGGAGGTGGTACTCTTGGACGAGCCCCTTGCCGGGCTGCAGGCAGCGGATCACGAGCGCATCGTGGGCCTGATCCAAGACATGGCCAAGTCCATGACCGTGGTGCTCATCGACCACAACATAGACATCGTGACCTCGGTGTCCCATATCATAACGGTGCTCAACCAAGGCGAGGTCATTGCCGAGGGCACTCCGGAAGAGGTCCAAGGCAATCCAAAGGTGCAAGAAGCCTATCTGGGGGGAGTATGACGCTTCTCCGACTAGAAGACGTGCACGCGGCCTATGATGAGAGCCAGGTGCTCACCGGACTCTCCCTGGAGATAGCCAAGGGCGAGCTGGTCACTCTGCTGGGGCGCAACGGAGCCGGCAAGACCACCACCCTGCGCACCATCATGGGCCTTTTGCAGCCGCGCTCCGGGCGCATAACCTTCAACGGCAAGCTCATCAACGGCCTGGTGCCCAACCGCATCGCCAAGCTGGGCGTGGGCTACGTACCCGAGGAACGGGGGATCTTTCCCAGCCTTACCGTTTCGGAAAACCTGATGTTCCCCAGTTGGGGTCGCGGGGAAACCGGCTGGGACCTGGATCGCATCTATCACTTTTTTCCCAAGCTGCATGAGCGGGCCTCGCACAAGGGCTCCCAGCTCAGCGGCGGGGAGCAGCAGATGCTGGCCATAGCCCGCATCCTCAGGGCCAAGATGGACCTGTTGCTTTTGGACGAGCCGACCGAGGGCCTGGCTCCCCTTTTGGTAAAGACCATCGGCACCATCCTCAAGGAGATAAAACACACCGGGCTCACGGTGCTGCTGGTGGAGCAGAACACCCGGTTCGCCTGTCAGATAGCCGAAAGGCACAACATACTTTACGGTGGAAAGATCGTGCACACTTGCAGCAATGATGAATTCATGCGCGATACGGATATCCAGCACAAATATTTGGGAGTTTGAATCGCCCCTTGGTCCCGACATCGATGCGGTGCGCGCCTCGGTGCATGCCTCCCGCCGGAGCTTACCAAGGGCAAGCTGGTTGCAAGAAAGGATAGGTCAGATGCGAGTTAAATGTTTGGTCACGGCAATCATGATGGCCGCGGCTCTGCTTATGGCCGCCGGGCCCGCAGTCGCCGCCAAGGTGGTTAAGGTTGGTATCGTCAGCGTGCTTTCCGGCCCGGTGGCGGTTATCGGAAACGGCGAAAAATGGGCCGCCGAAATGGCCGTCGCCGACTTTAAGGGCATCGAGGACACCAAGATAGAGCTGGTGGTTCGCGACCACGCCTACAACCCCGGCGTGGCCAACGAAAAGGCCAAGGAGCTCTACGAAAAAGAGAAGGTGGATGTCATCATCGCCTGCCCCAACAGCGCCGCCGCCCTGGCCGTGGCCCAGCAGGCCAAGCTCCATAAGAAGCTGTTCATCTCCACCTCCGCCGGCACCACCGACCTAATCGGCAAGGCCTGCAACCGCTACGTGTTCAAGTGGAACTACAACGACTATATGATGGCCACCACCGTGGGCATCCTGGGCGCGGAGAAGCTGGGCAAGCGCTGGTATTGCATCACCTCCGATTACGCCTGGGGCCACAACCTGCTCAAGCACTTCAGCGAAGCGGTGGAGTCCATGGGCGGCAAGATCGTGGGTAACGACATGGTGGCCCTGCACACCTCGGACTACAGCCCCTACATCCTTAAGGCCATGAACGCCAAGCCCGAGGTGCTGGCCCTTTTGAACGTGGGCAAGGACGCGGTAAACTCCACCAAGGCCGCAGCCGAGTACGGCCTCAAGAAAAAGGTCACCATCGTGCACGCTCTGCTGTTTGAGCCCAGCATCCGCGGCGCGGGCGTGGCCACCTTTGCCGGCGACTACACCGCCGCGCCCTGGAACTGGACCGTGGACAACCCCGGCGCCAAGGACTTTGCGGACCGCTACCTGAAGAAGACCGGCGAGCGCCCCCACTTCATGGCCGCCGCGGTCTACAGCGCGGTGACCCAGTACCTCGAGGCGGTCAAGCGCGTGGGCAGCGCGGACACCGACAAGGTGATCAAAGCCCTGGAAGGCCATACCTTTAAGGACATGTTCGCCAACCCCGGCTACATCCGCCCCGAGGATCACCAGCAGGTGGGTAAGGCCTATCTGCTCAGGGTCAAGCAGCCCAACCAGGTCAAGGGCAAAGACGACTACTTTGAGATCGTGGGATCGCTGCCCGCGGAGCAGGCCTTTGGCAAGCCCGGCCAGTTCGGCTGCAAGCTAAACAAGTAACTCCAACCGGCCTGGGGCGGGGCGCTTGTTGGCGCCTCGCCCGCTGGGATACGCCATGGAACCGGTTTTTCTGTTCAGCCAATTTTTCAACGGCCTGGTGCTGGGCTGCATCTATGTGTTGCTCTCCCTGGGGCTCACCGTGGTCTTCGGCACTTTGGGGGTGGTCAACTTCGCCCATGGGGCCCTTTACATGCTGGGCGCCTATGCGGCCTACACCATTTCCACCCACTTGGGGCTGAACTTCCTGGCCTGCCTGATCCTGTGCCCCATCGTGGTGGCCATAATCGGCATGGCTCTGGAAAAAACCCTGATAAGCAAGCTGTACAAGCTGCCGCACTATTACAACCTGCTTTTGACCTTTGGCATCATGTTCATCATCCAGGATGCCGTGAAGATCATCTTCGGCCCGGAAGGCGAGCCCTTCAACATCCCGGAGCTGCTGCAGGGCGCGATCAACCTGGGGTTCATGTACTACCCCAAGTATCGTCTGTTCATCCTGATCGTTACCGCAGTGCTCTCAGGTGGGCTGTGGCTGTTCATCGAAAAAACCCGGTTGGGAGCCATAATCAGGGCGGGCACGGACAACTCCGAGATGGCCGACGCCCTGGGCACCAATATTTCCTGGACCTTTACCTTGATCTTCGGCCTGGGGGCCGCCCTGTCCGGGCTGGCCGGGGTGCTGGCCGCGCCCATCCAAAACGTGCAGCCGGCCATGGGCATGGACATCCTGGTGCAGACCTTTGTGGTGGTGATCATCGGCGGCATGGGCAGCATCGCCGGCTCCATCCTGGCGGGCCTGGTAATCGGCCAGATACTCACTTTCTCCATCGTCTTCTGGCCGCCGGGCTCCACCACTTTGATCTACGCCTTCATGGCCCTGGTCTTGGTGACCCGGCCACGGGGCTTTTTCGGACGTGTATCGTTCTTTGAGTAATCCGGAGCTGTCATGCAACTGAAGGCGGGCCATAAAACAGCCGGCATCATCCTCGGCGCGGTCTTTTTGCTGGCCGCGCCCTACCTGGTCCCCTACCAGGCGCTGGCCACCCAGATGCTCATTTTCGCGATATTCGCCGTTGGGTTCGATATCCTCTTCGGCTACACCGGCATGCTCTCCTTTGGCCATGCCGCCTTTTTCGGGCTGGGCGCCTACGGCACCGGCTTGAGCCTGATCCACCTGACCAGCTCCGTGCCCCTGGCTTTGGGCCTGGGCATACTGCTGGCCGTGGTGGTGGCCGTGCCCATGGGCTTTCTTTCCACCCAGCGCCACGGCATCTACTTCGCCATGGTCACCCTGGCCTTTGCCCAGCTCATCTACTTCATCGCCTTTCAGTGGCGCTCGCTCACCGGCGGCGACGACGGCCTGCAAGGCGTGCCCCGGCCTTCCCTGGGGCCGGTGGACCTCAGCTCGGACCTGGTCTACTACTACTTCGTAATGCTGATATTCATAGGGGCCCTGATCCTGGGGGTGCGCATAATCCGCTCTCCTTTTGGCAGGTCTCTGCAGGCCCTACGCGAAAACACCGACCGGGCCATGAGCGTGGGCTACGACCCGCGCAAGTACAAGCTGATCTCCTTTGTTATCTCCGCCGGGTTCGCGGGCCTGGCCGGCGGGCTCTATGCCATGCTGCAAAACTTCGTGCCCCTGTTCAGCCTGGGCCTGGACATCTCCGGCGAGATCGTGCTGATGACCCTGGTAGGCGGCATGGGAACCATCTACGGCCCGGTTATCGGCGCCATGTCCATCGTCTACATCAAGGACTTCCTCAGCTCCCAAACCGATATATGGCCCCTGATAATGGGCCTGCTTTACGTGTTCTCGGTGATGACCTTCCGGCGCGGAGTGGTCAAGGAGCTCAAGGAGCGCTTCTTCAAGTAATGATCTCAACCACCATGGGAGGATTTTGGTGTCCATAATCATCACCGGAGGCTGCGGACTCATCGGCGCCAACCTGGCGCGCATTATGGTGGAAAAAGGCCGGGAGGTGGCAACCTTCGACGTGACCCCGGCCCAATCCCTGCCCGCCGATCTGGTCTCCAAGGTAACCCACGTGCAGGGCGACATCACCAACTTCCACGAGGTTCTCAACGCCTTCCGCGACCACGGCGTCAAGGAGGTCTTCCATCTGGCCGCCACCCTGTCGGCACCGTCGGAGGCCAACCCCTGGCGGGCCTACAAAATCAACAACGAGGGCACCTACCACGCCCTGGAGGCGGCCCGCATCTGCGGGGTGGGCAAGTTCCTCTTTTCCAGCTCCATGGGCTCCTACGGCATGGGCCACGACGGCCATATTTCCGACGAGACCATTCAGCAGCCCACCATCATCTACGGGGTGACCAAGGTGTTTGGTGAGCTGATGGGCCGCTATTACCAGCGGCGCTTTGGCGTGGACTTCAGGGGGGTGCGCCTGCCCCAGATTGTGGGCCCGGGCGTGACCGCCGGAGGATTCGGCCAATACAATCCCGGCATGATCGAGGCGGCGGCCCAAGGCAGACCCTACGAGGTATGGGTGCCCGAGGACACGGTGCTGCCGCTCATGTACATCAGCGACGGCATCCGCAGCCTGGCCGAGCTTTACGAGGCCGACGCCGAGGCCATCAAGACCAGGATCTACAACCTGGGCCAGATAACCCCCTCGCCCACCGCCGCCGAGCTTGCCGAGATAGTCAAAGGCTTCTACCCTGAGGCCCAGATCACTTTCAAGCCCGATCCCCAGGCCGTGGAAGTGCTGCAATACATCCCCAGCTACATCGACGGCACCAATGCTGAAAAGGAGTGGGGCTGGAAGCTGCAAGGCACGGCCGAGGACATGGTGCGCGATTTCATCACCGACATGAAGGCCATGGAGCAAAACTAACCCGAGGGGAGAGCCGATGCCCGAGCTGAATAACATCACCGTGTTGGGGGCCGGGATCATGGGCCACGGCATCGCCCAGGCCTTTGCCCAAAAGGGCCGCCAGGTTAGCCTCTACGACCTGAACCAAGACCTTTTGGCCAAGGCCATGGCCTCGGTGGAGAAAAACCTGGCCACTTTCGTGGAAATGGGCATGGAGACCGCCGAAGGCGCAGCCCAGGCCCTTGGGCGCATAAGCACCTTCACCAGCTTGCCCGAGGCCCTGGAAAAGGCCGAGTTGGTCACTGAAGCGGCACCCGAGGACTTAGAGATCAAGCGGGCCCTTTTCGCACAAATGGACCGCTACGCTCCCCAAGAGGCCATCCTGGCCAGCAACACCTCCATGCTCTCCATCTCCAAATTCGGCTCTGAGGTGCGCGATCAGGGCAGGCTGGTCATTACCCACTGGTTCAACCCGCCCCACATCGTACCGGTGGTGGAGGTGGTGATGGGACAGGGCACCAGCGAGCAAACCAAGCAGACGGTTTTCGAGCTTCTAAGCGGTATCGGAAAGACTCCGGTGCTGGTTAATAAGGAGATCCCCGGCTTTTTGGTCAACCGCATTCAAACGGCCATGTTCCGCGAGGTGCTGTCGCTTCTGGAGATGGGCGTGGCCTCGGCCGAGGACATCGACCGGGCCATAGCCGGCAGCTTCGGCCTGCGCCTTTCGGTTCAAGGCGTGCTCAAGACCATGGACCTGGCCGGTCTGGACCTTATGCTCAAGGGATGCAGCTACCTGTTCGGCTACATAGCCGGCGGTAGCGAAGCCCCTGAGGTATTGCGTCAAAAGGTGGAGCGCGGCGAGTTGGGGGCCAAGTCGGGCAAAGGATTTTTCAGCTATGTTGATGCTGCTTCCAGCCCGGACGGCGTGCCGCCGGACAAGGCCCGCGACCGGGCACTGCTCACCATCCTCAAGGCTCTTCAGCAAGGCGTAGCCTGAAAGCGATCCAGTAGAGACAAATCGTAGCTTTCCTGCTTCCTGGTGCTTCCCAAGGTTCCGGTTGCCGGCGTCGTTCGCACTGGAAATCATTGACCTTCGGGCAAGCCGAGTTTAAGCTGAAAGTCTATGCGCGGGGGGAACTACCTCATTTTGTACTCTGGCATTTTTCTTGGCGAGGGCACTCGCGCCACTGATCATAAAGGGCTTCAATCATGGCTGCCCCCATGGCCAACGCTCACCAGTGGGTTCAAATGGAAGACAGACAAGACATCCTTATTGATGTCCTGTTGGTCAATTACAATAGCACTGCGTTTCTCCGCCAATGTCTAACATCACTGACAGGCCATGATTCAACCGATATCTTACGCCTGCTGGTGCGCGACAACGCCTCCGCCGACCGCGCCGAAGCAGTGCGCGGCATGGCTGGCGTGGAGTTGGTGCAAGGGAAAGAAAACATCGGCTTTTCACGGGGCATCAACAGCCTGGCCCGGCTGGGCAAGGCCCCTTATCTACTGCTGCTGAACCCGGACTGCCTACTCCAGCCCGGTTTTTGCTCCCAAGCCTTGGCCTATCTTCAGGCCAATCCCCAGGTCGGATGCTTGGGCCCTCTGATCCTGGACCCCGAGGGCATGGTGCAGGGATCGGCCCGCAAGTTTCCCACGCCGTTGACCGGCCTCTTCGGCCGCTCCAGCCTTCTCAGCCGCCTGCTGCCGGGCAACGCCGTCACCCGGCGCGAGGTCCTGACCAGCGGCGGTAATATAAAAGATCCTCTACCCTGCGATTGGGTCTCCGGCGCCTGCCTGCTGGTGCGGCGCGAGGCCTTTGAGCAGATAGGGGGTATGGATGAGGAGTATTTCCTGTTTTGGGAAGACGCCGATTTGTGCGCGCGCTTGAAACAGGCCGGATGGCAGGTGGTTTATTATCCGCGCCCCACGGTGGTACATATGGTGGGCGGAAGCCGCCGCTCCAACATGCTGCGCAGCATATGGCATTTTCATCGCAGCGCCTTTCTATGGCTCAAAAAGCACGGCACCCGCGCTCAAAGGGCCCTGCTGCCTGCCTGGGCCTTGTTGTTGGGCCTAAGGCTGGCCGCGGTTATAACCGTGCACGCGGCGCATCTGGCCTGGCTCAACTTTTCCACAGGTAAAAAGAGCCCCCAAGCGGACTCGAGGTGAAATCGAGGCAATGAGCGGGACGCGGCAAAAAAGCGTCATCCTGGTACTGGGTATGCACCGTAGCGGCACCTCGGCCCTGACCAGAGTGCTAAATTTGCTGGGGGCGGGCCTATGCGGCGACCTGTTGCCCCAAGGGCAGGACAATGCCATGGGCTTTTGGGAGTCAGCCTCGGTGTTGGAGGCCAACCAAAAGATTTTGGAATGCTTGGGTAGCGTCTGGTTCGACTTCTCACCCTTGCCTCCGGACGCCGCCGACCGCCCGTCCGTGGACAAGGCCCTGCGCAACCTGGCCAAGGTGTTGGAACGGGAACTCCCCACGGGCCAACCGGCGGTGCTCAAGGATCCGCGATTTTGCCGTTTGCTCCCTCTGGTGCTGCCTTTGTTCGCCGAGCAGGGGCGCATGGTCAAGGTGGTCATTATTCATCGCCATCCCTGGGAAGTGGCTCTCTCCCTAAAGAAGCGCAACGGTTTTGACCAAGACCTCTCGCTGTTGCTGTGGATGCGTCACTTGTTGGATGCGGAGCAATACAGCCGGGCCTTGCCTCGGGCGATGTGTGGTTTTGAGGAATTACTGCGGGATTGGCCGGGGGTGGCAAAACGCTTGGGGCATGACTTGGGCATTGACTGGCCCGTGGAGCCCGGTGAGGCCAAGGAAGCGGTGGAGGAATTCCTCACCCCAGGCATGCGCCATCATGATGCCGGGAATCGGCGCACCAACCTGACCACCACCCCTCTGGGGCAAGCTACCGACAAGCTGCACACCATACTGCAACAATCAGGGGCAGACCTTGCCACGGTGCCTACCGAGGCCTTTGATGAGGCGAGAGGTATGTTGGACCGGGCCGCGGCCTTTTGTGCTCCCCTGATCCTGCGCCAGCTGGGCAACCTACATTCGGTCTTTGAGTGGGCGGAGAGCGAAAAACGCGAACTCTCAGCCGAAAACCAGCGCCTGGCGGAAGCCTTGTCAGCCAACAAGTATCAACTGGAGCACATTACCTCCAGCCGAATATGGCGAGCCACCCGTCCCCTGCGCTTGGCGGCCGGGCGCCTGAAGGGACGGCGGAGGTGAAGGATCCACACCTCCGGCCGCGCACCTCGCCGGTGGCCCTGGCCTCCAGCCTTTGGCGCCACCGCCACCTGGTCTGGCAGCTTACCAAACGCGATGTGATTGGCCGCTATCGGGGCTCCTTCCTGGGCGTTTCTTGGTCGTTCTTTATTCCCCTGGTCATGCTCGGCGTCTACACCTTCGTGTTTTCCGAGGTCTTCAACGCCAGGTGGGGGGATGCCCCCGGCCAAGGCAAAGCCCAGTTCGCGGTCATGCTGTTCATCGGCATCATCTGTCACGGCTTTTTTTGTGAATGCCTCAACCGCTCCCCCGGGCTTATCCTGTCCAACTCCAGCTATGTAAAACGGGTCATCTTCCCTTTGGAGGTGCTGGCCGTGGTCACCCTGGCCTCGGCGTTTTTCCACTTGGCGGTCAATGTGCTGGTGCTGTTCGCAGGCTCCCTGCTGCTGGGCCAGGCCCTACCCTGGACCGCGATACTATTGCCCGTGGTGCTGGCTCCCCTGGGAGTTTTCGCTTTGGGCGTGCTCTGGTTCCTGGCCGGTCTGGGGGTATATGTGCGCGACGTCAGCCAGATTACCGGAGTGCTTACCACTCTGCTGTTGTTCATCTCGCCGGTGCTCTATCCCCTGAGCGCGGTGCCCCAAAAATTCCAGGGCTTTTTGCTTATCAACCCCCTGACCCTGGTCATCGAACAGACCCGGCAGGTGTTCGTGCTGGGCCATTTGCCGGACTGGGGCGGCTGGGGCATATACCTGGCCTGCGCCATTGCTTTCGCCTGGGCCGGATTCTGGTGGTTCCAGCGGGTCCGTAAGGGGTTCGCCGATGTCATCTAGAATCGCGCTGCAAGCCCTGGGCGTGGGCAAGTGCTACACCCTTTATCAGCGCCCCGTAGACCGGCTCAAGCAGGCGGTGGTTCCCCGCCTGCGACAAATGTTAGGCATGGCTCCCCGGGCTTTTTATCAGCCGTTTTGGGCCCTCAAAGGGATCGACCTTGAGGTGGAGCGCGGTCAGTGCCTGGGGATCTTGGGCCCCAACGGTTCTGGCAAATCCACTTTGCTGCAGATATTGGCGGGCACCCTGAGCCCCACTACCGGGAGGGTGAGGACCAGGGGGCGGGTGAGCGCTATCTTGGAGCTGGGCGCGGGGTTCAATCCCATATTTACCGGCAGGGAGAATCTGAGGCTCACCGCCAGCCTCATGGGTTTGAGCAAACGCGAGTTGGACCGGCGCTTCGATGATATTGTGGCCTTTGCCGATATCGGTGATTTCCTGGAACGGCCGGTGTGGACTTACTCCAGCGGCATGTACGTGCGCCTGGCCTTTGCCGTATCCGCTTGTGTGGACCCGGAGGTATTTATAGTGGACGAAGCCTTGGCCGTGGGCGATGTTCGCTTCCAGGCCAAGTGTTTTCGCCGCTTGGAAGATCTGCTGGCCAAGGGCTGCGCGGTGGTCCTGGTTACCCACAACCCCGAACAGGTAACCCGCCACTGCACCACCGCCCTAGTGCTGAATCAAAGTGAGTTGCTCATGCAAGGACCGCCCCGCGAAGCGGTTAACCGTTACCTGGACCTTATGCTGGGCGCGGAGCGTTCCCGGGAACCGGGCAAGGAAGGCGAGACCCAAACCCCAGCACCGGCGGCTTCGCTACGTCGAAGCCTGGAGGAGCGCGCAGGCTACAACCCCGAGGAATACCGCTGGGGCAATGGCCAGGCCGAGGTGCTGGACATGTGCCTGAGCACCGGCAGCGGGGGCCACGCCACTGGAATGGAATCTGGTAGCCCCTTGCGTGCAGAGGTGTGGGTGCGTCATCACCAAGACCAGCCGCGCCCCATCTACGGCCTGCAAATCAAGACCCCCGACGGTGTGTTGATTTATGCCGACAACTCTCGCGATTTCAACGGCGGCCCTCTTATCCGTCCGGCAAAAGCTGGAGAGGTGGTGCGCGCGGTCTTCGATCTTGACCTGCGTTTGGCCCAAGGCGATTATCTGGTCAGCGTGGGCGTGTCAGCCGAGGAAAACGGCGAAGCGGTTCCTCTTGACCGACGCTTCGACGCCCTGCAGCTGAGGGTCGTGGGGTCGCGCCCGCGCACCTACGGTCTGGTGGACCTGGGTGCCAAGGTCCGCCTGGAAAAAGACGATGCAACCCCGCCCGGCACCGCCTAAGGCCGGTTAAACCACCTGGGAAGAGTTTACGCTAGCCATGAACCGGCAACCTGACATCAGCAACTCGAGCAGCCTCCACCGCTTGGTCCGCATGTGGGATATGGGACGAATGAGTCTGCGGATCGCGCCGGCTGATCCCATTGACCGCCGGACCTTGGAGCGGGTGACCGGCAGGCCTGGCCAATGGTGGGCTCTGATTCCGGAGCCTGGGCCGACGCTGCGCTGGGTCTATTTGGCCGGTCATGGATGGCAGGGAGCCTCGGGTGGACGGCTTGTGGCCCTTGGTAACGGCGGAGAGATGTTGGAGGTGGACCCGGACAAAGAACGCGGCCTGCCGCATCGCTTGCCGGAAGCCTGCGCGGGGATTTACCTGTGGTTGCCGCCTGATTACGATCCTCCCGCGAGCCTGGCCTTTTGGCGGGTCGGCTCCGGTTGGGCCCTTTCGCGACTGTCTCTTCCTCACCTGGGCCGGGCCTTGCGCAGGCCGGGACACAGCTTGGCCAGGGCAAATCGAGCTCGCCAGATTATGGCCAAAGAAGGATGGCGCTCGGCCAAAGACAGGCTTTTGCACGGCCTGTTGCAACGCGAAATATACGCGGAGTGGGTATCGCGCCATGACACCCTTGACCGGCATGACCTTGCCATGATCGCCCGCCGCGTGCAGGCCATGAACGAACCGCCTCTCATCTCGGTGGTGATGCCTGTGTACAACCCGCCGCTGGACTGCCTACAGCAGGCCTTGGACTCCCTGTGCAATCAGCTATATCCCCATTGGGAGCTCTGCGCGGCCAACGATGCCTCGGATGATCCCCAGGTGGCGGCCCTGCTGGACCGGGCCGCTCAAAACGATCCCAGGGTGCGAGTGATTCACAGACAGGAACGCGGCCATATTTCCGCGGCCAGCAACAGCGCCCTGACCGCGGCCCAAGGCAGCTACGTGGCCTTGATGGACCATGACGACATTCTGCCGCCACATGCCCTTTACCTGGTGGCTGAGGAGATTTTGGCCCACCCCGAGGCGGACATCATCTATAGCGACGAGGACAAGATCGACGAACAGGGGCGCCGTTTCGGCCCTTACTTTAAGCCCGACTGGGACCCTGAGTTGTTCCTGGGTCAAAATATGATTTCCCATCTGGGGGTGTACCGACGCAGCCTTCTGGAAAGGATCGGCGGTTTTCGCCTGGGCCTTGAAGGTTCCCAGGATTACGACCTGTGCCTGCGGGCCCTGGAACACAGCCGCGACGATCGGGTGCGCCACATCCCCAGGGTGCTCTACCATTGGCGCGCCATCGCCGCTTCAACGGCCAGCGGCGGTCAGGCCAAAACCTATGCCTTCCATCGTGCCCGCCAAGCCATCAGCGAGGCCCTGAACCGGCGCGGCATAGCGGCCCGGGTGGAGTTCGGCCCCAACTGGGGGCATTATGTGGTCAATTACCTCACTCCATCCCCCAGACCCTCCATCAGCCTGCTGTCTCCGCTAACCGATGACCGCCCAGACCAAGCACCGCCCTTGTCAGGCCTGTTGCAGGCCCTTCCCACCCTGCTGGACATGTGGGACATCGAGTTGGTCGTGGCGGGTCCGGCCCATCGCCTGGCGCTGGCGCGGGCCGAGGCAAAGGCGCACCCCAACCTGCCGCTTAGGTTGCTGGAGGCTGAGGGAGGCTGGGCCGCCTTGGCCAACGCCGCCGCGGCAAAAGCAAAGGGAACCATATTGGGGCTGGTGGACCCCGGCCTGCGCCCCACCAACCAAGCCTGGCTGGAGGAAGCAGCCTGTTTGTTGGATCTGCCCGAAAATGGCGCCCTGGGGGGGCTGTTGTTGCGCCAAGACGGCGCGGTACTGGAGGCAGGGCTTACCCTGTTGCCCGAGCGAGTGGCCGCGCCGGTGAACTACGGCGAGCCCCTGAAGCGCATTGGGAATTTTATGCGCCACAGCACCCGTCAGCGCCTAAGCGCGGTCAGCGGAGCTTGCCTGTTTACCCAACGCCAAACTTTTCAGCGCCTGGGCGGCCTGGATCAAGACGGCCTTGATGAGGCCTTTGCTGATGTTGACTATTGTCTGCGCTTAAGAAAGGAAGGCCTGGCCGTGGTATGGACACCGCACGCTCGCCTGGAACTGGCCAGACCGACCGGCGGCGGGCCTCTGGCCGCCCTGCTCGCTTCACTGCCGGCCCTAAAGGAGACGAAGTTTATGGAGCGGCGATGGGCTAACCTGCTGGCCGCTGATCCTTATCACAACCCCAACCTTGCTTACGGCTCTTTGCAGCAAAATCCTGTGGCCTCCCGCGCCCCTAAGCCTTGGGGAAACGACGCCTAAAGCAGGTGTCCCGGCGCAAGGCGGCCAAGGGCGACCAGGTCATAGCCTGCACAAGCCGGGTCAGGGAAACCGTGCGCGAGGCCTGCACCGCACGCCGCTGGGCCCAAACTTTGCCCAGGCCCCGCACACCTTCGCTTAACCCCTGCCAAGCCTGCGCGCCCTGCCCCTGTCCCGCGGCCTGTAGCAACAGCACCACTTGGGCCAACAGCCACCAAGGCCAAGCAAGCCAAAGCAAAAGGCCGGGCATGTCCCTGGCTAAAACCCACAAGCGATTGCGGAAGCCCAACCTGCGGGCCAGGCCCGATGCCCCGGCCCCGCTGACGTCGCCCTGGTGCAGCACCCGCGCCCGGTTGGCTTGCAGACATACGCGCCCCGTCAAACGCAGACGAAAGCCCAGGTCAACATCTTCCATGTAACAGAAAAGGCGCTCATACATACCGCCTATTTCGCGGAACGCGGCGCCATCGTACAACGCCGCCGCGGCACAGGGCGAAAATACCTCTGCTACTTTGGGCAAGCTTCCCAGGGGTTGACCGTGCCCGCCGCGCCAGGCGGTCCCGCTGAAGTGGTAGCAGTCTCCCGCGCCGTCAATGATTTTTGGATCGGACATAAAGACCTGCAAGGAGCCCACTGCCGCGGCTTGGGGATGAGCACGGGCCACGGCCAGCAGTTCGGCAAGCCAGTTTTTATCCGGCAGTGCGTCGGGGTTTAAGGTGGCCACCCAGGGCGAAGGGATGAGGGCCGCCCCAAGGTTCACCCCGGCGGCAAAACCCAAGTTTCTGCGCGAACACACCAGCACGAAGCGGGCGTCGGGCAGACGCAAGCTCGCGGCCCAGCCGTCGCTGGAGTCGTTGTCCACCACCACGGCCCGAAAGCGCCTTTCGCTCTGGGCGGCCATGGCCTCCAAGCTGCGCTGCAATATGGGGCCGCTGTTGTAGCTTACGATCACCACCGTGACCAGAGCGGGCTCTGGCGGCAAAGCGCCGGGGCCGATGGTCAAGACGAGGTTGGGATCACCCCGGTTCATTCTGTGCCGAAAATTTCCGGGAACCTGGCATTCAGCTTGCTGTGCATTCGCCGTATCTTGTCCTCGTCCACCTTGGCGCTGACCGACTTGTCATGCACCCGGTAACGGCCCACGAACTGGGGCACGTGCACCCCCCACCCGCCGCGCATGGCTACCTCGCACCACATTACATAGTCACCCCAAGCAGACTCTCCCAGGTCATCATGCCCCCCGGCCTTTTCAAAAGATTCGCGGCGCATCAGGGCCAGGGTGTCCCAATAATTGGAGCGAGCCAATAGCTCTTTGCCCCACAGCACGTTGTGCATTATGGCCTGTCTCCCCCCGAAACGCTCCAGCAAACCAAAGGCAAAATCAGCGCCGCTGTCCTCCAGGGCAGCCAGCAGGTCCTCCAGGGCACGCGGCAATAGCTCGTTGTCCGCGTCCAGCAGCAGCATGTACTCGCTATGGGCCGCCATGGCCGCAGTGTTGTGCGCGGCCACCGGCCCTGCATTTTGCCTGGTGCGCAGCAACTCCACCCGGTTGAAGCGATGACCATGAGCCTCGAGCCAGGCGCGGGCCAGGCCGCAGGAGGCATCCTCGGAACAGTCGTCAAGCACCACCAGGTCCAGGGTCGGCAAAGTCTGCGCGGCCACCGAAGCAAGGCATCCGGGCAAATAGCGCTCATAGTTATGCAGGGTGACGCAAACCGCGGCCTTGGCCTGGTCCTGGCCTTCCTGGAGGTACAACTGGTCCACGGCGGCTGTTATCATGGCTAGAGCACCCCTGTGTTGATGAGAGTCCTAAGCCGTGGCGCCAAATCCAAACGATTGCGCAGGGTCTCGGTGCCCTTGGAGGCTACGGCCGCTCCGCGCTTCAGCCCTTGTGACTTGGCCAGCACCTCCTCCAGCAACCCGGGCAGTTGATCGATTGGGGCCTGCAGGTAGTCACGGCCCGCGGCCAAGGGAGGCAAGGTGTCGCAGGTCTCGGTGATCACCAAGGCTCCCTGGGCCATACCGTGCAAAAGCAGGCGGTGGCCGGGCAGGTAACGGCTGGGAGTGCGGTGCAGATGCAACACCACTTTGGAACGGCGCGCCAGATACAATGAAGCCTCGGTGCCCAGGGCTTGGGGCTTGGGAGCGGTGTTGAGCAGGCCCGGCTCCACCAAATGCAAAAAGCTCTGAAGGCCGGCGAACAGCGAGGCGTTGGCCGCGAAAAAACGGCTGCGGCGCTCGCTGTTTTGCCCCAGGAACAACACGTCGATGGGCCGCTCTTGCCAGGGAGCATCGCGCCAGCCGTTAAAGGCTCTCACCTCCTGGGGCAACCAGATACGCTCAAGTCCTTCACCCCAGGTGGCCTCGGCCTGAGCCGGTCCGTCCTCCACCCAGCCCGGCGGCAGGAAATGGGCCTTGACCCCCAGTTCGCGCAAACGCAGGGTGTTGTGCCAGTCCAAGTCCAGCACCGCCGAAGCGTTCAGCAGAAGGGGCAGGACGCGTTCGAAATAATAGGTGTGCAAGGGTTCGGTGTTGAGCATCACTGCGTTGCCCAGACCCTCCCATTGCAACCAGGCCTCCCCATCGGGGTGGCTGAAAAACTCGTGGGGCCCGATAATCACGGTGCGCCACTGGGCTTGGGGCGGTTCCTGGTCAACCCCCAGAGTCATCACCTCGGCGCCCGCTTGGCGCAGACCTTGGGCCAGATGCTCCTGCAACTCCCGGAATACCTGATAGCCGTGCTGGTTGACCGCCAAGGCCACCTTGCCTCGCCGTCCGCGCTCACGTACCTGTTCCCCCTCGGAGCCCGCATCCCGAGCCAACCAGTTAAGCTTGCAGTGTGACAAGCGATCCCATTGGCCGCCCTGGGGTTCGCCGCTTACGTCGGAGTAGGTGTTGGGTATGAAAAAGCGGGAAGGCCGTATGCCCAGGGTATCGGCATGGGTAAGGTAGTGCTCCAGGGGGTTCAAGGGAGTGTCGCGATGGGCTGGGTGCAAGCCCATGTACCAGGCGGTGTCGAACAGGTGGCTGGGGCGCAAGCGCTCCCTGCCGCCGCGCAGCATGAAGTCCACTAGCGGCACGGGGTCCTGGCGTACCTCATTGGGATTGTTGTCCTCGTAGAACTTGCTGTCGAAAAGGGGATGCGGCGAGGCGGAAGCTATCCAGCCTTTTTCCAGGTAATGCAACAAAGGATGCCTGCCGTAATGAGCCGCTTCGGGGCAGCTGTCCAAGTAGTGGCGGCAGTTGAACAGCACGTGAGGGTCCGACCACACCGGGCCCTTCGCCAGCAGCAAATGGGCCATGGCCCCCAGGCCGTTGACAAAGGCTTGCCCAAGGGAGCGGGAGTAGTAAGCAGCATCAAAAAGGGGATGCGGCGCCCGCCCCTCCCTTTGGCCGTAGAGCAGCCAATGGGTCAGCGGGTTGCTGCCGGAGCGGGCCACGTCAGGGTAACGGTTCAAGTAAAACCGCGAGTGAAAAAGCGGGTGGGGATCGCGCCCCTCCCAAGCCCCCCATAAAAGGTAGTGCACCAGTGGATCATGACCAGACTTGGCCACGTCCGGGTTGCGCTCCAGGTAATATTCCGAGTCAAAAACAGGAAGCGCTTGTGATTGGGGGTCGTCGATCAACAGGGCCCGCCAGGCGGCCGTGGCCTCGTCGGCCAACAGGGGATCCTGTGCCCGGCTGATGGCCCTGAAACGCCGCCACACCCGCGACACCAGGAGCCGCCGTTGCTTGGCGCCACTCCCGCGGGGCGCGCGCCGCAGGGCCCTCCGGGTGGCGGCGCGCAGCTTGCCGCGCGGGCCCAGGCCGGCCACGGGCCGTGAAACCGCTTCCCGCGCCTCGGTCTCTGGCTCCCAATGAGGGGGCTCCTCCAGCATAAAACTCTGGCGTAGCGTACGGTACTGGTCCGGTCCCAGACGATGGCGCAGATGGTCGGCGTTCCTGTCCAGGTGATGCAAAATCTGGGGGAACACGAAGCTGTTGTGTAAGCGGCTGGAAAAATCGCCACTTAGGATGAACATGGAATTGAGGCTCTGAGCGTAGCTGTTGGACCCATGGCGGCGATAGCAGCCATGTGCCGTGGGGATGATCAGCGAGCCTCCCATGGCATGGGAAAAATAGGCCAAGTAGCTGTCCGCGCAGACCGCCAGAGTCCCCGCATCATCGGGCATGACCAATTCCAGAGCGTTACGCCGGAAGAACATCCCCGAGGTGGCGGTCCACAGATACTCTATCCCGCCGCGCTCTTGCGGGATCACCAGAACCGGAGCACCAAGCTCTTGCTGCACACTGAGGCGGCCGTCATGGCCCCAAAGGACCCGCGGCTCGGGGTGCTCAGCTTCCGGCGCGAGAAACCCCAGCAGGCGGCGTATGTAGCCGGTAGTGGATAGAACCTGTCCCCGGGTATCCACCTGGAGCAGATCGGAACAGGATATGTTTACATGGGTGTCGCCCTGTAGATGGGCCCGTACATGGGTGGAGATCATGTCGGACAGCCACCAATCGTCGGCGTCCAGGTAGGCCACGAAATGGCCCTTGCTCTGCTCCAGGCCGGTTTTGAAGCCCTGCATCTGGCCCTGATTGGTGACATGGCGCACCAAGCGGAAACGGCCCGAAGCCTCCTGGGCGATGAACTCGGAGATCACCTGCGGCGAGTCATCCTGGGAGCAGTCGTCCACCACCAGGCACTCCCAATTCGGATAGTCCTGGGCGGCCACCGACTCAAGAGCCTGGCGCACGAATCGCCCGTAGTTGTAACTGGTGACCACCACCGACACCAGCGGTGCGCTTAACTCAGACACGAAAGGGCTCCATCATCCGTCGATAAAATCAGCCGAGTCACCTTGGCCTGCTCCGGTCAAGAGGGGGCATTATAGCATCCGCACTTTGGATGGGAAGTTCACACGCAGCTGTTAATCTGGGATGGCCTCCAGTTCCTCCCAGCGAGAGAAAGCCTCTTCCATCTCCCGCTCCAGCTCCTCCAACCTGGTGCTGATGGCCGCCGCCTCTTTGCCGCCCTTGGCGTAAAGCTCCGGATCCGACACCCGCTGGTGCAGCTCACTCTGTTCACGCTCCAGGGATTCTATTTTTTGGGGCAGCTCGGCCAGCTCCCGCTGCTGGTTGTAGCTCAGCTTGCGGGGGCGCCCCCGTGATGAACGCTTTGGGAGCTTGGCTGGTTTGGCGGGTCTGGGCTTGTCCGGGGGCGCGGACTTGGCGCGTTGCAGCAGCCAGTCGTCATAGCCACCCGCATACTCGCCCACCCGGCCTCCGCCCTCCAACACCAAGGTGCCGGCCACCACGTTGTTGAGGAACTCCCGGTCGTGGCTTACCAGGAGCACCGTGCCCTGGAAATCCACCAAAAGGTCTTCCATGAGTTGCAAGGTGTCGCGGTCCAGGTCGTTGGTGGGTTCGTCCAGCACCAGCAAGTTGGCCGGTTTGGCGAACAGCTTGGCCAAAAGCAGGCGGTTGCGCTCTCCGCCGGAGAGCACGCGCACCGGGCTCTGGGCACGGTCGGGAGTAAAGAGAAAGTCCTTGAGATAGCTGATGACGTGACGCTGGCGGCCGCCGATTATCAGGGTTTCCTGACCCTCGGACAGGTTCTCCTGCACAGTCTTGTCCTGGTCCAGCTCCTCGCGCATCTGGTCGAAGTAAGCGATATCAAGATTGGCCCCCAGGCGGATATCCCCGGACTGAGGCTCGAGGCCGCCCAGCAGCAGCTTGAGCAAAGTGGTCTTGCCCGAGCCATTGGGACCCATGATGCCGATCTTGTCCCCACGCAGGATCAAGGTGCTGAAATGCTCGATCAGCGGCGCTTTAGAATCATAGGCAAAACCCACTTCATCCAGCTCGACCACCACCTTGCCGGACAGGCGCGCCTCTTGGGTCTGCATCCTGGCGGAGCCCTGCAGATCCCTGCGCCTGGCCCGCTCTTGGCGCATCTGCATAAGGCGGCGCACCCTTCCCTCGTTCCTGGTCCGCCTGGCCTTGAGTCCCCGGGTGAGCCAGGCCTCCTCCTGGCTCATTTTCTTGTCGAATTTTTCCCGCTGCTCCCGTTCCATGGCCAGAGCGTCTTCGCGGCGGCGCAAAAATTCGTCGTAAGGGCAGTTCCAGTCGTAGAGGGCGCCCCGGTCCAGCTCCACCACCCGGGTGGCCAGGTTGCGGGCAAAGGCCCGGTCGTGGGAGATAAAGACCATGGCCCCCTGGAACCCTGTGAGGAACTCCTCCAGCCAAACTATGGAGTCAATGTCCAGGTGGTTGGTGGGCTCGTCCAAGAGCAACAGCCCAGGGCTGCCGGCAAGGGCCCTGGCCAACAGCACCCGGCGCTTGAGCCCCCCGGAAAGGGTTTCCACCCGTAAGCCCGGCTCCAGGCCCAGGCGGGTCAGCACAGTGCGCACCCGGCGGTCGGCCTGCCATATCTCAGGCTCGTTGCCCTGCTCGGCGCTTTGCAGGCCACCTTGTCCCCGGCGCAGTTCAATCAAGGTGCGGCCCATGGTGCCCAGCGCCTCGGCAACAAGGTCATAAACCTCGCCGGTCATGTTGCTGGGCACGTTTTGGGGAAGATAGCCGGTTTCCAGGCCCACCTCTCGGCTGACCTCACCCGAGTCGGGCAAAATATCCTTGGCCAATATTTTGAGCAGGCTGGATTTCCCCGCGCCGTTGCGCCCCAAAAGGCACACCCGCTCTCCGGGGTGCACCCGGAAGCTGACATCCTCCAGCAGCTTGGGGCCGCCAAAAGCCAGGCTGACATCGAAAAGGTTGATCAGGGCCAAGTTCGCGCTCCACTGGATTCGCTGTTTACACTCTTTGTTGCCCAGAATGGAGGAATCATACCTTGCCGGACGCGATTGTTCATGGTTGCACGGGCCCAACTCAGGGAAAAGTGCCGCCATGCGAGCCAAAAAAAGCGGCCGCCCCCATGAGAGGGACGGCCGCCGATAGTACGAGCCTAGGTTGAGGCCTTATGGCGGGCCCGGATGGCAAACCGAGCAGGGAGGATAGGCGCGGCCTAGTACTTGCCGTACTCCTTGGTGGTTTCGATCATGGCACGGAAGGTGTCTTCCTTGCCCTCGTCCATGGCGCAGCCCACGCTCATGATAAAGCCGCCATCGCCCATGGCGTCGTCCAACAGGCGCTTGGCCTCGTCGGTGGCCGACTGCACGTCGCCGGTGAGGATCTGGGAGATGGAGTAACCACCGCCGATGCAAACCTTGCCGCCCAGGATTTCCCGCGCCTTTTTCATGTCCGTACGGTCGAACAGATAAAAGATGCGGATGTCCGAGGCGCTGAGCAAGAACTCCAGGCGCTGGTTGTAGCCGCCCTCCACGAACAAACAAGGAATGCAGCCGCGCTCGGCCAGACCATGGTTCACCGCGTCCAGGGTTGGCCAGTAGAACTTCTCGAACTGCTCGTTGGACATGAAGCCGTCGGCGCCCTTGTGCAAGGGGATGAACACCAGGGGGTTGTTGTTGGCAATGGCGTCATTGGCGCCCCAGTTAACCATGATGGGCACCAGGCGCTCCATGGCCTCCAGCACCTTTTCGGGGCGGCGGTAAACGTCCATCATCAGCTGGGTAGTGCCGCGCAAGGAGTCGCTGAGCACGTCAAAGGGCGCGCAGGTGGCGCCGCCGGAGTAGAAGGGAAAGCCCTCGGCCAGGATCTGGCCCATGTAGGGCATTAGCTTCTGGAACCACTCAAAGGTGGTCTTACCCGCCTCGGCCAAGGCGTACAGGGCCTTTTGCATATCCGGGGCCCCCAGGGAGACTAAGAAGGGGGCGGTGAAAGCCAGGTGGATGGTGTTGAACACCGAGGCCATCTGGGACAAGCCCTTCAGGTTGCCGGCAGTGCGAGGCATCCATTTACGCAGCAGAAAGTCCGTGGGGTCGGCAATGAGGTCGTCGAACTCCTCGGCCTTCATGTACTCCTTTTCCACGAATTGGTAGGAGAGATCATCAGCCACCCCATGGCCGGGCCACTTGTACAGATTGTAGTCCAGGGCGTCCAGGGCGGGTCCATAGCTGAGCAGGTGGGGCGAGCCAGAGCCGTCCGGGGCGTACTTGAGGGCGAAGTCAAGGTAGCACTTGCCCGCGGCGTCGGCGTCGTACATGGCCTGCTTGCCGCTGATACCGCCCATCATGGCCGGCGCGAAGGTGACGATGGGCAAGACCGGAACCCTATCCGGAGATTTCTTCAGGCTTAGAGCGTCTTTGACCAGGGTGGCGCGGTACTTGTAAGCGGCCTTGGCTTCGTCACTCACGAAAGGGATACCCTCGCCGCTGGCCCACTTTTCCAGGAAAGCGTCCTGTTTTTCCATACCAGTCATACCCGTTGCTCCTTGTGTCCTTGATTCATTAGGCACCCTTGCTCCCAGTCCCTCACCGATCTTTTCGCGGCGCCCGCAACATCTCTGAGGCGGCGTTGATGCCTCCGGCTTATCGGCCAACCATTACTCTGAGCCGGGTTGACCCTGGTTGCATGAAGTGTCCCCAATCATGGCAATTTGTGCCAGCCAGAGATTGTTCATGGTTCATCTGGCGAATAGATTACTATAGTCTTATATAAGAATTCAAGGACAAACTCTATAAAACTTTTCTCACGACGGGATATGTGCCCCGGGGTGGATTATTAGCTAGCCAGTTTGTTGGGTGAAATCCTAATTAGATGGGTGTGGTTGCCCATGAGCGTCACGCCAAACACACATCTACATGAATTTATAGCGGAATCGTACTGTTCATAAGCAGCGGGCGACCTCACGGGACCATTTTGGGCCAGCACCCCTTAACACCGCCGGCCGGTTTGGGGTGGAATACTAAGCAGCCTAGGACTCTTTTAAATAGAGCTCACCCCGGTGGTTTAGGGCAAGCTCCCCCGTGGTCCGCAGCTTTCTGATCGGCCCAAGCTGCCAAAGTATTGCCGCACCAATGGGTTGCAGGCCGCTTTTTTCCTTACAGCCGCGCAAAGAAGGCCGATTCCACCACCTCGTGCCAACAATCATCCGGCGATATCCTCGGTCACGGGCCTTGGCCAGCAGCAGGGCGCGGCTAAAGGTGGATATACCCATTCGGCGGTATTCCCTCTTGGTATAACCCCCCACGTGGCTTACGTCGCCCGGCCCCAAAGCCATGGGTATGCCCAAAGCGTACACAAACACGGTGCCCGTGGCCTCCCAACGGAAGTGAACCGGCTTATGCTCAAGAAAGAAAAGCCAACCAATCTGCCCCTTGGCCAAACGCTGCTCAACGCTATAGTCGCTGACAGCTGGATTTATCTCAGCCAGTAAAGGAGCGTCTTGCGCCTGTACTCTGCGCCAAGTCAGCCCGCGGATTGGAACGGGTTCAACAAAAGGACCTTGCAAGTCCTGTTGGAAAAAATAGTATTTTCGCCAAAAACTATTCAAGGCTACAGCGAAAGACATCTTGGCCGGTCCAATGGTGCCGGCCTGATCTAAAAAGCCTTTTATCCGCAACTTGAGGCCGCCCCAGGCGGTCGGTTTACCCGGCCGGTCCCGGTGTTGGCTTGTACTTTTTGACGCCCGAGATTTTTCAACGGCAAATTGAAAGCCAAGAGCCGCCAGCCTGACCCCAGCCGTCAAAAAGACCAGGGGATCCTGCCAATTGAAGTGGGCAAAGACCAGAGGACCGGGGCGCAGGGATCGCAGCCATTGCCCAGGCGTCCAGCGCCGCCCGCCCGCGACGTTTCCGGTGAGAGCCAGCAAAGGGTCGGCGCACAGGTCCACCCAGTGACCGGGCCGGTTGGTGACGATTCGGGTGATCGGCGGGCCTTGGTCGCGGCAGTGGCTCAGGGCCAGCCAAGGCAGGTTAAGGCCCATGCTGGTGGCCGCGTAGTTGGGCATGCCCGGACGCGGGTTGAGCTCGATGAAAACCGGGGGCTCCTGGGAAGAGCGGACCAGGAACTCCAGGTCGAAGAATCCCGAGTAGCCCAGAGCTTGCAACATATCCACAGCCGCTTGTTGGCCGGCACGCCCGGCACCATAGCTCCAGGCCGCGCCGCAACCGCCCAAGCGTGGGGGCCGGCTGCGCAGCTTGCTCATGCCCACCATGAAAAGGGAGCCATTGGGCGAGCGATAGCCCTGCCAAGCACTCAGCTGCACTTGGGGGCCATGTAAAAATCGTTGGGCCAGGATGGTGCAAGGCGGGCCCTGGGGATGCCAACCGCCTCCCCATTGGCGTAGCGCCTGGGCACCGTGGAATTCCGCGGTGGAAAATCCCAGGGCCTGGTCGCCCAGCCCCTTGGTATCCGGCTTGATGATCACCGGCACCCATTGTACGGCCCGAGCCAGAAAGTCCCCCCAATTCTGACCCGGCTCAAACACCATGGTATCCGGCTGAACCACCCCATGCCGCGAACACCAGCGATGCATGGCGCTTTTTCGCAGCGCCAAATCCACCACCTCGGGCGCGGCTATGGGCAGGCAAAGATTGGGGCCGAGCTCACTACGAGAATTGTTGAGAATATGCAACCAGGGTTCGTTGGTGGGTATCACAAAGGCCTGGCCGCCCAAGTTGGCCAGGCGCGTGGCCAGGGCCTTGGCCACCCGGCTTTCTTGGGCCAGAGGCGGCATCAACCAACGCCCGGCCACCAGGCGCGAGAAAAAAGCCGGGCCCCGGTGTTCGTCAGCCACCACGGATCTGAGGCCCGCATCATACAGAGACCGCACCAGACCGTAGGCATTGGCCCCGGAACCCAACACCACCGGTATCGCCTGCTGATCGGGCATGGTCTTCAATGCGTACCGGTCCTTCGTGTGGCGAGTCCCGGGCTGCCCGCTACTCGGCTTGGGGTTTGTTGAGCAACCTGCATCGGTCGCAGCTTAGCGTGGTCCATTCACAATGTTTTGTTGAGCAGGACACTTCCTTGCCCTGCAACAGGAGCGTGATGCGCCCCAAGTGCTGACCAAGGCGCCCTTTTAGCAAAACCAGGTCACCGGGCTTGAGTATGCCCCGCAGCTCACCCGCCACCGAGTGAACTTCACCCTTACAATTTATTATCTTATCGTTGGGCATTCCGGCCTGCCTGGCCCCCGCGGCCAACCCCTTATAACTGGAGCCCATGGTCAGCAGCATATCCGCGCTGCGTCCTGCTTGGGCGCCAAGCTCCTTGCTTAGCTTGTATCTACTACCCAAAGGAGTCGACACCCGGCCCAGCACTACTATCTTACGCTGAGCCGGAACCTTGGCCATGAAGTCCAGGGCCGCCTTGAAGGTTTCGGCGGTACCCTTGCCATGGTCCTCTATCAGGCAAACCCCATTGGGCAGCCACACCGGGTGCATGCGTCCTTGCAGCGGGCGCAAGCCCTGCAAAGCGGCCGCTATATCCTCCACCTCCACGCCCAGGCGCAGGGCCACCGCGCAACAGGCCAAAGCGCACAGGACCATGTGATCACCCAGCAGGGGCAGGCGTATCCTCTGGCGCACCCCTGGCGCGACAAGGATAAAGCTGCTGCCTTGAGGACCGTCAAAGCTTAGGTCTTCCGCTCTGACCTGATTTTGACAACCCAGGCCATAAAAAAGCACTTCCGCGGAGGTGAGATCGGCCATGGCGCGCACCCTGGGATCGTCGCCGTTGAGCACGGCCAGGCCGTCAGGCGCCAGCGCCTTGACCATGAGTGATTTTTCCTGAAAAATGCCCTCCCGGCCGCCCAGGGAAGGATGATGGTCGCTGCCTACCGTGGTCACCACCACGATATCCGGCTTGAGCATCCAGGCATAGCGGGCCATCTGACCGGTCCGGCTGATACCCACCTCCATGGGCAGGACCTTTTGCCGGGGGCCGGAGGTCATGAGTTTGCGCACCAAGTGCATGCCAAAGTTGCGGTTCACGCGGCCGCCATCATCGGTGCCCAGGACTTTATCCAGTACATATACTGTGTTGGTTTTGCCGGCGGAGCCCACCACCGCCACCACCTTGGTGCCTCGCCCCAGGCTGCGGCGGTAAAGCCCAGCCAGGGGATAAACCGGCTTCCAGGACCAGGCGTTCCAGGCACGGCTGATGGCCTCCGCCCGGTTGGGCGAAGCGAGTAGGCGTGGTACGTCTCGCCAATCCCAGGCCACAAATCCCCCTATCGAGAACCCTCGCTCAGAGGGCGCAGTTCCAGGCGGTCAATAAAAAGAAAGCACTTGCGCTCAGGGCAAGACCGCCAATCCAATAAAACTTCAGCATATCCGGATGCAGCCCGCGAGACCACAAATACCGACTGTTCATTTTCGGCGTATGGCTCTTCCCCTATTGGGTGGCCGTCCAGGCTAAGCCGTACCTCTCCGGGGGCCCCGCAAAAGCCATTTACCTTCAAGGCCCAGGTGCCGCCCGGAAGATACATGCGTCCCCACACCCGGCCGCCGGATGCTAAGCTGCGCCCCACCGGCTTGGCTCCTCCAGCCACCACGCCGTACAAGGGAGCCCGCTGCCCGGCCATCTGTTCGGCCTCCAAGGACGGCGAAGGAAACATTTTGGCCAAGCCGAGCACCGTTGCCAAGCCAAAAACGATCAGCAAGGCGGCCGAGCCCAGCTGACGCAGTCCCCAAGGCGCGGGGTTGGCCGGTGGCTTTTTGCCGTTGCGCCAAACCACCCAAGCCAAGCACGCCCATAGCAGCCCCCCGGCGACAAGCCAAGGCCACCACCAACTGTCAGCGGCAAAAGACGAGGGGAAAAGGTGATGCAGGTCGTGCCCCCACCAACGGTCCGCCAAGCCCAACAGCTTGTTAACGCCCGTGAGCTTGTGGAACTGGGCCGAAGGCACCAGGGTCAGGGCCAGGCTCGCCAACAGGGTCAGCCCGGCCAGGGCCAAGCAAATCACCCTCCATGGGCCGCGCCTAAGATTTTGCCAGGCAAAGCCTATGAACAAGGCGGCGGTGGGCAGCACCAGGGTGATGAATCGCCCAGGCGGGCCGTCCCCTCCGAAAAAGCGGTCCCATCTAAGGAAGCAGATGATGGCCACATATAAAATGGCGGGGATAAGGGCTTGGCGCGAGGCGCGAGGCAGGCGCGCGCACGCCGCGGGCAAACCAGCCAAAGCCAGCAACAAGATCGGAGCAGGCAAAAGCACTCCATGCTCCTGGTCCATCCCCATCCCTCCCAGGAAGACGCCAATTGGCCGCCACCAACTTCCCGCCGCGGCCCAGAGCTCCCACGACTTGCGCCCCCAGCGCCCCACGTCCCAAATAAGTAGGCCGGAGCGCTCCAAGCCGATGGCCAGCGCCACCCCCAACCCGCAGGCGACCGCGCTCCAGAGCCAGGCAGCGCGCCGGTTGGATTGGTGCAAGCAAACCCATTGCTCCACCGCCGCGGCCAACAGCAAGCCCGCACCTAGAAAGCCCAGGCGGTTTTTCAGCAGTAGCAGGAGCAAGGTCACGGCCAGCAGCCCGAGCCAGGCCCATACCGGAGCCCTCTCCAGGCGTTGCAGCAGTAGCAATCCCGCCGCCAACAGCAGTAGCCCCGGCACGTCAGGGAGGGCGTGCTGCCCCAGGGTGAGGATGGGCGCCGAGGCAAAGGTGAGCAGCACCCCAGCCCCGCAGGCTGGAGGCGAAAGCCCACTACGCCATAACCAGGCCAATACACCCACGCCAGCCAGGGCCGCGATGGCGGCCATGAGCAGCATCACCCCCAGGCGGCCGCCAACCCGGTAGGCAGGCGCCAGCACCAGATGAAAAACGTGGATGCCCGCCCTCTTCGGGCTCCAGGCCATATCGCGGTGCCAGGCACCGGTGTAAAAAGTCCGGTACTCCTTCCCGGCTACCGTCTGGCTCACGTCCGTGGTGCCGTGGCGCACCAGCGAATGGGCGATTAGCAGGTAGCGGACCTCGTCACCCGCGGCTGAGTACACCTTCCAGACCCAAGTGGACAAGGGAGCCAGCAGGCAAAAGGCCACCAAAAAGGCCGCGATCCCGCGCCGCAACCCCAGGTGTGGGCCGTCCGGGGTTGGGGGGAAAAAGGGGCTCAGGTAGATGACCAAGCCCACTCCCTTGATGGTCACCAAGGACAAAAGCAAGGCCCCGGCCAAGGCAAAGGAATGGGGCAATCGGCTCCAAAGCAACTCCAGGCCCAGTAGCGATAACAGGGCCAGGCTGCCCGCGAGATCCCATTGCCGGGCCAGCCGGGAACGCCCGTTATTGTCCGTCGGAAAAAGCCAGAGCAGGATGGATAGAGCCAGGCTGGGCAAGGCCGCGGCCGCGGGCAGGCCCAGACCCAGGAAATGGCGCAGTCCACCGGGAGGGATGTCGTGGAAAAGGGCGCTGCCCGGCGGGGTGTCGGGGATGCCCAGGCGCGCGGAAAAGGCATAGGTCCAAAGACCGCAGATCACTCCAACGGCAATGGACAGCGCAACCGGGAACCAGGCGCGGTTTCGGATCAGGGAAATATGCTCATCAGGCCGCCACATCACGAATCGCCGTCATGGATTCGGCATTTTCCATGCCAGCGTTTTCTGCCGTGGCAGTTGGTCTCTCCACAATGGCGGCCACCAGATATGAATGCTTACGCAGCTGGGGGAATCTATTGTAGAGCCAGGCAAAGGGCTTGGTGGCCCAGGCGGTGAAGGCGGCAAGCCGCATGTTTCTGGTGTGGCACAGGCAATCGAGCATACGCAACCAGCCGGGCATGAACAAGGCGCCGCTCATCCCGCGCACCTGGAAACCCGTTTCGGACAACATGCGTTGCAGAGATTTGGGGGAAAAGGCCTTTTCCGGACTGTAGGGATATTTGCCCGCCAGGGATAACAAACGCACCACCAAGGGGCGCAGGAAAGGATCGTGGAGGTTGGGCACCCCGATAATGGCCCGCCCCCCCGGGGTCAGCACCCGGTAGAGTTCGGCGGCGGCCTGCCGGTAATCGGGAAAATGCTCTATGGTGCCCATGGAGTAGACGTAATCAAACGAGCCGTCGGGAAAAGGAAGGTCGCGCACGTCGGCCACCGCCATTTGGGCCCTATGACCATTGCGGTTGGACAAGGCCAAACGGGCAGTGCTCAAGGCTATGTCAACTCCCACGCCGTTGGCTCCCTGGTCGGACAGCCAAAACAACAGCTCAGTGCTGCGGGCTTCGTTCCACAGGTCGGTCTTGAGCACCCGTGCCTGGCGCAGGTCGGGGAAATTTTCCCTTATGAGAACACGTTCGCAGTCACGGTAATAACCGGTCGAGTAAGCGTTTTTCAGTGAAGGGAAGCTATCGCCGATATCGCTCCATTTAGCGTTATCGGCCTTTCTGTTCAGTTCCATATTTCGCACAGCCCGATCTTCGCCTAAAAATGAAAACTCAGATTTTCACTTAGCCTGTCCGGCTGGCCCTCAACCTAGCTGCCATGCAAATAAACCCCATCCCGGCAAGCGAAAAAGGGGCGTAAGCACGGGACACAAAACAATGGAGTCAGATGGCCCTGCCGTTTTGGTATCTGAATTTATGCTAATGGTATTGCCTGAAGAATCGCGCAACGGTTCTCAGCGAAATATGGCTCACATGTTGTCATCAGGCCAGCGGGCAGGGTAGGCCTTGATTTTTTCGCGGACCTAGTTTCCTTCCATCATCTTGCCAAAATAAGGCACTCAGGTCATCCGGGGCCACGGACCGACTTTATTTAGATTGCCTGTTTACCTTAGGTGTAGGAGCCATTATGGTTCAAACTGTGCTGCATGTACAATGTAAAATGGTGTTTTGATCTGAGAAATCCTCCATAGGTTTCAATGCCCAACCCTTTCCTTAGCTGCCGAGGGTTTTCCCACATGGAAGTCATCTCCGGCCAACATATCCAAGACTCCCTCTGGCAGGACTTCATCAGGCGACACAAATGCCTGGCCCACGATCTGCGTTGGCGCGAGGTCCTGCAAACTGCCTATGGCTTACAGCCGTATTACTTGGCCATGCAAGACGGCGGAGAGTTGGCGGGGGCGCTTCCTTTGGTGCGAGTGCCGGGCATTTTTACTCCGGCGCAGCTGATCTCCCTCCCCCTGCTCAACTATGCGGGAGTGGCTGCTGTTTCCCCTGTAATAGAGGCGGCCCTGGAACAGGCGGCTGTGCGCATGGCCCGCCGGGTAAAAGCGGGCAGCGTGGTGTTGCGCAATCGCGCGACTCAGCCGGCCGACCCCAAGAATCCGGGACAAGGTTATTTCCAGATGATCAAGCGCCTGCCCGCGGACGAGCATGCCCTATGGGACGGTCTGCGCAGCGAAAAACGCACCGCCACCCGCAAGGCCCGGCGTGCCGGGGTAAAGATTGTCAGGGACCGCAACCTGCTGCCGGTGTTCATCAAGCTTTACCAAGTAGCTATGCATGAGTTTGGGACTCCGCCCCACTCCGCCCGGTGGTTCAAAAGCATCTTGCAGGCCTTTGGTGGCGACGCGGAGATAATGGTGGCCTTTCGCCAGGGCACCCCTTTGGCCGCCAAGCTTTTACTAATGTGGGGAGACGCTTGCTACAACCTGTGGCACGTCAGCCTGGCGGAGTCCAAAAAGTACTCGCCCAACAACGCGATTTATTGGGAGGCCATGCGCCTGGCCTTGGAAAGAGGAAAAACCGAATTCAACTTCGGGCGCAGCATAAAAGGCGGGGGCACCTATACCTTTAAGAAACATTACGGCGCCCTGCCCTACCCCTTGCGCTATGAGCGCCTGAGCATTGACGGCTCCCGGCAAATACTCGCCCCCATGGGCTCGGGCACCGCCGCCCGGGTGTGGCGTAAGATCCCCCTGGCCTTGGCCAACGCCTTGGGCCCAATAATGCTTGGCCACGTCCTGCCTGGGTTTGGGGCCAGAAGCCTCTAGGCCATCTTTTGAACAATCAGCACTATACCAGTATATTTAGTCCTTTATTTTGGGGTACGCTCCACATCCGTGAACATGCTTAAAGGGGAGTTCAGCATGGACGGCACACCAATTCTCTACCAAGTGGAAGACCAGATCGCCTGGATATCCATCAACCAGCCCGAGAAGATGAACCGGCTCGACTTCGCGTCCATGCGGGAGCTGGCCCTGTCGGTGGATAGGGCCGACCAGGACCCCGGCGTCAAGGTGATCGTCATCAGTGGAGAAGGCGGCAAGGCCTTTTGCGCCGGGGGGGACATCGGCGATTTCGCGGCTGATTCGGTGCTGGCCGGAAAAAACAACTTGCAGGGCTACGCCGACCTTTGCCTGGTGTTCAACCGCATCACCACCCCGTCCATAGCCATGATCAGCGGCTACGCCCTGGCCGGAGGCTGCGGTCTGGCCATGCTGCCCCACATCTCCATTGCCACTTATGACTCGGTCTTCGGGGTCCCGGAGATCAAGGTGGGGGTTTGGCCCATGATGGTCATGGCCATCCTGTTTCGCACCGTGGGCCGCAAAAAGGGCTTGGAGCTGATCTGCACGGGCGAGCAGATCGACGCCCGCGAGGCGTTGCGCATTGGCATGATCAACAAGGTGACCACCCGCGACGAGCTGAAGGACGAAGTGCTCAAAATGGCCAACCAGCTCAAGGGCCTGAGCCGCTCGATCATGAGCCTGGGCCTGGAGGCCTTCAACCACATCGGCGACCTGGAATACACCAAGGCCATTGCCTATCTGCGGAACATGGTGGTCCTGCTGAGCGAAACCAGCGACTCCAAGGAAGGCCGCACCGCTTTCTTTGAAAAGCGCAAGCCGATCTGGGAGGACTGAGGGCTCACCCAGGGCTTATTCATAAGGAGGTGGGCCGGGGCGCCTCCTAAAGAGCAAAGCGCCCCAGCCCGGGGGGTCTGTCTTGCACCCTGGCCTACTTGACTGGGCCGGGGTGTTTATCCACCTAACATAGCGCCGATACACACGCTGTTGCCGGTCACGCGGGAGGGCGATTGACAATTCCTCCTGCTTCTGTAAATATGCCACGCACGACATATGTCATATATGTCAGCAAAAATTATTGGCTAATGCAGTGAAAGTTTAAAATGCCCAGCAGGCCTTCCCATCATTTCGACCTCGGCAAGGCCCAGTGCCTTGAACTCATAAACCAACAGATGGAGCGTCAGGCTTCATCCGGGTGGACCGACGAGGAGAGCCTTACCCGTTTGCGCCATCAGCTAAAGCAATATTCCGGCCCCAAAGGCCAGGCCTTTTGGCTCACTCTGGCCCGCCTTGGTGAGCTGGCCCTGTGGTGGACCGGTTGCCTGGCCGATGCCGGAGAGTTCCAGGCCGTGGGCGACCTTTTGCTCAACCCGCCGGGCAAGACCCTGTATATACGCAACCGCCCCACTCCCTTGCGCCTGGCCCGTCACGTTCCGATCAGCGAGCAGGTACGGCCCTTGGCTCCGGCCGGGGTCAACCTGGTGCAGTGGCTCAAGCACCAGACCGTTATGGTGGTGGAGGCCGAGCCTCTGCTGCCCGCGCTGTTGGATGATCTGAGCCGATGGCCCCATTACGCCCCTGAGGCCTGCCGGGACTTCCAGCTTCGCCTGGACCGCGTGGCCGGGGTGCTTTGTCAGATCACAGCGCTCAACCTCCCCCAAGGCGTCAGCCTGGCCGAGCATCTGGCCAGAGCCCCGCAAGAAGAGGCCGAGGCCATCAAGAAGCACCTTTGCCGGTTTGACCTAAAGCGCTTTGACGGCCTGGGCCTCGCCTTACGTAATTTGCCTCCAACCTCAGCTCCGTTGGCGGCTGCCGAACAGGGCGCCCCTAAAACCAGCAGGGCGCCCCAGACCTAAGCATCAGTCTTGCACCAAAGCCTTGGCGGTGAGGTCGGAGAGGTACTCCACCTTGACCCCCAGGCCGTAGTGCTCATTAAGGTCGGAAAGCTGCGTGTGGCAGTTTTCGCAGGCAGTGCACAGCACCTCTGCCTCGGTGGCTTTAACCTGCTCGGCCTTGACCTTGGCCGACTTCATACGAAAGTCCTTCTCGCCCATGGCCACCAGGCCGCCGCCCCCGCCGCAACACCAGTTGGCCTGGCGGTTGGGGGTCATCTCCACGAAGCTGTCGGTGAGATGGTTCAGCACGTAGCGGGGCTGCTCATAGATGCCCCCTTGACGGGCGATCTGGCAGGGGTCGTGATAGGTCACCTTGCCGGGCAGCTTGCTCTTGTCCAGCTTGATGCGGCCCTCTTTGATGTAACGGGCGATGAGCTCGGCAAAGGTGATGACCTTGAAGGGCTTTTCGCCGGACATGTGCTTCATGACCCGGTAGGCGGTGCCGCACTCGCAGATCACCACTTCCTTG